>PGZD01000062.1 GCA_002843155.1 Gammaproteobacteria bacterium HGW-Gammaproteobacteria-3
TAGGGTTCTTTTTCATGGCACGATCTCCAGTCAGGGTAGGGCTCAGGTTCGACTAACCGAAGGGTCAAAAGTTGCTGAGACTTATGGGTAATCAGGAAATACTATTCACACATTCAGCTACCGCCTGCTTGGCACTCTTGGTATCAACCCCCTCACCTCTTCCAATACGCTCCATAAAATCCGCAACCAGAAGCCCGGTGTCATGGTATATTTTCTGGGCATTGCCGATTTCTTTCTCGAAGACACTCAATTTTGGCGGTGGCGGCGGAAAGTCATAAGACGTTGTGAGCTCCGGTTTTGTATTGGGGATTTGCTTAAGCCGCTTTTTATTTTTCGTATAATCGATATAAACATAGTCACATGTTTCTTTTATCTTCTGAATATCGGCTGCGGTTTTAATCTCAAATCCCTGAAACTTGAAGTCGGTTTCAAGCCAAGGCCGGTCGAGTTCTGCGACATACATGCCAATAGCTATGTCATTGGTAGAGGTATAAACACTTTGCAGCGCCAAATGCCCGTCCTCGTCTTTTTTAGCTTTTGACCTTTTTCTTTTAAACGGCCACCATTTTTTAAAATTCATGTCTTGACTCGGTTGTTATCCTGAACATATCACTTACTTGTTTCATTCATAGCTCGCTGTTTTAATCTGTTTCCCCGACACTTCGGCAGTCTCGCCGTCAACACGGCTATTACCGACTTGAATCGTCGGATAAGCTCTTGCTTGAGAGTCAAATTTCATAGGCCACTTGTATTTTTTTGCCGTTATCCAGGAAACACTTTTCAAATTATAAGCGCCGTGTGCAAAAATGCCCGCGCCTATGAGGCCATTTCTTTTAGACATTCGGCGATAACATGAAAAATACTTCGCGCGGCCACATTTGCGTTTTTTTAACGTGTTATTTTGTCATAAAAGCCGCAAACATGGCCGCGCGAAGTATAATGCTCAAACTGAAGTCTTTATTAAAGCATACAACCTAAGGTCAAATACAAACAAAATGGCGCAATACATTTATTCAATGAACCGGGTGGGAAAAATTGTCCCGCCCAAAAAACATATTCTCAAGGACATATCGCTGTCTTTTTTTCCCGGCGCCAAAATAGGCGTGCTGGGTTTAAACGGTTCGGGCAAATCGACATTGCTGCGCATAATGGCGGGTATAGACAAAGACATCGAAGGCGAGGCCATTCCGCAAAAAGGCATTCATATCGGTTATCTGCCGCAAGAACCGCAACTCGATCCCGACAAAACCGTGCGCGGCAATGTCGAGGAAGCGGTGGCCGAAATCAAGGCGGTTCTCACCCGCTTTGACGAAGTCAACAACGCTTTTGCCGAGCCGGATGCCGATTTTGACGCCCTCATCGCAGAACAGGCGGAGCTGCAGGAAAAAATTGAAGCAGCGGGCGCATGGGAGCTGGACCGGAAACTGGAAATCGCCGCCGACGCTTTGCGTCTGCCCGACTGGGATGCCGACATCAGTAAACTTTCAGGCGGTGAAAAACGCCGGGTGGCGCTATGCCGCCTGCTGCTATCCAATCCCGATATGCTGCTTCTGGACGAACCGACCAACCATCTGGACGCCGAATCGGTGGCCTGGCTGGAACGCTTTCTGCATGATTATCCCGGCACCGTGGTGGCTGTTACCCACGACCGTTACTTTTTGGATAATGTCGCCGGTTGGATTCTGGAACTCGACAGGGGGCAAGGCATCCCCTGGGAGGGCAATTATTCCAACTGGCTGGAGCAAAAAGAAAAACGTCTGGAATTGGAAGAGAGGCAGGAAAGCTCCCGGCAAAAATCAATGAAAGCCGAGCTGGAATGGGTACGTTCCAATCCGAAAGGACGGCACGCCAAAAGCAAAGCCCGCCTGGCGCGCTTTGATGAATTGGCCTCCCAGGAAACGCAACAACGCAATGAAACCCAGGAAATCTATATTCCACCCGGCCCGCGTTTGGGCGATATCGTGATTCATGCCGATGGCATCAGCAAAGGTTTCGGCGACCGCTTATTGATCAACGACTTGAGCTTCAAACTGCCGCCGGGCGGTATCGTCGGCATTATCGGCCCTAACGGCGCCGGTAAAACCACTTTGTTCCGCATGATGGCGGGTTTTGAACAACCCGACGCAGGCACGTTGACGCTGGGCCAAACCGTACAAATGGCCTACGTCGATCAATTGCGTGACGATCTGGATGCCAATAAAACGGTCTGGGAAGAAATCTCCGACGGTCTCGATACTATCACCGTCGGCAAATACGAAACCCCATCCCGTGCTTATGTCGGCCGCTTTAATTTCAAAGGCACCGATCAACAAAAACGCATCGGCGACCTGTCCGGCGGCGAGCGTAACCGTGTGCATCTGGCCAAGCTGCTCAAAAGCGGCGGCAACGTGCTGCTGCTCGACGAACCGACCAACGATCTGGATGTGGAAACTTTGCGGGCCCTGGAAGAAGCCTTACTGGCCTTCCCCGGCTGCGCCGTGGTCATTTCCCATGACCGCTGGTTCCTGGATCGTATTGCCACGCATATGCTGGCTTTTGAAGGCGATAGCCAGGTAGTCTGGTTTGAAGGCAATTATGCCGATTACGAAGCCGACCGTCATCGCCGTCTGGGCACCGACGCCGACAACCCGCACCGGATTAAATACAAGAAATTGAGTTAATACCGGCAGGCGTCGAACTTTCTGGTCATTTGGCAAGATTGTCCAGAGCGCCAAATACACTATTCAGGAGTTTTTAATGGCTAAAAAAGTGACATTAACGCGTTTCATCATTGAACAACAGCGTGATTTGCCGGGCGTATCGGGAACTTTCACTTTGTTATTGAATGATATTGTCAAAGCGTGCAAGCAAATATCCCACCTCGTGAACCGGGGTGATCTGATCGGCGTGTTAGGCAGCGCCGATTCGGAAAATGTGCAGGGCGAAGTACAGAAAAAACTGGATATTATCACCAATGACATCATGGTCGATGCCTTGAGCTGGACCGGCCATCTGGCGGGCATGGCCTCGGAAGAAGTCGACGGCATTATCAGAATCCCCAAACATTATCCCAAAGGCAAATATCTGGCCTTGTTCGATCCTTTGGACGGCTCGTCCAATATCGATGTCAATCTGACCGTAGGTACCATTTTTTCCATATTGCGCTGCAACGCCACCGAACCCACCCTGGAAGATTTCATGCAGCCCGGCACACATCAGGTGTGCGCCGGATTTGTTTTATACGGCCCTTCGACCATGCTGATATTGACAACCGGACATGGCGTCAACGGCTTTACCCTAGATCAGGATATTGGTGAGTTCATATTGACGCATCCGGCCATGGCCATTCCCCCGGACAGCAAAGAATTTGCGATCAACATGTCCAACCAACGCTACTGGGAACCACCCGTACAACGCTATATCGCAGAGTGCCAGCAAGGTGAGGAAGGGGTACGCGGCAAAAACTTCAACATGCGCTGGATTGCCTCCCTGGTGGCCGAAGTCTTCAGAATACTGACCCGTGGCGGCGTGTTTTTGTATCCATTGGATTTGCGCGACCCGAACAAACCCGCCAAACTGCGTTTGATGTATGAAGCCAACCCGATGGCTTTTATTGTCGAACAGGCTGGAGGCGCTTGTTCCACCGGACGCGAACGTATTCTCGAAATCAAACCCGGCGGATTGCATCAAAGAGTACCGCTGGTGTTAGGCTCAAAAAACGAAGTCGATCGAATAACGGCTTATCACCTTGAAGCAAAATGACAGAGTCAAGTTGTTCGCCCGACAAATCGGGCTCCTACGGCGGCACACAATGTGTAGGAGCCCGATTTTTCGGACGACAAACGAAGACCAGTCCTTCAAATGGGAAAACACCCGGTTGGGTGTAGGAACCCGGTAACCTAAAGCGATTTAGTTTTTACCCAGCCAAACAGAATCCAGATTAAAATTTTTCCGAGCTTGAGCGGCAAAAGCCGAAGCGTCTGTCTTGTTTTTAAAACCGTCTACTGTCAAGCGATACCATGTCTCACCTTTAACTTTGACGGCAACCACTTTAGGAGCGAGTCCTTTTTTTGCAAATTCCGCCGCTTTTTCATCGGCGTACCATTTTTGCCTGAAAGACACCAGATTGACGGACCAGGTTTTGGTTTGACGTGGTTTGGTAACCGCTTTTTGAGAGGTTTTAAGCGGTTTTTTAACTTCAAGACGTTTCAGTCTGTCAGCTAATCCCGTCACTGCCTCGTTGAGCGTTTTTTGCCGGGTTTGGCTTTCTGAAAACTCTGCTTTTACTGTTTCCCATGCGCTCACCTGCTCATTCAGTCCGGTCAAGGTCTGACTTTGCTGCTCAATTTTGGTATTGAGGTCATCGATAATCGCGTTTTTAGCAATAATTCCCTCTTGATTTTCTTCCAGCGTCGCGATTTGTTGCACCAACTCATCCTCTTGTTCATTTGAGCTCCAGCCGATATAACCAAAAATAATGACCATGACTAGCGCAGTCAAAGCAACACCCAATGCGCTGTAAGCAATAACCGGCATCTTGCCACTGCTTCCGGCCTCGATTTTTTTCTTCAGCGCTTCCTGCGCTTTAGTCAGCCGGTCTATTTCATCTTGACTCGCATTGTTTGCCACTGGCACTACCGCTGCTATTGATGCGGCAACTTCTTCGAGCCTCTGTTTCAGCGCGGCCTGGTCGCTTGATAACTGGTTTATTTGCGCGCTCATAGCTGGATCCATAGTTTTTGCCGATGTATCGACAGTTTCCGGCGATGCCTCGCTGGAAACTGTATGGTCTTGTTGCACGCTATCTTGAACCGTTTTTTGATTTTCACCGAGTGCCGCATTAACTGACTCAATCGTTTCTTCATCATTTGAAATATCAAATTCGGCAACGGTAAAAACATCCCTTTCAGGTTCCTGCCGAATGCTTGCTTCGAGTACCGGATCATCTGCAAATTCATCTATTTCAGCGAACTCATCGACTTCCATCGCCGCTTCCGATTCATTCGCATCTATTTTTTGAAACACTTGTTCAACTTTAACCTCCGGCTTGAAATCTGTCGAATTATCGGAAAACAAAGTATCAAAATCATCATCGTCATTATCGATAGCGTCTCCGTCTTCGAGCGCATTGGCCAACAATAACGAATCAATAGCATCGTCATCGTTCATCAAGGCTTCAGCATCGGTCGGCGAGGATGCGGCTTCATCGAGCATGGCATCAAGATCATCCGCAAAATCTTCCGGTAATATCCTGTTTGTCTGTTGTTTTGAATCGGCCATGTTGGGTTCTCGCTCGATGAATTGGAAACTGATAGTAATTATAGTGCTTTCGGTTATTCTGTTGGATCAATTAACATTTACCCTGCTTATTTCCATGAGTTCAAGAATCTGGAAAAACATTTCCAAGGCTTTCCAAGGTTTTGATTCAACTAACGGCATTTAATGTTACACTTCATAAAAAGACAAAAATTAATTTTATGCAACTTGCCATTACCCTGTTAGGCAACCGCCAAACTCTTTTTATCGAGCATGTCTTGCCGGCTATCAGCCGCTGCAAGTGCAATATCGTGGAAATCAGCGTCAACGATCTGGCCGAATCGACCGCCGCCTACCTGCTGATCGAAGGCAACTGGAACCATATCGCCAAGATGGAAAACATTCTCGATAGCCTGCAAAAACAACACAACATACACATCCATAAAATCAGGCAAGAAAAAACGGCTTCGACCAAAACCGGGATACCGTATACGCTTGAAGCCATATCACTGGATCAAAACAGCATCATCCTTAATATCGCTTCGTTTTTATTTGAACGTAACATTTATATCGAAGAAATCAAAGGCAGCCGCTATCCTGCGCCTTATATTCACAATCCGGTCTTCACCACTAAATTCATCATCATCATTCCATCGGAACAACGCTTGCTGCAACTGCGCGAAGACTTTCTCGATTTTTGCGACCAGGCCAACCTCGACGCCATCCTTGAACCGATTAAACGTTAGGCTTTCGACATGACAACATTCGGCATCGGCCAATCAGTACCCGACTTTGAAGCGTCCGCAACCGGTAACAAGGTTGTCAAATTATCGGATTATGCGGGCAAATTTATAATTTTGTATTTCTATCCCAAAGACAATACCCCCGGCTGCACCACTGAAGGCCAAAATTTTCGCGATCATTTCGCGCAATTTACGGTGCTTGACGCAGTCATTCTGGGCGTCTCGCGTGACAGCGTCAAAGTACATGAAAATTTCAAACAAAAACACGACTTTCCTTTTGATTTAGTGTCGGATCAGGATGAAGCGCTTTGTCAATTATTCGACGTCATTAAAATGAAAAATCTCTATGGCAAGCAAGTCCGGGGCATAGAGCGCAGCACTTTTCTGATCGCGCCCGACGGCAAACTGGCACACGAATGGCGCAAGGTGAAAGTTAAAGAGCACTGCACGGAAGTCTTGCGCGCACTAAAAGAACTGACCGTAAACCACACATGAATATCAAAACTGCACCCGATATAAAACTGTTCGTTCTGGACACCAATGTTTTGATGCACGATCCTGCCGCTATTTTTCGTTTTCAGGAGCATAATTTATTCATCCCGATGATCGTTCTCGAAGAACTCGATCACGGCAAAAAAGGCATCTCCGAAGTCGCCCGTAATGTCAGGCAGGTCAGCCGTTTTCTGGACGAATTGATTCAAGATGCCACCCAGCAGACCATCAACGAAGGACTGCCTTTATCGCGCATAGAAATGGCCCCGGACACCGAAATAAAATTCACCGGACGTTTGTATTTTCAAACCCGGCAACTGTCTTCGCTGCTGCCTGAGTCGATGCCGGGGCATCTCGCCGACAACTCCATTCTGGGTATCGTGTTGGCATTGACTCAACAATATCCCGATACCAAAGTGGTATTGGTATCAAAAGATATCAACATGCGTATCAAGGCCGCCGCCCTGGAATTATGCGCGGAAGACTATCACAACGACCAGACCCTGGAAGACATCGATCTTTTATACAGCGGCGCCAGCGCCCTGGAAGACGATTTCTGGGAAGTACATGGTCACAAAATGGAATCCTGGCAGGAACATGGACGGACATTTTACAAACTGCAAGGCCCCTTGGTCGCCGAATGGTATCCGAATCAATACCTTTACATGGAAAATGACAGCCATTTCGAAGCCATCGTCCGCTCCCGCAACGGTAACACGGCTATTCTTGAGCTCGCCAAGGATTTTCGGGTCATGCATAACAATGTTTGGGGCGTCATTGCCAAAAACCGGGAGCAGAATTTCGCGCTGAATGTTTTACTCGATCCCAATATCGATTTTGTGACGCTACTGGGAACGGCCGGAACCGGAAAAACCTTGTTGGCACTGGCGGCCGGCATCAACATGACACTGGAACATAAGCTTTATCATGAAATCATCATGACCCGGGAAACCATGCCGGTGGGTGAAGACATCGGCTTTCTGCCGGGCACCGAAGAGGAAAAAATGGCGCCGTGGATGGGCGCCTTGATGGATAATCTGGAGCTGCTCGGCAGCCGCGCCGGTCACAACGACTGGCAGCAAGGTGCGAGCAACAGCCTGCTGATGAACCGGATTAAAATCAGGTCGCTCAATTTCATGCGCGGGCGCACTTTTCTGAACCGGTTTTTAATTATCGATGAAGCGCAGAATCTGACTTCAAAGCAAATGAAAACACTGATAACCCGCGCCGGCCCCGGCACAAAAATTATCTGCACAGGCAATCTCTCGCAAATCGATACGCCTTATTTAACGGCCACCACTTCAGGTCTGACTTATATCGTTGACCGCTTCAAAAACTGGCCTCATGCAGCACATATCACGCTGAGACAGGGCGAACGCTCGCGTCTTGCCGACTATGCTTCTGAAATTCTGTAGCGTACCGCGCACTACAAGAAACCGATCAATAATTCATATCGGCATTGGTTTCCCCGATCCTGGGCCAGGCCGTTAAAACCGCTTTGACCACGGTCGCCAATGGAATTGCGAAAAAAACGCCCCAAAACCCCCACATTCCGCCAAAAAAAAGAATCGCCACGATAATCGCGATCGGGTGCAGGTTGACCGCTTCCGAAAACAGTAACGGCACCAGAACCACCCCGTCCAGCGCTTGAATCACGGAATAGGCAATCACAATATACATGAACTCATCGCCGCCCAGACCCCATTGAAAATAAGCGATGCCCAGCACAGGGAAAGTGACCAGGGTGGCGCCGACATAAGGAATAATGACCGACAAACCCATCAAAACAGACAGCAGGATAGCGTAATTCAGCTTCATAGCAGAGAAAGTGACATAACTGATAGCCATCAGAATAATCACTTCGGCAAATTTACCGCGCACATAATTACCGATTTGCATATCCACTTCTTTCCAGACGCTCTGGGTCAAATGCCGGTCCCGGGGCATAAATTGCAAGAACCAGTTGACGATAATGGCTTTGTCTTTTAAAAAGAAAAACACCATCATCGGCACCAGAAATAGGTAAACCAGGGCCGATACCAGCCCTATTACCGAAGCGGCGGAAAAAGATAAGGCGTTCTGACCGTAAGTCAGCAATTCTCTTTGTACCGCGAGCACCATTTCCCTTATTCTATTTTCCGAGATAAATTGCGGATACATCTCCGGCAGGCGCATGATTTCCTTTTGCGCCCGCTTGATAATTTCAGGAATATGCTGCACCAGCCCTACCGCCTGCTCGGAGAGCATCGGCAATAAAATGAAGATCAAAAACCCAAGGCACGTCAAAAACCCGAAAAAGAACAAATAGACCGCCGGTAAACGCGGCATGTTAAGACGCACCGATTTTTCGACCAGACCATCGAGCAAATAAGCCAACACCACGGAGGCAAAAACGGGCATCAACAAATCCGCCAAGGTTATGATCAAGATAAAGCTGACTAAAATAATAATCAGCAGCGCCACCGCTTGGGAATTAGGGAGAATACGCTTTAATTTGTTTTTGAAAAAACGCAAGTCCGGAAAGTCATTTTCAGTAGTCATTATTCTAATTATAGTTTTTGCCGACATTCTACCTTAGGCAGGAGACAGAAGACAGTAGTCAGGAAACAGGGAACAGGCTTTTGCGCGGCTTCGCCGTGTTATTTAAACCAAACAACCTACCAGCTAAAGCTGGTAGGTTGTTTGGTTTCGGCGGACTAAACCGCCGACTAAAGTGAACACGACTGAAAGACGGTGGTTTTAAACCACGGGCTACCGCACATTCGTGCGGACTAAAGCCGCCTTCGGAACAAATAAAAATACCTCGAAGCGACACAAAAATCTGACCTGCCCCCTGCCCTCTGTTCCCTGTTCCCTGCCTCCCCCTGCCGCTGCAATGGCAAGATCGATCACACCCTCTATAACTTTTTCTACCTCGCCAAAGCTTTTGATATAGCACTAAAAGCACTTTTTTCGACACACTTTATCCACAAGCTAAGCACAACAAAAATACTGTATTTAGTGTTTTTATAAAGCCAAAACCACAACATCATGTATAATTACTCAAACCGCCGCGCATGAAAGGCCGCTTTTTCAACCCTCTTTGCAAGCCCGCGCAGGTGAACGCAGACAGCCCTGTCACACCCTTTTCAAGATCACAACGGTGCAGTTCGTCAGGCAATATTTTTGTTCAGGAGACATTATGGAAACGCAATCGGTATCACAAAAAACCACGGCTCCGGCCAACACACTCGATGACTCGTCAGCCACCCTGGACATTCAGTCTGTCGCCCCGGGAACGGTTCGCGTTATCAGGCGCAACGGTAAAGTTACCGCTTTCGATGCCAACAAAATCTCCGTTGCCATAACCAAAGCGTTTTTGGCCATCGAAGGCGGCAATGCCGCAGCCAGCAGCCGTATTCACGATACCGTGCACGCTTTGACCGAAGCTTGCGTCAAAGCTCTGACGCGCAGACTGCCCGGCGGCGGCACGGTGCATATCGAAGATATTCAGGATCAGGTCGAACTGGCATTGATGCGCAGCGAACACCATAAAGTCGCCCGCGCCTATGTTTTATACCGGGAACAACATGCCCAACTGCGCGCCGCCCAACAACACACCAAAACCGAAGCCATCGAAACGCAGCTTCAGGTCACCGACCAAGACGGTCGCCGCAAACCCCTCGACAGCAAACGCCTGAAAAAAGTTATCGCCGAAGCCTGTAAAAATCTCGATACCGTCAATCAGGAATTTTTGTACAAGGAAACCTTGCGCAACCTGTTCGACGGCGTCCCGGAAAAAGACGTGTCAGCGTCTCTGGTTATGGGCGCACGCACACAAATTGAAAAAGAACCGGCCTACTCCTATGTCTCCGCACGTCTGTTGCTGGATAACATGCGCAGCGAAGCGCTGGCGTTTTTGGGTAACGGGCAATCCTCCGCCACGCATACGGAAATGAAAAAACGCTATGCCGACTATTTTGCCGACTACATCAAACGCGGCGCCGAACTTGAATTACTGGACAGTACGCTGACCCAGTACAACCTGCAAAGACTCGGCCAGGCGTTAAAAGCCGACCGCGATCTGCAATTCAACTATCTGGGTTTGCAGACACTGTACGACCGCTATTTTATTCACCACCGGGAAACCCGTTTCGAACTGCCGCAGGCGTTTTTCATGCGCGTCGCCATGGGCCTGGCCATCAACGAAATCGACCGCGAAGCGCGCGCAATCGAATTTTATGACCTGTTGTCCAGCTTCGATTTCATGAGCTCGACCCCTACCCTGTTCAATTCCGGTAGTCTGCGCCCGCAATTGTCATCCTGCTATCTGACCACGGTGCCTGACGATTTGGAAGGCATTTTCAGCGCCATCAAGGACGACGCCATGCTATCCAAATTTGCCGGCGGACTTGGCAATGACTGGACGCAGGTCAGGGCCATGGGCGCCCATATCAAAGGCACCAACGGCAAATCACAAGGCGTCGTGCCGTTTCTGAAAGTCGCCAACGATACCGCAGTTGCGGTAAACCAGGGCGGCAAACGCAAAGGCGCGATGTGCGCTTATCTTGAAACCTGGCATCTGGATATTGAAGAATTTCTGGACTTGCGCAAAAACACCGGTGACGACCGCCGCCGTACTCACGATATGAACACCGCCAACTGGATTCCGGATCTGTTCATGCAGCGGGTCGCCACCGAGGGCCAATGGACACTGTTTTCGCCGGAACAAGTGCCGGATCTGCACGACCTGTACGGCACAGCCTTCGAGAAAGCCTATGTCGCCTATGAAGAAAAAGCGGCGCGCGGCGAAATCAAGCATTACAAAACCCTTCCGGCCCTGTCCTTATGGCGCAAAATGCTGTCTATGCTGTACGAAACAGGTCATCCCTGGATAACGTTTAAAGATCCGTGCAATCTGCGTTCACCGCAGCAACATGTCGGCGTCGTGCACAGCTCCAACTTGTGTACCGAAATCACCCTGAATACTTCGGACAACGAAATCGCCGTGTGCAATCTCGGCTCGATCAATCTCAACGCACACATCAAAGACGGCGCACTGGACATTAACAAGCTGGAAAAGACCATCAACACCGCGATGCGCATGCTGGACAATGTCATCGATTACAATTATTACAGCGTTCCGCAAGCGCGCCGCGCCAACCTGCGTCATCGACCGGTGGGTCTCGGCATCATGGGTTTTCAGGACAGCCTTTATAAAATGCGCATAGCTTACGCGTCCCAGCAAGCCGTCACTTTTGCCGACATTTCGATGGAAGCTGTCAGCTATTACACGATTAAAGCTTCGACCCACCTGGCTGAAGAACGCGGCGCCTATTCGACTTTTGAAGGCTCGTTATGGAGCCGGGGCATATTGCCGATTGACTCCATTGCCCATTTGCAGGAAAGCCGTGGCCAATATCTCCAGCAAGACAGCTCGCAAACGCTGGACTGGGACTCTCTGCGCGAACGCGTCAAAAAAGTCGGTATGCGTAACTCCAACACTATGGCCATCGCACCGACGGCGACCATTTCCAACATTTGCGGCGTATCGCAATCGATCGAACCGGCTTATCAGAATCTGTTTGTCAAATCCAACCTGTCAGGTGAATTCACCGTCATCAATCCGAGCCTGGTGGCTGATCTGAAAGCGCGCGATTTGTGGGATGAGGTCATGATCAACGACCTCAAGTATTTCGATGGCAGCGTACAACGCATCGACCGCATCCCCGCCGACCTGAAACAGCTTTACGCCACGGCTTTCGAAATCGACGCCGGCTGGTTGATCGAAGCCGCCTCGCGTCGGCAGAAATGGATAGACCAGGGTCAATCGCTGAATCTTTACCTGGCCACGCCGGACGGTAAAAAACTGGACAATTTATACAAACTGGCTTGGCTGCGCGGTTTAAAAACCACCTATTACCTGCGCAGCACCGGCGCGACCCATGTCGAAAAAAGCACGCTGGCGGACGGACGCCTGAACGCCGTCAAGAATGAACCTGAACAGGACACGGAAGCGGTGAAAGCCTGCTCGATACTCGACCCCGAATGCGAGGCGTGCCAGTAGTCAGGGGACAGAGGACAGGGGACAGATTTTTGTGTCGAATTAACATTTAAAACACTCATATCAGGAGGTAATCATGCTCAATTGGGATGACCCGCTGGCCGGATTAGGCCGCAACAAACACACACCTGAAATCAAGGTACGCCCCGGCATGGGCGTGCAATCGAACGAAGCGCTAATGAAAACAGCCGGGCAGGCGCCGACGGTCAATCCCGACCCGGACACCGTAAAACAGGAACAAACCGACAGCGCAGCCGGTGCGATGGCGGGAGCCATTGCCGCAGGCCTGGAAAACATCGAAATGGGCGCACGCAGAATTCAGGTCGATGACAAAAAAATCATCAATTGCCGCGCCGACCTCAATCAACTGGTGCCGTTCAAATACGACTGGGCCTGGCAAAAATATCTCGACGGTTGCGCCAACCATTGGATGCCGCAGGAAATCAATATGACGGCCGACATCGCCTTATGGAAAAGCGCCGACGGCCTGAGCGAAGATGAACGCACCATCATCAAGCGTAATCTCGGCTTTTTTTCGACTGCCGACTCTCTGGTAGCCAACAATCTGGTGCTGGCCGTGTATCGCCATATCACCAACCCGGAATGCCGTCAGTATTTGCTGCGTCAGGCTTTTGAAGAAGCCTTGCACACTCACGCCTATCAATATGTCGTCGAATCGCTGGGCATGGACGAGGGCGAAATTTTCAATATGTATCGGGAACTACCTGCCGTCGCGCGTAAGGCTGAATGGGCCCTGCCCTTCACCCAACATCTGAGCGATCCGAATTTCCATACCGGCACACCGGAAACCGATCAAAAACTGCTGAAAGAACTGGTCGCGTTTTATGTCATCTTTGAAGGCATCTTCTTCTACGTCGGCTTCACGCAAATCCTGTCCATGGGTCGTCGCAACAAGATGACCGGCACCGCCGAGCAATTCCAATACATTCTGCGTGATGAGTCCATGCACATGAATTTCGGCATCGATGTCATCAATCAAATCAAGGTGGAAAATCCGCATCTGTGGTCGGCAGCCTTCAAGGAGGACATTATCACGATGATCAGGGAAGCGGTCGATATAGAAATTCAATACGCTTACGACACCATGCCGCGCGGCATTCTGGGCATGAATGCGGGCATGTTCAAGGAGTACCTGCAATTTATCGCCAACCGCCGCTGTAGCCAGATCGGTCTGCCCGAACAATACCCGGGCGCGGCCAATCCGTTTCCGTGGATGTCCGAAGTGCTGGATTTGAAAAAAGAAAAAAACTTCTTCGAAACGCGGGTGACGGAATATCAAACCGGCGGTGCTTTAACCTGGTAATGTAGGCGTCCGGCTGACCGGACGACCCGGCACCTGAATTGGCTATTATTTTGAATCATAGCCAATGACCTATGAAACTCAGGTTTTGGACACAAGCACTTTTTGGGACTTAAATCAATCTCCAGCCTCAACACACCGCCATGAATTGGTTCATCCAGCTTTTTAGTCAGGAATCGGTGCCGCATTCACTGATCGTTATCAGCCTGGTCGTAGCGACCGGTTTGATGCTGGGCCGAATTCCCTTTTTCACGCTTCGACTCGGCATTGCCGGCGTGTTGTTTTCGGGGCTGGCATTGGGCCATTTCGGCATTACCATCAACCCGCAGGTACTGCATTTTTTAAGGGAATTCGGGCTGATTCTCTTCGTCTATGCGATAGGCCTACAGGTAGGCCCGGGTTTTGTCAGCTCTTTTTTCCGTTACGGTGTCAAACTGAACCTGCTGGCCGCCGCCATCGTCATGCTAGGTGCTATCATCAGCCTTGTCATCAGCCGCGTAGGCGACATTCCCATTCCGGTAGCGGTCGGCCTGTTTTCCGGCGCCACGACCAACACCCCGGCTCTGGCGGCGGCCCAGGAAATTCTCGGCGGCTTGCCAGGGGTCACCGGCGAAACACAAAAACTACCCGGATTGGGTTATGCTGTGGCTTATCCTTTCGGAATTATCGGCATTATTTTGTCGATGTTACTGATTCGGCGTTTTTTTAACATCGACACTGAGAATGAAGCCGCCGATTTCAAGCGTATCCAGCAACAAAACACCACACAGCCGGTATACAAAGATTTGACCGTGGAAAACGTCAATCTCGACACCTTACCATTAGCCGAGATTCCTTTTTTTGAAGCCATGGGCGTCGTCGTTACGCGCATTCTGCATGATGGTCATGTCAGTATCCCGGCCCCTGACACCCGTCTTGGTATCGGCGATACCCTAAGGCTGGTCGGCGAGGCGGGACAACTGGAAAAATTGAAACTTCTGATCGGCCCGGATTCCCCCATCGATCTTAAAGAAATCGCCAACAATCTCCATACCCGCCGCATTGTCGTCACCCACAAAAAAGCGATAGGGCAAACGGTGGCCAATCTTCGCGCTTTGTACGGCGTCACCGTCTCCAGAATATACCGGCCCGATGTCGAGTTTTCCCCGTCCGGCAGCGTACATCTGCATTTTGGCGATGAAGTCAATGCGGTCGGCAGCATGGAAGCTTTGGACAAGCTTGAAAATGTTTTGGGCAACTCGCTGGAAACCTTGAATCATCCGCAAATCGTGCCGGTTTTTATCGGTATCAGCCTGGGCGTATTGCTGGGCAGTTGGCCGTTTTATCTGCCGGGGATTCCTTCCGCCATTAAACTGGGTTTGGCCGGTGGCCCGTTGCTCGTGGCTATCATCTTGAGTCGAGTCGGCAACTGGGGCACCCTGAGCTGGCATTTACCCAAAAGCTCCAACATCATTTTAAAAGATCTGGGCATTGTCTTGTTTCTGGCTTGTGTCGGCCTGCATTCGGGCGATCAGTTTGTCAATACGCTGCTTAACGGCAATGGTTTTTACTGGATGGGCTGCGCCGTATTGATTACGTTACTGCCTTTGCTCATCATCGGCTTCACTGCAAGGTTAGCTTTTAGTCTCAATTATCTGTCGCTGTGCGGCTTGCTGGCCGGCAGTATGACCGATCCGCCTGCGTTGGCTTTTGCCAACAACCTCAGTCCGTCCACGGCGGTGTCGATTGCCTATGCCACTGTATATCCGCTGGTGATGATTCTCAGAATCATTGCCACGCAGCTCATTATTCTGTTATTTTTATAAGGTTCCGAAATACGCGGTTATTTTTTAAACTAACTCGCATACAAGCAGATAACTTTATGTCCCGACCTGATTCCACATCGGCCATTTTCTACGCCTTTGCCGCTAATTTGGGTATTGCCCTGGCGAAAACGGTCGCAGCCCTTTGGACCGGTTCCGGCTCCATGCTCGCCGAAGCCATTCATTCCTATGCCGATTGCGGCAATCAAGCCTTGTTGTTTATAGGTTTAAAACGCTCCGAAAAAACCGCCACACCCAAGCATCCCATGGGTTTTGGCCGTGAGTCTTATATCTGGTCGATGATGGTCACCCTGATTCTGTTCTCTGTCGGCGGCGTTTTCTCTGTCTATGAAGGCTGGCTTCGGTTTATCAATCCACACGAAGTTGAAAACGGCATGGCGGCCTTGCTGGTTTTAATAGCAGCAGTAGCCATGGAAACTTTTTCCCTTAAAGGGGCTTTGGCCGCTATGGAAGCGGAAAAAGGCGATCGTTCGTTATGGCAATGGTTTAAAGAAACCCACTCCAGCGAACTCATGGTCGTTACCGGTGAAGATCTGGCCGCATTGCTTGGACTGATCATCGCCTTGATTATGTTGAGCCTGACCTTGATCACCGGCAACAGTGCTTTTGATGCACTCGGTTCCCTGTTGATCGGCGTATTACTGATAGCGGTTGCGTCCATCGTCGGTTATGAGATTCATTCCCTGTTGTTGGGTGAAGCCGATCAAACCCTGCAAACCGCAATCACCGGTGAACTGGAAGCGCATCCACACATCATCAAGGTATTCAATGTCTGGGCTATCAATCACGGTAAAAACATCGTGCTTTCCATTAAAGCACAATTGCAGGGGACTATTCCGGTTACTCAGGCCGTCGATATCATCAATACTCTGGAACGGGAAATCAAGGAAAAACATCCCCGCGTGCGCTGGGTTTTCTTTGAACTGGATAATACCGACTGAAAAAAAGCGCTCAGCGCCACGAAACGAAACCATGCCCGCGAAACATAAAGAAACGCACAGAACGCAGCACATCGGGCTGGCTGCGCGCGGCCGTTCTGCGCCAACGACGGCATTGTCTCGACCGCCAGTTTAATCATAGGCGTTTGCCAGCGCTGGCGCAAGCCCAAGCGCCATTCTGGTGGCCGGTGTCGCGGGCCTGGTGCGGGCACCATGTCGATGGCAGCCGGTTAATATGTCTCGGTCAGCTTCCAGGCCGATACCGAACAAGCCGACCTGGAACGTGAACGCAAGGAACTGGAAGCCGATGCCCATCATGAACGCAGCGAATTGACGCATATCTACATGGCCCGCAGACTCGATGCCACGCTGGCCCGTCAGGGCATAGCTTAAACTACTGTCCGGATTTCGGGGTCCACTTTACTCACCAGCGGAACGGGAAAGGCCTTCGTCCTTTGTCGAACGAAAGCGGTGGATTTGAGGCGGGATTGGTCGAGTAATTCAGCAGAATGCGAATACGCTGCAAAGCCAACTAAAATACGCTGATATTGAGGCTGTTATAGCAATACTCTTTAAATATCAATTAATTGAAATCGTCATCCTATCATAAAACACTTGGAATTACAGATAAAATAGCCTGGTAGGGCTTAACCTAACTTCGTCACAAAAACCCCTCTAAGTCATTGATATTCAGTTTTTTGGTGATATTTCGCAAAAAAAGATGTTTAAAATCAATGGCTCTTTTTT
>PGZD01000063.1 GCA_002843155.1 Gammaproteobacteria bacterium HGW-Gammaproteobacteria-3
GGTGCTGGGTTCAAGGCGTGCAAACTTAGCGATAGTGAGCTATGTAACTGTTTGCGCAAAGCGCCGCTCTTGGCTCACGCCCCTGTCATAGAAAAGTCAACCCCCAATTAATACTATATTTTCATGTCTTCACCCCGCACGAAATCCTCTCTTTTTAAATTTAAAAAAGCTTGACTTCGATGCGGCATTGTTTTTTTGAACAAACCTGGTTTTCCGGGATAACGTCTACGGGGTAAATCTGACCTGTCATATCGGATGTCCACTTAGGTGGCATCGGTTCAGCTTCATTGGACATTGGTTTCCGTAAGGGTATCCGCAGGGGTGCCTCATGACTTACCTACATCCCTGTAGGCAACGCAGAAGACGGGCAAAAAGACAAGTCAGTTGGACAAGTTATAAAATGCACGTTCCTTAACGTTCCTTAATACCGGACGCCCACCAGATTCGACAGGCGCCTTCATCGGATACCATGCAGGGCCCAACGGGGCTTCGCGGTGTGCAAGCCTCGCCGTATAAACGGCATTGTACGGGTTTGATGTTGCCCAGCACGACTTTGGCGCAATCGCAACCCGGCGGCATGGCACCGGCAAAACGGCGCGCTTGTTCTTCATGGCGCGGAAAATGCAGACGCGCGTTATGTTCGGCATAAGCCGGTTGCAATTCCAATCCCGAGGCCGGAATAACGCCGATACCACGCCAGGGTGCGTCCACCACTTTCAATGTGTCGTCGAGCAGGTGCCGCGCCAGGGCATTGCCGCCGGATTTGACGACCTGTGTGTAACAATTGTCGAGAAACCGTTTATGCTCCAGATGCTGGCGTAAAACGGAATACATCGCTTGCAACAGACTGTCGGGCGTAAAGCCTGCAATCGCTGCCGGAAAACCGTGGCGGTCAACCACAAACTGCCATTGTTCGGGGCCCATCACCGTGGCGACGTGGCCCGGTGCAATCAAGGCATCGAAAGCCGGTTGCGCCGAGTCCAGCAACATTGCCACCGCAGGCCAGGTCAGGCGGCCGCTCATCAGCAGCGATAAATTATCGGGAATGCCTTCGGCCAACATGCCTGCGACCGGCGCGCAGGTGGTCTCAAATCCTGCGACGAAAAATACCACTTTTTTTCCGCCCGCCGCCCGGGCGATGGCCACGGCTTCACGCGGTGAAGCGATGGGGCGAATGTCGGCGCCTGCGGCTTTGGCCTGCTCCAGTGAACGTATGTTTTGTCTGGATACGTTGACCGGCACGCGCAGCATGTCGCCGAAAGTGACCAGCGTCACATCTTCATGCAGCGCCAGTTGTATGGCCTGGTAAATATCCTGTTCGGGACAGATGCACACTGGGCAGCCCGGCCCCGGAATCAGATCGATGCTATCGGGCAGGGCGTCGCGCAAACCGGCCATCGCAATGGAGCGTTCGTGGCCGCCGCACACGTTCATGATCCGAATCGGCGCACTTAAAGGTAATTGCCAGATTTTATCCAGCCACTGTTTCGCTGTTTGCATTTTAATGGCTCAAGGCCGGGTACTTTCGGGCATGACCGGACGCAAGCGCAGGCTCGCTTCGCCATGCAGTAACACGTCATCACGCGCAATCGCGGGGCGCTGCGTCTGATGATTGGCAAGCTGCCGCCGGTGCGTTTTCAGCGCGTCATGCAGCCAATTGATCCAGACGTCGAGGTTTTGAGGTTGGTGCGCAGACAGTTCAAGCACCGGGGCTTTGCTGGCTAAATTACGCAAACTCTGCTGTGCCCGGTTGGGTGAAAAATCATCCAGATACGGCAACAGGTCGGTTTTGCTGATCAGCATCAAATCAGCGGCGCGGAACATCACCGGATATTTGGCCGGTTTGTCATCGCCTTCGGTTACCGACAGCAAAATCACATTGCGATGATGTCCGAGATCGAAACTGGCCGGGCACACCAGATTGCCGACATTTTCGATAAACAGCACATCGAGGTTCGTCAGATCCATCTGATGCAGGGCGTTATGCACCAGGTGCGCATCCAGATGACAGGCGGTGCCGGTGGTAATCTGAAAGGCCGTTACGCCCAGCGCCTGGATTCGGCGGGCGTCATTTTCGGTTTCCAGATCGCCTTCGATGACGGCGATTTTGAGCGAGCCGGCCAGCCGTTTGATGGTCGCTTCCAGCAAAGCCGTTTTGCCGGAACCGGGCGAGGACATCAGATTGACCACCAATACGCCGTGCCGGTCAAAATGCGCGCGGTTATGTTCGGCCTGCCGATCATTTTTGCTTGACAAATTTTTCAGCACGGTCACTGTGCTGACGCCATCCCGGGGTTTTTCGGCCAAAACCAGCGGACGGTTGCCCGGAGTGATACTACAGCCGCAGGTATTACACATAAGTCACCTCAAAGAAAGTTATACACAGGCCGTATCCAGCTCGACCCGGGCCAGAATGAGTTCGTCACCGCTTACCATGTCGGTGTCGGGACTTTGACAAACCGGACACTGCAAGTGATTGTTGGGCGTTTCGGATTCGATACCGCAGTGATTGCAATGCACCCGCACCGGTATCGGTTCTAGTACAAGCCGGGCCTGTTCGGCCAAGGTGCCGACCCGGCAAATTTCAAACGCCGTGGCCAGCAGCATCGGCTCCACGCCGGACAAGCCGCCGACATGCACGGTAATGCCGACTATGCTTCGCGCCTGATGCTGTCGGCCCAGCGCCAGCACCTGACCGAGCAAATCATCACACAATGAAAGCTCATGCATCCGGCATTTGGTCGAGCAAGTCCCAGGTCGAATGCGCCTGTTGTTCGCTGATTATCTGTATTGCGTAGCCGACGTGAATCAGCACATAATCACCGACCTTGACTGTTTCGTCCTGCAACAGAAACAGGCTTGCGTCGCGTTCCACGCCTTTAATGGCGCAACGTGCGGTGTGGCCGCTGATACTCGCGATCTGCATGGGAATGGCAAGACACATTCGTAGTCTCCGGTCAGATATAATCAAATGGATAAGGATGCGACATGCTAATGCCTCAGTCCCTCCGTATATAATGCTACTATTCTAACGGCAAAAACACTACCACTGATTCCGATGCACTCAAATTCTCAATTTACAGACACTTTCATCACGCTCGCGCACGGTAACGGCGGCCGCTACATGCGCGAATTGATCGATTCCTTGTTTGCCAGGCATCTGGCTAACGACTGCCTCGACACGGAAGCTGATGCGGCGCGGCTGATCTTGCCCGATGCACCTGGCCAGTGGATGATCACCACGGACGGTTTTACCGTGGAGCCACTGGAATTCCCCGGCGGCGATATTGGTTCCTTGGCCGTGCACGGCACGGTCAATGATCTGGCCGTGTCGGGCGCAACACCCTATTATCTGACCTTGAACGCCTTTATCGAGGAAGGTCTGGAAGCCGCGCTGCTGGAGCGGATCGTCATCGGCATGGCCGGGGCCTGCCATGCCTGCGACGTGAAAATAGTCGCCGGAGATACCAAAGTGCTGCGTCGAGGGCAGGGCGGCGGCATTTATTTTGCCACCACCGGTGTCGGCATCAAAACCGCTGCCGTGAAGCTTGGCTTAGAGCAAATACAGTCCGGCGATGCCATTTTGCTCAGCGGTACGGCCGGTGATCACGGCACGGCCGTGATGCTGGCGCGGGAGCAATTCGGCTTGAGCGGAACTTTACAATCGGATGCTGCCAGCGTTTTGCCCATTACCCGGGCCCTGCTTGAAATCCCCGAACTGCGTTTCATGCGTGATCCGACCCGAGGCGGTATCGCCACAGTCATGAACGACATGGCCCGGACACGACAATGTACGGTGCGCTTGTTTGCACAGGACATTCCGGTTCATGAGCAGGTTAAAACCGTAGCCGGGATATTGGGGTATGATCCTCTTTATCTCGCCTGTGAGGGCCGTGTAGTCGCGGTTGTCGGCAAAGGCCACGCGCAACAGGCGCTGACCGCCATGCAAGAGGCAGGTTGTCCGGACGCGGCCATCATTGGCCGCATTGAAACCGGTCGGGCGCAGGTTCTGCTGGTCACCGAACTCGGCGGAGAACGAATTCTGGAAGAGTTGGAAGACGATCCGTTGCCGCGTATTTGTTGAAATACCGGGTTAAAACCCGGCTTTTCGCTTCCATGCGTTGCCGGGTTTTTAGGTTAATTTTGGCCACACAATAACCTAGTGCTTTACTATGTAATTAAAGAGTACTAAAATAGTCCTGAATTTTTGGAGCAGAGTATGTTGCGTTTAGGTAAACTGACGGATTATGCGACGGTTATTTTAAGTTACATGGCGAAAGACCTTGCCAATGTTCATGCCGCTCATGAAATTGCCGAAGTTACCGGCATAACTCAAACCACGGTCAGCAAAATCCTTAAATTGCTGGTCAAGGCAAACGTGCTCAATTCGACACGCGGCGCCAAAGGCGGTTATGTTCTGGCCAAAGCGCCGCAACAGGTTACGGTGGCCAGTATCATTTATGCACTGGAAGGCCCCATTGCCCTGACTGAATGCAGTATTTCCCAACAGGGTTGCGAACAGGCGTCAGGCTGCGGCATTCGCGCCAATTGGGGTTTGATCAACCAGAAAATACACGCGGCTCTTGAGTCGATTACGCTGGCGGACATGACGATGCCGGTAACTTTGCCAGATGAAACTTTTATACCGGTAGCAACTATATCGGTGCGCGGAGAAAACAATGTCAGCAAGTACTAAAGAAATTGAAAGCCTGATTGGCCAAGGTTACAAACAGGGATTCATTACCGAACTGGAAACCGATAGTTTTTTGCCGGGTTTGGATGAGACGGTCATCCGTAAACTGTCGCGGCTCAAAAATGAGCCGGAATTTATGACCGAATACCGCTTAAAAGCTTTTCGGCATTGGCAAACCATGAAGTCGCCGGAATGGGCTTTCGTCAAGTTCGATGCGATCGATTATCAAAAGATAAGCTATTACTCGGCGCCTAAACGCAAAGAAGACGGCCCTAAAAGTCTGGATGAAATCGATCCGCAGGTTTTGGAAGCCTATAAAAAACTCGGTATTCCACTGGATGAGCAGGAGCGTCTGGCCGGTGTCGCGGTTGACGCGGTATTCGACAGCGTGTCCGTGGCCACGACTTTCAAAGGTAAATTGAAAGAAGCCGGGGTGATTTTTTGCCCTATTTCGGAAGCGTTGCGGGCACACCCCGCCTTGGTCGAGCAATATCTCGGCACGGTGGTGCCGCCCGGCGATAACTTTTTCGCGGCGTTGAATTCAGCGGTGTTTTCGGACGGTTCCTTTGTCTACATTCCTAAAGGCGTGCGCTGCCCGATGGAATTATCGACTTATTTCAGAATCAACGCCGCCAATACCGGACAATTCGAGCGCACGCTGATTATTGCCGATGAAGGCAGCCATGTCAGCTATCTTGAAGGCTGCACCGCGCCGATGCGCGATGAAAATCAGCTTCATGCGGCGGTGGTCGAACTGATTGCGCTGGACAATGCCCAGATCAAATACTCGACTGTGCAAAACTGGTATCCGGGCGATAAAGACGGTAAAGGCGGCATCTATAATTTTGTCACCAAACGCGCCGATTGCCGGGGCGAAAATGCCAAAGTGTCATGGACGCAGGTGGAAACCGGCTCGGCCATTACCTGGAAATATCCAAGCTGCATCCTGACCGGCGACAATTCGGTTGGCGAATTTTATTCGGTGGCGCTGACCAACAATTATCAGCAGGCCGATACCGGCACCAAGATGATCCACATCGGCAAAAATACCCGCAGCACCATTATTTCCAAAGGTATTTCGGCAGGCAAAGCGCAGAATACATATCGGGGCTTGGTCAAGGTATTGAAAAGCGCGGAAAATGCCCGCAACTATACCCAGTGCGACTCACTCTTGATCGGCGACAAATGCGGCGCCCACACGTTTCCTTATGTGGAAGTCAGGCAACCATCGGCTCAGGTCGAACACGAAGCGACGACTTCCAAGATCAGTGAAGACCAGTTATTTTTTTGCCAGCAACGCGGCCTGTCGGCGGAAGACGCAGTGTCGATGATCGTCAACGGTTTTTGTAAAGCCGTATTCAAGGAATTGCCGATGGAGTTTGCGGTGGAGGCGCAGGCGTTGTTGGGTTTGAGTCTGGAAGGTTCGGTCGGGTAATACTTAAACGGGAAATTGCTATAAAGAGGTTTGCGCAATTCTGCTTGCTCATGGTTTTGAACAGGTGCGACAAAAAGGCAGTCATGTCATTATGCAAAAGTACTTGAATTTATATAATAAATGCAACACCTCTTAAAGAGGCTAGATGGCATGGTTTCCGTCTACTAAAACAAAAAACTAAAGAGGTGCTCAATGAGAACAGCGATATTAACAAAATAATTGGAACTCTTATGCTCAGTATTAAAAACTTGACCGTCAACATAAACGACAAACAAATTCTCAAAGGCATCAACCTGGAGATAAAACCGGGTGAAATTCACGCCATCATGGGGCCTAATGGTTCCGGTAAAAGCACTTTGTCGCATGTGCTGTCGGGCAAGGACGGTTACACTGTGACGGGCGGGTCGGTGACTTATCAGGGTAAGGATTTATTGGCGATGGCGCCTGAAATCAGGGCGCGCGAAGGCGTGTTTCTGGCTTTTCAGTATCCGGTAGAAATCCCGGGTGTCAGCAATGTTTATTTATTAAAAGCCGGGCTGAACGCTATTCGCAAGTATCATGGCCAATCGGAAGTCGATGCAATGGATTTTTTGACACTGGTCAAGGAAAAAGTGCGGTTGCTGGAAATGGATGAGAAATTTCTGTACCGCGCGGTCAACGAAGGCTTTTCGGGTGGCGAAAAGAAACGCAATGAAATCCTGCAAATGGCAATTCTGGAGCCCAAATTGTGCATTCTGGATGAAACCGATTCCGGACTTGACATCGATGCTTTGAAAATTGTCTCGGAAGGCGTCAATTCACTGCGCTCACCGACGCGTTCATTTGTCATAGTGACGCATTACCAACGCTTGCTGGACTATATCAAACCGGATTTTGTCCACGTTTTGGCGCACGGTCAAATAGTTAAATCCGGCGGCGCCGAGCTGGCATTGGAGCTGGAAGAAAAAGGTTATAGCTGGGTTGAAGAGGCGACCGCATAATGAATACCGCACAAAGAAGCCGCTATACGGCTGAATATCAAACGCTGGCGAAGGCTTTGCCGGGGCAAGACCTGCCCTGGTTACAGGCATTGAGACAGGATGCCTTGGCGCAATTTTCGGCGCGGGGCTTCCCCACACCGCGTGAAGAAGAATGGCGCTATACCAATGTATCGGCTCTTGAAAAGAAACTGTTCACGCCGTTAAGTACGTTAAACGATACTAATGTCGATAGCGCATGGCTTAAATCGCAACAACTGCAAGACGCCTGGGTATTGGTTTTGGTAAACGGCCATTTTTCGGCCGCGCTTTCGATTTTGGACGGTTTGCCCGAAGCCGTTTCCGTGATGAGTATGGCCGATGCATTGGTAAAACAGCCGGATAAGATAGAAAAATATTTAGGGAAAGCCGCCGATCAATCAGAGCACAGTTTTATCGCCTTCAATAGCGCATGGTTTACTGACGGATTGTTTGTGCAAATACCTGCCAAGCTGTTTTTAGACAAGCCGATTCAGGTTCTGCATATTGTCACCGACGCTGACGCCTTGGTTACAACTCGCAACATCATCATTGCCGAGGCCTCGGCTAAAGCTAAAATCATAGAGACTTTTATCTCGTATACCGCAAGTCTGTCGGGAACAGACGCGGCAACAGGTATAGATAACGCCTATTTAACCGCCGCCGTCACTGAAGTTTTTGTAGAACAAAATGCCGATGTAACCTTATATAAAATGCAAAGCGAGTCGGAAAAAGCCTACCATTTTGGCGGTTGCTACATTAAGCAGGCAAAGGATGCACGCTTTACCCATCATAATTTTGCCTTCGGCGCTTTACTGGCGCGCAGCGATATTCATGTTGATCTGGATCGGGCCTCGGAATGCGAGCTGAACGGTTTGTATTTGGGCGCCAAACGCCAGCATATCGACAACCATACCCGTATCAATCACTTAAAACCTCATGCGTTAAGCCGTGAGCTCTATAAAGGCGTTATGGATGGCAGGGCGAGATGCGTGTTTCAGGGGCGGGTCGTTGTGGCGGAAGATGCGCAGAAAACCGATTCGCAAATGAATAACCGTAATCTGTTGTTATCGGGTGATGCCGAAGTGGACACCAAACCGCAACTGGAAATTTATGCCGATGATGTCAAATGCGGGCACGGCATGACCGTAGGCCAGCTCGATGAAAAATCCGTTTTTTATCTGCAATCACGCTGTGTTGATGACAAGACGGCGCGGCACATGCTGACTTTTGCTTTCGCCAACGAAATGGTCGATAAGATCACTCTCAAAAACCTGCACGACAAGGTTTTGGAGCAGGTGTTGGCGCGCTTCCCGCAGCAAGGCGTGAACAAGGAATGGCTATAAAATATCGGCGATGTTGAGGGTGATGTAGTTTAACTGAGACAAAGTGACGCTGTCGCCGGCCCGTAACGTGGTTTTTTCGCCATAACAATCACCGTGCGGCTGGCGGTAGACTTCAAGGCTGGAGTCGTTCAGGTTCATCAGCCAGTATTCGGGAATATTGTACCGGGCATACAAGCGCAGTTTCTGATTTTGGTCGAATAGTAACGAACTGTCGGCGACTTCTATCAGCAACAATACGTCGCCGGCATTGGGGTGACGGGATGAATAGAAATCGTCATTCGGCTTTAACAGCATGAAGTCGGGTTCGGGTTCGGAAAGGTCGCCAAGCGGCAGTGGATTTTGTATGCTGGAAATAACATCATCCGGTATTATTTTTGAGAATAACTTATTGATACGATTTAAGTGACCTGAATGATTAGAGCCGATAGGTGCCATGTCCAAGATTTCTCCTTCGATGAGTTCAAGACGGCTGTCAGGCGGGAAAATATTAGCCTCGCCCAGTTTTTGCCATTCGTTAATGTCCGTCAGGTGTTTTCGTACAGTCGCAGTGGCCGGAGTCATGTTTTTGAATCAAAGTCAGTTAAGAATTATTTGAATATAATACCTTGCAATAGAAGAATCAATAGAATCGAAAATAACCTATGACAAACTTCCCCGTAGAAAAAATCCGCGCCGATTTCCCCATTCTGGCGGAAAAAATCCGTAACAAACCGCTGGTTTACCTCGATAATGCCGCCACCTGCCAAAAGCCGCAGGCGGTTATCGACAGCATCGTGCATTTATACAGCCATGACTACGCCAATGTGCATCGCGGCGTACACACTTTGAGCGTGCGCTCGACCGATCAGTTTGAAAGCGCGCGCACCAAGGTTAAAGATTTCATCAATGCCGCCAGCGATAAAGAAATTATTTTTGTCAAAGGCGCCACCGAAGCCATCAACCTGGTCGCCCAAACTTATGGCAAAGCCAATATTAAGGCCGGTGACGAAATTCTGATCAGCGCCATGGAGCATCATTCCAATATCGTGCCCTGGCAGATACTGTGCGGGCAGACCGGCGCCATCCTGAAAGTTGCACCGATCGATCTCAGAGGCGAATTGATTTATGACGATTTTGAACAACTCGTCAGCGACAAAACCAAACTGGTTTCAATCGTGCACATGTCCAATGCTCTGGGTAGCATCAATCCGGTTAAACAGATTATTGCCGCCGCGCACGCAAAAAATATTCCGGTATTGCTGGATGGCGCTCAGGCCATTCCTCACATGACAGTGGATGTGCAAGACCTGGATTGCGATTTTTATGCTTTCTCGGGCCATAAGCTTTACGGGCCTTCGGGCGTTGGCGTTCTTTACGGCAAGCAGACATTGCTGGAAGCCATGCCCCCGTATCAGGGCGGCGGCGATATGATTCGCAAGGTCACCTTCGAGGAAACCGAATATAATACGTTGCCTTACAAGTTTGAAGCGGGCACGCCCAATATTGCCGATGTCATCGGCCTGGGTGCGGCTATCGATTATCTGAACGGTATCGGCATGGATCATATCGCCGCTTACGAAGCCGGGTTGCTCGCTTATGCTACCGAACAAGCCCTGCAAATCAAAGGGCTCCGGATTATCGGTGAAGCAACGTATAAAGGTGCTATTTTATCTTTTGTGCTGGATAAAATTCATCCGCACGATATTGGCACCATGCTCGACAGTTTGGGCATTGCCGTCAGGGCAGGACACCACTGCGCCATGCCGGTGATGGATTTTTTTCAAGTCCCGGCAACGGCGAGAGCCTCGTTTGCGATGTATAACACCCAAGCGGAAATTGATGTTTTAATGAAAGGCATAGAGTCCTTGATCGAGGTATTTGGCTGATGTTTGATGATTTACGCGATCTCTACCAAGAGGTCATATTTGACCACAACCGTAACCCGCGTAATTTTCGCGTGATGGAAAATGCCGACCGGCAGGTTGAAGGTTTTAATCCTTTGTGCGGCGACCGCCTGACGCTGTTCTTGAAAATGGACGGTAGTGTCATCAGCGACGCCAGTTTTCAAGGTTCGGGCTGTGCCATTTCGACAGCCTCGGTTTCCTTGATGACCGAAATTGTCAAAGGCAAAACCGAGCAGGAAGCCGAAGACCTGTTTGAAAAATTCCATGAAATGGCCACCGGTAAAGACGAAGAGGTCAACCTTGAAGCGATTGGTAAGCTGGCTGTTTTAGCAGGTGTGCGCGACTATCCCGCCCGCGTCAAATGCGCGACTTTGGCCTGGCATACACTCGATGCCGCATTAAAAAACCAGGCCGAATCGGTTTCCACCGAGTAAGCCGGGCGAACTATCGCTTCAGCATGAATCCGCAGCACACGCCTCTGGCGGGCCTTCACGGGAAACTGGCCGTCCTCTACGAAGGCCAGGGCGATAGCCTGCCGTTTCGGCAATTGGCTGACCGGCTGGGTGTTGCGCTGAAAAACACACTTGCCGAGGCAATGGCCGCGCCCGAGCCGTTTTTTTTGACCTGGCGCGAAGGCTGTTTAAAACTGCTTGACCGGGAACTGCTTAAAAAAGGCGGTCTGAGCGTCGCCATCGAACCGCGTCCGGGTGAACAACGCTCTTGGCCTGCGCCTAAAACCTGTGTTTTGGCGCAGGCCCTGGGGCGCAAAACCCAGACCGTGATCGATGCCACCACCGGCTGGGGACAAGACAGTCTGCATATGTTCCGAATGGGTTATGAGCTACTCTGTCTGGAACGCTCGCCGGTCATGGTTGAGTTATTGAATGATGCGTTTGGACGTCTGGCTTTACAAGAATGGGTGCAGAAGCTCAACATCACCCCGCCACGATTACAGGCAGGCGACGCCATTGAAATTTTAGCGCAGCTGGAAACCCGCCCGGATTGCATTTATATCGACCCGATGTTTCCGCCCAAACGCAAAAAATCGGCTTTGTCGAAAAAATCCATGACGGTGTTGCGCGCCTTATCAGGCGATGATGACGACAAGGACGCGTTATTTGCCGCCGCATTCAACGCCACCGGACGCCGTGTGGTGGTCAAAAGCCCTGATTATGCCGAGGTTTTGGGCGGAAAACCCAATCAAAGCTTTCAGGGCAAGTTACTTAGATATGATGTTTATTTGAAAAATCAAAGGTGAACAATGTCCGAATGGTTTGATGTGATCGATGCCGACGCTATGGCCAATGGCGAGAACCTCGTGGTTGATGTCGATGGCACCGATGTCGCCGTTTTTAAACTGGACGGTAAATTTTATGCCATCGAAGATGTTTGCAGCCATGACGGCGCGGAAATCGCCAGCGGCACACTGGAAGGCGATGAGATTATTTGCCCTCGTCACGGCGCCCGTTTTTGCATCAGGACCGGCGCGGTAAAATCGGCTCCCGCCTATGAAGATATTACCTGTTTTCCAGTCCGCATCGAAAACGGTAGGGTGCAGGTCAAAGACGACCGCTGGGATTAGTGCTCGTCGTTTTTAACGGGCCGATATGAGGCCATGACACCTTTTTGCCGTTTTGTTTTCCCTTGGGTTAATTGCATCAATACTTTTTCAGCTTTCGCTTTGAGCTGATTGTCGGCAAAAGCCTGCTCTTCACGGACAGGCGCTTCGATGGCCCGCTGGAAATAGTATGCCGCTTTTTGGCGCCGGTTTTGCCTCAATAAAAAATCGCCATAAAAGTAATTGCTATCAATGCCATTGGGGTTTATTTTGAGCCCCGTGCGCAAATATTTTTTCGCTTTATCGTTATCGCCAAAAGCGATAGGCCAGCCGGGGGCCAGATAATACAAAACCCCCAAAGTTACAAAGGCCGAACCTTCTGAGTTGCCGGGGTCCAGCGCTATGGCTTTGAGCAACAAGTCGCGCGCTTGATTGATACCGATCAAAGCGTCAATGCCATTTTCATATTCAGCCATGCTGGCTTTCAAAACTGCCTGCCAAAAATAAAGTTCCGCGCTTTGCGGGTAAATTTCAGACAGCTTGACCGCATCCGCCAACAGTGCGGCATACGCGGCATTTTTATTGCCGATTTCAGCCTTGTAGTAAATGGCGGCCCACTGTGACTCAAACCGCTGCGCAACCTGATCGGGTGTCTCGGCGAAGCTTGAAAATGGCAGTAGCATAAATACAACAAAGAGTGTTCTTTTCATGCCAAAAATAATAAACCAGAAAGGCTTTTATTTCAACATACCTATGAAATAAAGGAGATTCAGTCCCATTCTGCAAAGGGATGCTTCGACAAATTATTGTTGTAATAACGCAAATCATGGGTCACTTCCGCACCCACCCACTCGGGCAAGCTAAAGCGCTCACCAATAGCCTGCAATTCTATTTCGGCAACTATCAAGCCTTTATTTTCGCCTTCAAACTCGTCGATTTCCCAAGTGTGGGAGCCGACCTTTACAAAGTGCCGGGTTTTTTCGATGAGCGGCTTCACGCATAGATGGATTATCATCTCATTGGCGTCCTGCAAGGGAATTTCATATTCATATTCATGCCGGTGTGTTCCCAACGTCGCGCTTTTGATATTGAGCCAGGCTTTATCATCACTGATTCGGACTCTTATCGAGCTGGAAGCTTCCGAAGTCAGATAGCCTTGCCTGAATTTCATCGAATGACTGACCGATTGCCGCCAAGTGTCGTTGGCAAGTAAAAATTTGTGCTCTATTTCCAGTGCCATAAAAGATTCTTCTCTGCTGATTTACACGTTTACAAGACATCGTATCATCCGGTTAAAACCATTGGATGTAAAATTATCAAATGAAAATGATCGCTCTTGTTTGCGTTTTTATTTCATATTCCAAGCGCCCGAAATTCGGTACACGGCAAGCAGCGTTGCCAAATGCGTTCGAACTCTTCGTAGATTTGTCTTTTTCGGGCGGCGAGATTGGGACTCCATTGGCCTTGGTAACGTTCTGCAATCAGGCGGAATAAGTAACCGTCACGATCGTTGATAAGAAATGCCGATGAGTATTGCTGGTCTTTGAGTTCGATCGGGATACGGAATTGAAACGATGAAGGCAGTCTTTGCGCCAAGTCGATTAACGCATGAGTTTTGCCGTGTGTGGACACTGTGTCTTGTACGATAATTTGTACACAGCCGTCATGGCTGTTGATTGCAAATTGCTTAAATGCTTCGACAACGTCTTTAGCTCCGTATAATTCATGCTCCAAATCGCGGGTATAAATACAGATTTGGCGTCGTGCTTGAGTTATGAGTCGAATGGTCGGATCGATGTAAGCTTCAAGATTATCGAGTTGTTGTGTCGGCACCGATGCCTCGCGGGGTTTGACGAGCGGTCGTTTTTTTTCGGCAAGCGGCGCAAGAGGCATATTCATGCGCTGAAATTCGTTGCTATCCAAACTGAATCTGTCGCCTGTTGCCTTGAATCCAAGCTTTTGAAAAAAATCATTTAAATTCATCGGGGTTTCGAGGATTATTTCAGCGAGTCCCTGTTTTTGCGCCCTTTCAATGAGCGTTCTCAATAAAGATTGTCCCACGCCTTGATTACGCCACTCATCCAATACGCCGATTTGGCTGATTTGTCCTTTCGGCGAGAGTCTCCCTGTGCCTATCGGATGATGGCTGTTGTCGCGGGCGATGACATGATAGCAATCCGAATCTATATCATCTTGTTCGGATTTGGGGGAGATGTGTTGATCGATGATAAAAACCGAATCGCGTACAGCGCGAAGATCATCCAAATCAACTTTATAATCGGCAGGCTCGATACGATAGTTAAATTGTTTCATAAATTATCGGAATTGGTTAAAACGTTCAATATAGAATGTTTTTCCGAATAGTCTATATTCTGTGCTGTTAAGCAATCTTTGAGCTGTTATATGTCAACGCCTTGCAGATGAACTTGTTCGGTTTGCTTCTATTGGTCATCCAGATAATTGCTCAACCGCGCAAAATCAGCCAGCGTCAGGCATTCCGGGCGGACGCCGGGGTCGATATTCAATGCCGCTATTTGGGCTTCCGGTAACAACTTTTTCAGGGCGTTTCGAAGGGTTTTGCGGCGCTGGGAAAAGGCCAGGGTAATAATTTTATTTAAATTGCTTTTGCTGTTGACCGGCACGGGCGCTTGCCGATGCGGAATGAGCCTGACAATAGCCGAAGTTACCTTGGGTGCGGGGTCAAAACTTTCCGGCGCCACTTCAAATAAAGACTCGGCCTCACAGTAATAGCGCAGCATAACGCTTAGGCGTCCGTATTTTTTTCCGCCGGGTAATGCACACATGCGCTCCACGACTTCTTTTTGCAGCATGAAATACATATCTTCTATAAACGCCGCACTGTCCATCAAATGAAACAGCAACGGCGTTGAAATGTTATAGGGAAGATTGCCGATAATTCTCAAGCGTTTATTATTTTCAGCCAATGTTGAAAAATCAAAACTCAAGGCGTCGGCGCTGTGAATGGAGAGATTGTCCGCGTGTGAAAATTGCTTTTGCAACAAGGCCACCAGGTTCCAGTCAAGCTCGACCACATCCAGTTTGATTGAATGTTTGAGTAAAGGGGCTGTCAGGGCGCCTTGCCCCGGGCCTATTTCAACCCAATGATCGTCCTTGTTGATTTGGGCGCTGCCCAGAATATGGGCGATAACAGCGGTATCGGTCAGAAAGTTTTGTCCAAAACGTTTGCGTGCGATATGGGTCATGGCTGAATCGGCGTCTGGGCCGCCAGCGTCAAAGCCGTTTGCACGGCATAGAGCAGGCTGCCCGCATCGGCATGACCGGTACCGGCCAAATCCAGCGCGGTGCCGTGATCGACAGAGGTACGGATAATCGGCAGCCCTAGGGTGATATTCACAGCTTTACCGAAACCTTTGTATTTTAAAACCGGCAAGCCCTGATCGTGATACATGGCCAGAACGGCATCGGCCGTTTCCAGATATTTCGGTGTGAACAGTGTATCGGCCGGTAACGGCCCCAGCAAATCCAGGCCTTGCTGGCGCAAACCGTCCAATACCGGCGTGATGATTTCTATCTCTTCACGACCCAGATGGCCGTTTTCACCGGAGTGGGGATTTAGGCCGCAGACCAGTATTTTAGGGCTGCTTAAATTGAAACGTGTTTGTAAGTCCTGAATCAGAATACGGATAACGGTCCGCAGCCGGGAGTGAGTGATAGCCTTGCTAACTTCAGCCAGTGGCAGATGTGTGGTGGCCAGCGCGACCCGCAGGCCGGGCGTGGCCAGCATCATTACCGGCTGTCCACCGGTAATTTCGGCGAGGTACTCGGTATGGCCGCTGAAAGCGATACCGGCATCGTTGATAACGGCTTTATGCACGGGGCCTGTGACCAGCGCGGAAAAGACTCTCTCGATGCAGCCTTTAGCCGCGCGGTCAATGGTTTTTAACACATAACGACTGTTGTCTTTATTGAGTACCCCGCATTGCACTTCTGCTTGGAGCTTGACCGGCCATACCGTGAGAGTTCCGGGTTGCCGTAAAGCTGCGGGCGCGGCAGCATCAAATTCCCGGAGGTTGAGGGTCAGCCCTAACTGTTCGGCGCGCCGTTGCAACAAATCGGGGTCGGCTATGGCAACGATTTCGCAAGGCAAATCGAGCTGTGCGAGTTTAAGGCAGAGATCGGGGCCGATGCCGGCAGGTTCCCCCGGCGTGAGTGCAATGCGTGGAATGATTCTCGATGCGGTCATATTTAAAAATTGTAAATTGTCATTTTACCCTGAATCAGCCAAGCCTTGGCACACCTGCTGGGTTGTTTGCAGAGTGTGTGTAAAAAATACCTTTTTAACCCAATTTCGGCCCCTCACCTAGCGTTAGGTGAGGGGCCAAACAATCCTGCGGGTCAGTCATGTTTATTCGTTGACCTGTTTGATCCAGTCTTGCAAGTTGTAGTAATTGGTGATGCGGGCGACTTTGTTATCGCGTATTTCAAAAAAAGCGCCGGCCGGTAGCCGGTATTTCTGGCCTTGCGCTTCCGGCAAGCCGTGGTCGGTTTTCAGATATTCGCCCAATACCACAAATTCGGCGGCGGCGCGTTTGCCGTCGGGGCTGGTCATGATCACCATATCGACCAGTTGTTCTTTATAGTTGTTGTTCATGCAGGCCATGAATTGCTTGAAGGCGTCTTTGCCTGTTTGGCGCTCGCCCTGATTGATATCGTGAATCACATCATCGGTGAGCAGGTCTAAAAAAGCATCCATGTCACCGGCGTTGAAAGCGGCATAATAAGCTTGTATCAATTGTGTGCTGTCTTGTTTCATAGTTACCTTTAAAGTCGATCAGAAAATTCGTTCGGCTATTTTATAATTTAGCAGGCCGTTCGCCTAAAAATTTTACTGTTTGTTTAACCCAGCTTGTAACTATTCAGTGCATTTTCCCAGATTAATGATTCTCATGGGACTCACAGAATAAAATCAGGCAGCTTGCCGTCAAACAGCAAGGCCAAAGCTTCGCTGGCAGAGACATTATTTTTCCGGTCCGATGAACCTTGGTTATTGGTGAGCGGAACACGGGCATCGGTCATGAACCGTAATGTTTCTTGGCTATAGTTCAGCAATCGTTCCAATAAATTTCGCGCTTAACCCGCCCGCGTTGGCCAGGTTTTCTCTGCGGGCCGGGAGGCGGACATTCCAAATAGCGGATGGCTTGTTCGATGTCGAGCAGCAGTTCGCGCATCAGTTTAGCCCAAGCTTGTTGATCTTGTTCTTCAATATAGGTCAACTCCTGCCAGTGGTGGGCATTGCAAAGGGCATGCAGGCAGTTCAAGTTGAAATAGGGTTTGACCGCCATGGATGGCGGAAATGCAGATTTTGCAGGAGCAAAAATCTGTCCAGTGATTGTGGCAGAGAATGCCGGTAAAGTGGGGCAATACATTCATCGCCGCCATGGCTTCGCTGCCCCGCTTGGCATGGGCGTAATACAAAGTCCAACGAACCCGATTGCCGATTCACCCGTTTGTTTCATCGGATGAATGTGGAACTGTTACTGTGAAAGTTCGTCATTTTGCGCTCATTATCTGTTTTTGTGATATACAAAAACTTTTATTTTTCGGGGTGATGCTGCGCTTTCATGAACCTTAGGGGATGCTTTGATGAGCTGAGAGCGAACACGGCATCAGGCATCGATGGGATCATCCAGCAGCAGTATGAGAACAATTTACTGGAAAATCTTCAGCTGTTGGAGTTGCCAACAGGAAGTCGATGCCAAACGATTTCAGATAGACATGGAAACCAGGCTCAACCGGTTTGGTCTGGCCTTGTCGCCGGAGAAAACGCACCGGATTGAATGTGGAACGTTTGCGATCAAACGGGCGAAAGCGCGTGGCGAGAAAGCGGCGACCTTTGATTTTCCAGGATTTACCCATGACTGTTCACGAACGCGAGACGGTAAACGTTTTCGTATAAAAACGCCTGACGGGCCAAGCTGAAAGCCTACCGGGCATGGCTCAAGAAAAACAGACATCTACGGCTATTATGGCGTCACCGATAACAGCCGGGGGATCAACCGGTACTTTTATCAAGTGCGGCGCATTCTGTACAAATGGCTGAATCGGCGAGGCCGGAGAAACGGCTACAGTTGGACAAGGATTGCTCAATTGTCAGCGCGTTTTCCGCTGTCGGCGCCTCGAATTTTGGTGAATCTATTCTGAATCCGTGAATAAGGTTCTTAGTGAGGGGCCGTGTGCGGCGAGGCGTTCCAGAAAAGCAGGGCAAGTACGATATTATTTTTCCTGATTACCCATAAGCCTCAGCTAATTTGAGCAACCGCCCTGGCATGGGTGGCGTGTTCGCCGCAGCGATGAGAAACCTGGGCATGATGGCTTG
>PGZD01000064.1 GCA_002843155.1 Gammaproteobacteria bacterium HGW-Gammaproteobacteria-3
AACAGCAAAAAATCCGTAGTGCCAACCGACAGTAGTTAAAATTTTTAACTGATTGAAATGGCGGGGAACTTCGTTATTAGGTGACGAAGTTGGGTTAAATCAATACGCACTGCAAGGCCGTTACGATATTACCAAGGTCTCCAGCCGGACTTATCTGAACATTCGTGACCGCTATCGTCTGCTGGATGTCGGCGCGGCCATGGGCTATGGCTGCGGGCCGCTGGTTATCAGCAACAAAGCGGTCAGCCGAACACAGCTAACACAGTGCAGCATCGCATTTCCGGGCGCGGCAACCACCGCCTATGCGTTGTTCAAAATGCTGGGTGTGCCTTCGGGTCAACAGATTTTTACCCGCTACGACAACATCGTGCCGATGCTGCTGGATGGCCGCGTGGATTGTGGCGTCATCATTCACGAAAGTCGCTTTACCTTGCCTGAGCTGGACTTACATTGCCTGATCGATCTGGGCGCCTGGTGGGAGCAAGAAACACGATTGCCGTTACCTCTGGGTTGCGCCGTCATGAAACAAGAGCTTTATGCCGATTATGGCGCTCTTTTCGAGCAACACATAAGGCAGCACCTGCAAGACCCTTGCGCGCGCCCGGCGGCTGTCCGCGCTTATATCCGCAGTCATGCACAAGAGCTGCGGCCTGACGTTATTGACGCGCATATCGCCCTGTATGTCAACGACTTCACCGCAGCCTTGGGGAAGCAAGGCCGCGTCGCTTTCGACGCATTGGCGCGGCGTTTGGAAAGTGCGGAAATAGCCTGATGGCCCGGCATCCGGTCTTTGTGCTGGTTTTTGCGACGGCCATGGAAGCCGCGCCTTTATTGCAACGCCTGAATGCCAGAACCGAGCGCCTGTTGCCTTTTGCCGTTTATCGGGCGCAGTGTGGCGCAAACGACAAACTATTGATTCTGATTACCGGCATGGGCTTACAGGCGGCGCGGCAAGCCATGCACTATATGATGACCCATTACGCCCCCACGCATATTGTCAATCTTGGCATAGCCGGTAGCCTGAGTCGTGACTGCGCGCTAGGCGACATCGTTCAGGTTACCGAAACCGGCGTCGTGCGGGCAGGTGATGACGCTATACGCATCACCTGGACAACGCTATCGGCACACGCTGACAAAGCACCGGTGCGCCTGCTATCGGTCAATGAACCGGTGTTCGATAACACACAAAAACAAAAACTGGCGCCCTACGCGCAACTGGTCGATATGGAAGGCGCGGCGATTGCGGCCTTTTGTCAACAACACGCGCTATCTTGCCGGATTTTTAAAATAGTCAGCGATGATGCGGAAAACAGACAATTATTGCTGAATAACCTGACCCGATTGAGCGGGCAACTGGCGGCGTATTTTCATTTGCGCATAACCCATTTCTTATCCCCTAAGGTTTTTACATGAACATACCATCAGATTTCATCCAAGATCTTCCCGCCCGGGAAGAACGTCTTGATTTTGCCTCGGCGACCGGGATTTTCACCACCATAAGTCCCGATAATTTGATGCTGATAGGCGCGGCCGCCGATCGTATGCGCCAGGCCCGTTTTGGGTTACGCACGACCTATGTGCATAATCTACAGATCAACCCGACCAATGTTTGCGTCCGGGGTTGTGACTTTTGCGGTTTTGCGGTTTTGCCCGGCAAAGCGGGCGGCTATTCGATTCCTGAACATGAAATCATGGCCACGGTGGCGGCGGCTAATCCCAGCGAAGTCCATATCGTCGGCGGTTTGAGTCATGACTGGAAATTCACCCGCGCCCTGGCGCTGGTAAAAAGCTTGAGGCAACATTTTCCTGCGCTTTATATCAAGAGCTTCACCGCCGTGGAAATGGACTGGTTCGCCAAAACCGAAAAGCGTCCCATCGAAGACATTCTGGACGCTTTCACCCAAGCCGGCCTGAATGCCATGCCGGGCGGTGGCGCGGAAATGTTTTCCGAACGCATCCGCGCCCAGCATTTCCGTCAAAAATTATCTGCGGACGACTGGCTGGCGGTACATGAGGCCGCGCATCGACAAGGCATCCCAAGCAACGCCACGATGCTCTACGGCATGGGCGAAACAATGGCGGAACGTATCACGCACTTGTTCCGTTTGCGCGACTTGCAAGATAAAACCGGCGGTTTCGTCGCCTTTATTCCGCTGGCCATGCAATATGGCGTAAACGACAGCCGGGAGCTGTCGCCGCTGGAAAATCTACACGTTGTAGCCATGTCCCGGCTGCTACTCGATAACGTTCCGCACATTAAAGCCTACTGGCCGATGATTGGCATAGAAACCGCCGCCGCCCTGTCTTTTGGCGCCGACGATCTCGATGGCACCCTCGGGCTGGAAAAAATCGCGCACGCCTCCGGCGCCAAAACACCCGAACGAATGGCAGCCGAGGAGATGGCCCGCGTCATCCGGCTGGCCGGCTTTGATCCTGTGGAAAGAGACGGCGCTTACCAAGCGATAGACACGCGCAAATGCGCCTAACCCTTATGTCCTATACGATTGCCATCACCTCTTACCTCAATACCCGGCCTTTGCTTTATCACCGGCCGTTACCCGGCTGTAAAATCTTGGCGCTGCCACCGGCCATGACCGTAAACGCCTTGTTGAACGGCGACATCGATGCCGGTATTGTGCCGGTGGCCGGTTTACATTTGTTAGCAAATCGGACTCAACTGCTGGGACCTTACGGCATAACCAGCCAGGGCCGGGTGTTGAGCGTGGCGTTATTTTCGAAACTACCTTTCGAAGCTTTCAATCAGCGGCACGGCGTGTTGCTGTCCCCGGAATCGATGACTTCGAATCAACTGTTGTTTTTGCTGTTTGGCGCCAGGGCCGGTGCCGAAAAACCGCCCAAGGTCGTAACAGCGGCGCCCGCCGAAGGGGAATTGGTCATAGGCGATAACGCTCTGCTCAGATATTACCAAGGCCGCGATAACTTCATCACCGATCTTCCGGAAAAATGGCAGGAACTTACCGGGCAAGCTTTTGTTTTTGCGCGCTGGGTCATCAGAAAAAACGCGCCGCACGCATTGAAACAACGCTTACTCGATTGGCTTGCCGAGTTTAAAGACAATGAAACCGGACTGCGCTTACAAACGGCCGAACAGGAACGGTTAAATTTCAGGCCGCTCGGTGAGGCGCAAATACTGGATTATCTAAAGCGCATCCACTGCTTTATTGGCGCACCCGAACAGCAAAGCCAAGCGCTGTTTCTTGACTGCGTAAAGCGCCTGCCAGCCGGTCAAACCCTGTCGGCAAGCAACCCCCCCTTACTGTTACAAGCTTCCTGAGGAACCGACCATGCCAACTCATCAAACCATCACCCGACACATCCAGGCTGGAATGCGCCTGAATGCAGGACAAGCGCTGTATTTACTGCAAAAATTTCCTTTAGGCGCACTCATGCGGCTGGCTTACCAGGCACGCCGAAAAAAACATCCCGATAACACCGTAACTTTTGTTTTCGACACCAACCCCAACCCTACCAACATCTGTGTAACCCGATGCAGTTTTTGTGCTTTCTGGCGCAACCCTAAAGCCAAAGACAGCTATACCTTGACGCCCGTGCAACTGGCCGAAAAAGTTAACAACGCCGAACAAGCCGGAGCCACCACGGTGTTATTCCAGGGCGGACACAATCCCGAGGTGACCCTCGCCGACTGGCTTGCCTATATCCGCGCGATTCGTGCAAAAGCCCCGGCCATTCATATCCACCCGTTCTCGGCGCCTGAAATAGCCTATATGGCCGAACGTGAAGGGCTGACGCCCCGGCATATTCTACAAACTTTATGGAATGAAGGTATTCACACACTGCCTGGCGGTGGCGCCGAAATTCTTGTGGAGCGGGTTCGGGAAAAACTATCCGCCGAAAAATGCACCGTGGCCGAATGGCTCAGGATCATGCGCGAAGCCCATGACATCGGTTTTAAAACAACGGCCACGATGATGTACGGCCATGTCGAAAGCGATGCCGAAATTATCGGACATTTAAGCGCCTTACGCGATTTGCAGGATCAAAGCCACGGCTTTTCCTCTTTCATCCCGTGGTCGTTCAAATCCGGCAACTCGACACTCGGCAAAAAAATAAAACAAGAGGCTCACCCCATCAAATACATTCGCATTATTGCCGTTGCCCGGTTATTTCTGGATAATTTCGAGCATATCCAGTCTTCCTGGTTCAGCGAATCGGTTAAAGCGGGTCAACTCGGTCTGTTAGCGGGCGCGGATGACTTCGGCGGCCTGTTGTTCGAGGAAAACGTGCTCGGTACCACCGGCCACACCCCCACGACCAACCTCGAACAAACGCAACACATTATCCGCAGCGCAGGTTTTGCCCCCGCCCAAAGGAACACCGATTATCAAATTATCCGGCGTTGACAACCTACGCCAGTGAGAACATTACCTGATTATGTAGTATACATACTTGCGGCGCTTGAGCTGCGTCTCCCGGCAACGATTGCCGGGGTCTCAAGGTGCATGGCCGTAGACAACACTCACCTCGATCACATCCCTGTGTCCTGGCTACCGACAATCCCTGCCGGTATGGTGCGGGTTTGAAGTGCGGCCGGTTCGACTGAGAGCTATGCGTAATCAGGAAATATTATTGCTTCACAAAAACCAAGTGTGCCGTTACCGGCACCGCAAGGCTGATTGACGGCAATTGTGCGACTTCTTTAAGGCGCTCGACACCTGCCGGCAGATCGAAATCAGCCAGATTCAGAATAATCGGTTTGAGTGTTGCCACCACTATTTTATCGTCTTGTAAAGCCACTATTTGTAATAAGGTCTTCAAGGCCACTGTTTTGCCGTGCAAGGATAACTCGACATTGACTTCCTGGGTCAAGGCTGTGCCCGGCTGTAATTGAGCTAAAGCCTTGACATCGACACCGGCGTTCAACTGGGCATGGGGAAAGTTGGCTGTTTCAAACAGCAGGGTACGCATGCGTTCGTTACGGACGGGAATCAAGGTTTCAACACTGTCCAGCGCAATTTGGACAGTTGCCTTGCCTGCGTCATCGATATGCCCGGTTATTTCCTTGAACGAGTGAACTTCCCCGACACTGGCTTTTTTCACTGACACAAAATTGATCTGTGACTGTTCAGGCTCAAGCTGCCAAGCCGCATAAACGGAATTCGCGGACAACAGCAGTGCGCTTAAAACCAGCAGTTTTATGGTGTTTGAAATTTTCATTGCATGCTCCTAAAAAATTATAATTTAAATATATACTATACTTCGCGCGGCCACATGTGCGTTATTCTTACCCGCTATTTTGTCCGCTAGCGGCGTTGCGAAAACATGACCGCGCGAAGTATATATTCAAGCCGGTTCTATGATGTCGTAATGTTCCAGTTTAGGGCCGATGCCTAGTTCGGCGACACGGTCGAACATGATTTTGATGGCCTGACGCACATCCTGTTTTAAGTACAAGGTATCGTCATTGCTGAACATCCGGATATGATCTTCTGCGCAGCCGCGTCCAACCTGACTGGCGGCGGCGAAAGCCTGTTGATAATGCTCATGGCTCCATTGCAGTGAACGTTGGCAAAGGCCGCAAATTTCGGCGGCAAGCTCCCGGCCCAGAGATTTTTTGACCAGATTGAGCCCTACCGACAACGGCAAGCCTGTTTCCTGGCACCACTGCGCCCCCAGGTCGCAAACTTGGTGCAAGCCTTTTTCGGCAAAAGACAATAACTCTTCATGGATTAAAACACCGGCATCGTATTCGCCCAAGGCCACGGCTTCACTGATGCGGTCGTAGCGTTCTTCAATCAATTCGGCATCCTGGCAATACATCTGTGCCAGTGCGCTGCCGGTGGTCGGCTTACCGGCTACGGCGATGCGTTTTCCTTTCAGTTCCGCCAGGGTACGGTAGTTTTTTGACGCCAGTACCGGGCCGTATTGGCGGCCGACGCTATTGCCCACCGCCATGATCCAGTAATTGTCCGCCAGCAGCGGATAGGTCACGGAAGAGACGCCGACCACATCATAACGCTGTTCCAGCGCCGCCCGGTTCAAGGCAATGATATGATCGCGCTCGAATTTCGGCGTTAAGGTTTTATCGCGCAATGACACATGGCCTGCCTCCCAACCGTAATAATTAAAAACATCATCGCTATCCGGCGTGTACGCGACGGTTATTTGTGCTGGTTTTTCGTGATTCATAATAGGACTCGTCATAGGGTTAAAATAGTTTGTAAAAAATTGCGGTAACTATTCAGCATTAAACCCGAGTGAGGCTATGGGTTTATTTTGTAGGGTGGATAAGCTTCGCGCAGCCACCGCCTTTGTCGGCTGCGCTAACGCTTATCCGGCCTACGCATGACGGTTTGATCAAGGGACTGAATAGTTACAAATTGCGTAGCTTTCAGGCAGCGTCAACACACCCGTCCGATAACTGTCGGTACTTCAGTTATAGCCAGTTCAGCAAAAGCCTGTTCCAGGCTCGTACACAGATATTTCGCCTCCGCCCCGGACAATACCAAGGGCGGCATCAAGGTCAGGACATTGCGTTCCGGCCCGGTTTTGCCAACCAATACACCCAGGTCTTTCAGGTGTTCCAACAGTGCATCCAGCTCTTCAACCGCAGGGGAGCCGTCCGCCCTGACCAATTCCGCGCCCAGCATCAAACCCCGGCCGCGCACCTCCCGAATCAGGGGATGCTGTCTTTGCAAGCGTAACAGCCGTGCCCGGATCAGTGTTCCGGTGACGCAGGCTTTTTCGTCCAGTTCATGTTCTTGCATAAAAGCCAGCACGCCCAGAGCCGCTTCGGCACACACCGGATTGCCGCCGAAAGTGGACGCGCCCGGACGGGTATAGCATTCGGCAACGGCATCCGTGGCGATAAAAGCGCTGATGGGCAGGCCGTTGCCCAGTGCTTTACAGACAGTCACGATATCCGGTTCGATTGCGTAATGCTGAAAACCGAAACGTTTACCGGTTCGGCAAAATCCGGTTTGGGCTTCATCCATAATCATCAGGATGCCGTGTTTTTTTAAAATCGCCTGCACTTTTTCAAAATAACCGTCCGGCGGCACGACGATGCCGCCGTTGCCGTTTATCGGTTCGGCGATAAAGGCGGCGATACGCTGCGGCTGTTGTTCGGCAATGGCTTCAATCTCGTCGGCGCAGCGGATATGGCAAGCCGGATACTGCAATTGATACGGGCATTGGCTGCACACCGGACTGGCGGCAAAATGTATGTTTTGCGGCGGCTGCGGGTCGCTGCGCCAAAACGCTATGCCGGTCAGTCCGGCGGTTAAATAGGTGCGGCCATGCAGGGAGCGGCTCAAGGCAATGAAGTCGTTTTTGCCGGTAGCCAATTTAGCCAGCAATAACGCACCTTCATTGGCTTCCGAACCGCTGGTGCAGAAAAAGCTGCGGTTCAGTTTACCGGGCAAAAAAGCGGCCAGCGCTGCTGCCAGCTTTAGCATCGGTTCGGTCAGATAAATCGTGGTCATGTGCTGAAGTTTGTGCAGTTGCGCTGTCGTCCGTTCGACAATCGCAGGGTTGCAATGGCCGCAATTATTGACGCCTACGCCCGAATAGGCATCCAGATAGGCTTTGCCGTCCTGGTCATAGACATGACAACCTTCGCCCCGGACAATAACCATAGGTTTCCGGTAAAAGTGATAGACGCAAGGCATCAGGTATTGAGCTTTCAACGCCAGCAGCTTTTCCGGCGTCAGAGTTTGTTCCGTCATTTAATAAATCCCGTTTTCCACCGTAAAATTTTTGTTTGCCACCGGTTGCGGACTGCCCAAGCCATCGCCTACGTCACTGCCCGCTGGCGCTGCGATTCTGATTGCGCTATCGCGTTCGATCACATTGGCCAAAAAACAGGAAGCGTCCAGGCGGTGCATGACGACTTGTCCGCGTTCGCCATAATCGACCGGATGCCGCAAACGCTCAGCAGCAGTAAGATTTTCATCCTGACGGATCAGGCGCAGGATCAGGCGTTGCGAATCGGGAAAATAAACCGGCTCTTCAGCTTCCGGCCGATGTGCGCAAAGCTCATGGCTGACGCCGAACAAGGTATTGCCGTAACCACTAAGGAAACGGGCATTGGGAAAAAAGCCGCCCAGTGTATGTAAAGCGGCCGGGGTGACCGCCATGCCGCCCAGATAAATAAATACAATCGCCTGTTTTTGGGGTTCCGTCATGCGTTCGGCCAGCGCCAGTAAAACCACCGGAGTGCTGAACAAAAAACGGATAGTCTGCTGCCGGGCGATAGTCAGCGCCTGATTCAACAGGTGTTCCATATAGCGCCTGCGACCGATGGACCGGGGCGTCAGGGCGCGGTACCAGCGCGGGTCAAAATCCACGCTGAAACCGTCGCACCAGGTGGTTTTTTCGGCGATGCGGCGAGCGGCTTTGCCGATAATATGCGGTCCGCTCGGGCCTAGCCAAAGCCAGTTTCCCGGTGTTGATTTTTCCTGCCAGCCGCTCGTTTTTAAAAACGGCGCAACAAAAGCCTGGTCGAATTCATCCTCGAAATAAGCGGTCGCCTTAGGCATCCCGGTAGCGCCGCCGGTTTCGCCCGTTATCAGACTACGGCGGCCAAGCAAACTGCGCGGAATGAAATGTTCCAGCGGATAGCGGCTCAAATCATCCATCGCGAAAGGGCCCAGTTCGGCCAGGTCTGCAAGGGACTGTATCCGCTGCCGGATGCGAAAACCCAGTTCAGCCTGCCGGTTTAACCAATAGGGACTGCCGCCGCGTGGGTCGAGATGCAGTTTAAGTGTTGTATCCAGTTGTTCGCTCATGAGGCTTTAACCGTTCCTTGCATCAGATGGGGTAATAAATAAACATCACACAAATAAGCGCTGACCACCGCGACCTCGACCAGCAAACCAAACTGGACGATCGGCACGAATTCGGAAACCAGCAGGGTCGCAAAAGCCAGCAAGACCGTCATCGTCGTCGCCCACAAGGCGCCATTGATTTCCGCCAGCGCCGCTTCCATGTCGCCGGTTTGCCGATAGGCATAAAGCAGATGGATGGTGTCATCGACGATCACGCCCAACATGACGGCGGCAACGAATATATTGAAGCTGTTGATCGGGATATTCAGCAGCGCCATGATGCCCGCCGTCAGCAATAACGGTATAAAATTGGCAGCCAGCGCACAAACCAGGATTTTGACCGAACGGAAAATCAGCGCGATAAGGCCGGTCAAAAGGCCCATGCTCAGAAAAAACACACGCGCCTGAACTTTCAGCAAGTTGTTTTGGGCATCGAGCAGCAAAGGCACCAATCCCGTCACGCGCACCGATACCCCGGCCGGTTGCCTGTGTTGCCCAATTTCCTTGATTTGCGCCAGGGTTTCTTGATAGTGAAATCCGGCGCTGTTTTTAAAGCGCAAGGTGATGCGCGCTTCGGTCGCCTGTTCATTGAGCAGGCTTTTACGAATATCGTCGGGTAAATTGTCGGCGGAAGTAAGACTTAGGGCATCAAATACCGATACCGCACTGGTCAGCCCCGGTAACTTACGAAGTTGGGTCAGCCAGGCCGCTATGGCAGGCCGTAGCGGTGCTTCGGTCAATTTATGGCGATCTTCCGAGTGTAAAATCAGTTCGATGGCGAGCAATCCGGTCAGTTGGTTTTCAATCAGTTGATATGATTTGACAACATCGGAATCCGGTTTAAAAAAATAAAACGCATCGGGATTGGTTTTGATGTCGAGCGCCAAGTATGCCGCCGCTGCCGCGCCTGCCAATAGCATCCAACTGAGCCATCTTCGCAGGCGCGGCAGCGGGTTTAGTTGTTTCCGGCGAGAATCGGCCAAAATCCGGTTTTTATCGATCAACACAAACAGCGCGGGGGTTACAAACAAGGTGCAAAGAAAACTCAATATCACCGCGACCGGTAACACCAGACCCATGTCAGCGACGGTCATTTGCGGCGCGAAGGCGAAAGAGGCGCAACCTATCGCGGTGGTCAGCATGGCGATGAAAGCGGGCTTCCTGATTTTATGATAGGCGTCCGCCGCCTGCCAGACACCCTCGGTCGTTTTGGAAAACAGGTGAATGGCCGTGGTCAGACCGACACAAAAAACCAGCGGAAAAATGATCAGCGACAATAAGGTCATTTTCAGGCCCCAGGCACCGGCCAGCGCCAAAGTAAAAACCAGACTCAAGGCAATGCCTGCAAAAACGCTGAGCACTACGCGAAAATTTTGCAGGTAAAAAAACAAGACCAGCGCCGCGCTCACCACCAGCAAACTGATGACGATCGCCAAATCCATGGGTAAAGCACGATTTAAAACCTCCGAAAAATAGACGGTGCCGCCTACATGATAGGGAATGGCGAGAGTTTGAAAGCTGTGCTCCACGGCATCGAGAATGGCGGCATGTAAATCGGTTCGATCACGCGCAACCAATACCAACAAGCCGAGCGTTTCAGCGTCGCCGGAAATCAGCGTGCTGCGAAAATCCGGCGGCTGCGTCGCCATTGACTGCTTCAGATCCGAGACCAAGGTCTCATCGACGCCATCAAACTCGCTCACACCGAGCAAGCGTTGCAAGGGATCATAGACTGCGCTGACGCCGGGCAAAGCTTGTATTGCATCCAATTGTTGCAGATACAGGGCGGTTTTTTCCGCGCTCAAATCCCGGCGCTGGAACATAACGAATAGCGTCTGGTCATCGCCAAAGCTATCCAGCAAATGCCGGTAATCGCGATATTCCGCGCTATCCGTGTCTATCCAGCCTGTTAGGGAATTATCGAACGCAGGATTGATAAAAAAAGCGCCGACCAGCGCCAATAACAGCACGGCTAAACATGACCCAACGCTGTGTCGGGTCACCAGTCGGAACAATTTTTCATCCAGCGGCATTATGCGACAACCTCATCGACGACCCGATCATCGATGTTGCGGTAATGCTCGCCAAACAAAAAGCCGAATTTCAAGCCAATTTCCTTGTTTCCTTCGATTTTGATTTTACCTGCGAAAAAAACCTGGCGTATGTCGGTTGTACCTTGCACGATTTCGGTAAACAACGATTGCTCGATAACATAAGTACAATCGGCTTTGTTATCTTCATCCCGAGTGACAATTTGCACCCGGCCATGATTGAAATGAATGATTTCGTCGAAAGGCGTTTCGCTCACGATATGAAAGCGGATTTTGCTATCGACATAGGGAATACGGTGCAAAAAGCTTTCCCCCAGTTCCTGATTGATGAAGCGGGCAAAATAATCGTGCGCATCTTTAACCCCCAGGACATCCAATGCCAGGGTATTTAACGCGCCTTTGGCCGTCTTGACCTGTTGCCTGTCCAGTACCTTCAAAAACTCATCGGCAATAAATTTTGGCGTAACTTTATAACGCCGCTTATTTTTAGGGTGTGGCGACAAACCGGCGTCGGCAAATAGCGGTGCATGGCGCATGTAAGGCAGGTAGACATGGGTTGAACGGAAAAACTTTTGTTCGAAAATATTTCTTTTCTGTTCCTGAAAAACGCATTCATCGACTAATTGCACGCCAGTTATCGACAGCGCTTTAGAAAAAGCGTCGCGCACCTGGGTTAAGGTGAAATCGGTACCGATAAGGGCGGTGGTGGTCAGCGCTTGCTGCACGGGTTCTTGCAAGCTGTCAAGCACCCGGTCAGTCACGATATGAACGGACACCAGGTTAATGGTCGCCGAGACGGATGCCGCGACCCGTAACGGGATAAAAAATCCGTCAGCCTCGGCGGATGCCCCGAGCGCTGCAAATTTTTTCCGGCCGTTGTCAAAATCACGGCGGCAGCATTCACGAATGAAATACAGGGCTTTTAGAAAAACATAAAGTGTGCTGACCGTATTGTTTTCACCTACCGCATGTCCGCCGACGACAATGCTCGGACGGTAGATATGAATAAAGCCGTCATCATGGACGGCCTGCCCATGCAGAAACTTTTCCGCTGCAAATTTTGACGCTTCGTAGGGGTTGTTGAAACCTTGCTTTACGTCCAGATCGGCGGCGCTGAAAGCCTTGCCGTAATCGCCTGCAACATAAGCCGTGCTGATATGGTGAAAGTGGGTTATTTTCAGTTGCCGCGCCAGTGCGTAGGCGTTGCAAGTGCCCGTGATATTGGTGGCGTCAATGGTTGTTGCCAGATGTTGTTCAAAACGGGTCAGACCCGCGCAATGCAAAAAGCCATCAAGCTTAACAGCGGCCAAAGCGGACAAGTCTTCAGCGCACAAATCGCACTGCTTTTGCGTGATGTCGCCGGACAAGACAGTCAATTGCCGCTCGGAAAGTTGTTGTTCGGTCAAAGCAAACGGCGCCAGGGCTTGCAGCACCCGGGCGCGGTTTTGTCCCTGTTTTTGCCGCGCGATGACGTGGCAACGGTGGCCTGAGCGCAGAAGTTCGGCCAAAAGATGTTTGCCAATGTAACCGGTTGCACCCGTCAATAAATAGTTCATGATCAGCGTCAGTGTGTTGGAGGAATATCCGGCAAGTAGTGTTGGGCTAACGGCTTTTTTGCCTGCCCACTCCGGCACAGGCCGATGTGTTAACTCAATATTTCAGGGGCGAAGCCTTTGACCTAACCCGGCTTGCAGATTAGAAGCCGATCATTAACTAATTATTAAGGTTTTTTAAAAAATCTCTCATGTCACGCCTAAAGGACTCATTGCTGAACAACAGGATTCCTCGTTTTCACGCTGGAGCATGGCAACCGGAAATTTTAAATTTGAGTTAAACTAACTGAAATTTTTCCGGTAACGTAAACACGATAATCGCGTTTTTAAGGATGCGCAGTATGCTGATACTTCTTGTAGAAGACGATAGGGCCTTGGCTGAAGGCTTGAAAACAGCTTTAAAAAGAGAGGGGTTTACCCTCAATCATGTCGTCAACGGCAAGCTCGCGATCGAGGCGATCAAAACGGCTACGCCCGATATTGTCGTACTGGATCTGGGCTTGCCCGATATCGATGGGCTGGAGGTGTTAAAAAATGTGCGCAGCATGGCGGAGGTTTTGCCGGTGTTGATCTTGACCGCCCGCGATACCCTTGAAGATAAGGTAACGGGCTTAAATAGCGGCGCCGATGACTATTTACTCAAACCGTTTGAAATACCCGAGCTTCTGGCGCGGCTGCATGTCCTGGAAAGACGCCTGGGTACGACCAACACAGCCGCTATCTGTATTGGCGACATCGCTTTGGACATCACGAGACACGAAGTTTTTCTGGCTGACCAGCCCGTGGAACTACCCCGCAAGGAATACATGCTGTTAAAAGCATTAATGGAAAATGCCGGAAGAATACAAACACGCGAACGGCTCTTGTCAAAACTCTACAGTTGGGGAGAAGAAACCGCCAGTAATTCTCTTGAAGTCCATATCCATCATTTACGCAAAAAATTGGGTTCTGGCTTTATCAAAACCGTTCATGGCGTAGGCTATCTCGTCAAAAAACCGTGACCTCGATTCGTTTTTATTTGATCGCGGTTACCCTGGCCTGCATTACTCTGGTCGATTTTGTGTCGGCAATACACGGTTATCATTCGAGCATGGCGGCTGCCGAGCAGTTATTTGACACCCAACTGACAGAAATGACCAAAATGGCGGCAACGGCCCGGACCGCGCATCATAAAGAAGGCTTGCCCCGGCCAAGGCATGACGGCTTGACCGCTTTTCAAATCTGGCGTGAAGAGGGGGTCTTGATCAGTCATTCCGCTAACGCTCCTGAAGCGCCCATGGCGCCTTTTGTAAACGGCTTCCACGACCGTAATTTCGGCGGTTATCGCTGGCGCGTATACGCCCATCATGAACAGGCGCTGCAGGAATGGAGCTTTATCGCCGAACGCAGCGACGTGCGTTATGAGCTGGCTGAAAAGGTCATTCTGGAGTCGGTGTTTCCCGTCATCTTAGGGCTTCCGCTGGTAGCGATAATGATAGGGGTTATCGTAACGCTGGGCATGAAACATCTGGGACAACTGAGCGGACAGTTATGCAACAAAGCGGCGGATGACCTGACGCCGATCACGCTGGAAAAACCGCCCAAGGAAATTCGTCCTCTGCTTAAAGCCATCAATGGCTTGTTACAGCGCCTGGAAGCCTCGTTTTTAAGGGAAAAACATTTTGCCGGGGACGCGGCGCATGAACTGCGCACCCCCATTAGTGTTTTAAAGGTTCAACTCTATAACCTGAAGACGGAATGGCCAGGCCAATTAAACGCTTTGAAACCCCTGGAAAAAAGCATTCATCGCATGAATCATCTGGTAGAACAGATTCTGTCGCTGTACCGCACCGCACCGGATCAGTATATGGCAAAATTTGAACCTCTGGAACTCATGGCGCTGGCGCAAAGCGCTATTGCCGCCTGTTATCATCTGTTCGATGACAAACAGCAAAACATTAAATTGGTAGGCTGCACTTGCCGCTTGACCGGCGACAGGTTTGCCTTGGAAACACTATTGCAAAATCTATTGGCCAATGCCAACAAATATTCTCCCGAGGCTAGCGAAATTCTGGTTAGCGTAAACAACACGCCGGATGCTGTCATATTGCAGATAGAAGATTCGGGCCCCGGGATTCCGGAAGATAAATATCAGCGCGTGTTCGAAAGGTTTTACCGGCTCAATGATGACCGCCATAAGTCTTCGGCCGTCGGCTGCGGCTTGGGCTTGGCCATTGTCCAGCATATAGTCGAGCTTCATGGCGCCAGTATAAACCTTGGGCGTTCGTGTTTTAACAGCGGTCTTAGGGTGGCGGTCCGTTTTCCTCAAGGCCAATAGCCTTCTCAAATCCGGAACATTGAAGCTTAACTGAGCGTGCAATGAATTTAATTATAAAATCTTTACCGGATGATTTATTGAAAAAAGCTTTTCGAACTGCATTAGTCGGTGTCAGCTTAGCCTTGTTGCTATTGATCACAGCAACGGTAAATGCCGAAACGCAAGTCATGGAACTGGAAATTAAAAACCACTTATTCAACCCCGCTGAACTGGTGATTCCGGCGAATACTAAAATCAAGTTATTGATCTACAACCGCGACCCGTCGCCCGAAGAGTTTGAAAGTTATGAGCTCAATCGTGAAAAGATCATTATCGGCAACAGTAAAGGATTCATTTTTATCGGCCCGCTCGCGCCCGGAGAATATCCATTTTTCGGTGAATTTCATATACAAACAGCGCTTGGCAAAGTCATTGTCCGCTAACTACCCGAAGCGAAAAAAATAGCCATGTTACTAAATTCCGTCGTCATCATTTTGCGGGAAGTTCTTGAAGCGGCTTTATTGATAAGCCTGTTCCTGATATTCAGTCATTTGTTGAACATATCCCGAAGCTGGCTCATCAGAGGCGTTGTGCTGGGAATGTGCAGCGCCCTGATTTATGCCTACCATACAGAGCCCATATCGCAATGGCTGGACGGTGCCGGCCAGGAACTGACTAACGCAGCATTGGAGCTGTGTGTCGCCGTTTTGTTGCTGGTATTCAATACCCGTATTATTTTTCATCGTCAAGGTGCAAAAAAAAACCCGGCATTGACCTATAGTCTTCTGATGTTCTGTGTGATTCTGGTAATCACCCGGGAAGGTTCCGAAATGCTCTTGTATCTTTATGGTTTTACCTATGTTCCCCGGCAATTTGAATTAGCGCTGATCGGTAGCGTAATCGGCGCCGGTATCGGCTTGAGCATCAGCATCATTTTGTATTATTTATTGGGCAATCTGCCAACATCGCTGTTGGCGCCGACAGGCGTAGTCATCATGACGCTGATCAGTGGCGGCATGGTGTCCCAGGCAACCAAAGAATTTATCCAGGCGGATATATTACCCAGCCAGCAACCGCTATGGGATAGTTCTTCCTGGCTTGCGGAAGACTCCGTGACCGGCCAGTTGCTCTATGCCCTGATAGGATACGAAGCCACGCCCGGCCTCATACAGGTGCTGTTTTATAGTTCATCGCTAATCATCATGGCGCTGGTGGTTACCGTGGTGCTATGGCGCGGCAACGCAACAGATAGTCAAAAAAAATGCTAAAGCCACGCTCCTTCAAGCGCATCGCCGCTTTTTTATGGCTAGGTTTTATCAACGCTTTTACCCTAACTGCCCAGGCCGATGGCAACAGTATCGACAAAGTCTATCACCCTTATGTCCATACTCTGGAAAAAGAGCTGGAATATCGCGCGATTGCCCAGAACGACAATAAGAATAATCTGGATGATGAACAAAAACACCGGCTTGGCTTTCGTTATTCGCCCAGCAACCTTTATTATGTGGAACTCTATGCGTTGGCCGAAGATAAAAACAACGAAAATTTCAGGCTCAACGCGTTTGAAGTGGAGAGCAAAATACAACTGACCGAGCAAGGTGAATACTGGGCGGACTGGGGTTTATTATTCGAGCTGGTAAAAGACAAAAACCAAAACACCTGGAATCTGGCCAACTCCGTTTTGTTCGAAAAAGAGTTCAGCGACTGGATAATGACCGCCAATTTAGCGCTGGAATATGAATGGGGCGAAAATATAAAAGATGAAGTCGAAGGCTCTTTGGCGTTACAGGCACGCTATCGCTTGTCCCGCTTTCTTGAACCGGCCGTCGAACTTTACAGCAATGAAGATACCTTGGGTATCGGCCCAGTCTTGACGGGACAAGTGCGGCTCGCGCCGATGAAGAAACTACACTGGGAAAGCGGCGTTATTTTTGGCCTGAGAAACAAAACGCCGGATGCCACTTTGCGCGTTTTACTGGAGTTTAGTTTTTAGTGTAATTAGTGCCTGAAAGAAAACTCGATTTTTTCAGGATTTTGTCGGCTCGCTGAATATAATCACGGCAGTTTTTCGACGCAGGCCTGCCTTTTTCCT
>PGZD01000123.1 GCA_002843155.1 Gammaproteobacteria bacterium HGW-Gammaproteobacteria-3
CTTTTTGGGACTGGCAGCAGCGTTTGAAGTATGGGCATTCGGCGCAGACCGCTGCCTGGCCTTGATAGACTTTCTGCCCTTCGGCGTTACGCCGAACCACGCTGAGGGTTTGTCCGCCGGGACAGGTGTAGGTGTCGTCGGTTTCGTGATAGCTAAAGTCGGCTTTGACCAGTTTCCGCTCGCACGCGTCCAATGGGCTCAGTTGTGTGGTTTCGCCTTTTCCGGGTGCCAGGTACGCATCAACGCTCTGTTGCTCCAAGGCTTGCAGATTGGCGAAAGAAGCCTTAGTACGAATAGGTCAGTTGTATGCCATTGAAGAGGAAGGCAAAGACTTGAGCTGCGCTGCACGGAAACAGTTACGGGCAGAAAAAAGTCAACCCGTCTTGAACGACTTGCATGACTGGTTGACCAAAGTCCGTGCCCGCACTGCCAATGGTGGTGCTTCGGCCAAAGCGATGGACTACACCTTAAGGCGTTGGGCCAGTTTCATTCGCTATGCTAAAACCGGGCATCTGCCGATAGATAATAATGTTGTGGAAAACTGTATTCGGCCGATTGCTCTGGGCAAAAAGAACTGGCTGTTTGCAGGCTCTGAACGTGCAGGACAAAGAGCTGCCGCTATTCAGACCTTGCTGGGTACCGCCAAGCTGAATGGTTTAAATCCGGAAGAATGGTTAAAAGACACCCTGGAAAAATTGCCGACCTGGCCAAATAGTCGTATTGATGAATTACTGCCTTTGACACCGGCAATGATTGAAAAACTCAAGTGAGATCAGTTCGAGAGGATTGGTAGGGCTGGACGCTTACATCTTTTCGCCCTTTATCAGGGCTGGATTGACCGTTTGGCCGGACTGGAGGCAGCACAGATTACGGGAATGTTTACCCTTCCTGATTCTATCGAACGTTCGGCAACCTTGCGGAACGGGCTGAAAAACCACACTCGGCTACAGTATGAATTAACGACCTTACGCAAGCTAGCCGCGAAAGAGAAGCATCTCAATCGCCGCGTGGAACTGAATATGACGATCAAAAGGCTGGAAGTGGAGTTGGCAGCGATTTTACCAAGCCTTTATCAGTGAGTCATATTGACGTACAATGGTCGCGTTAACCGATAGGAGCTTACCGCCATGCCCACGACCAACCCCACCCGCATTAACTTACGCACCAGTCCTGAAGCCAAAGCCATGATCGAACGCGCCGCCGCGTTGATGGGCACCACGGTGTCCGGGTTTATGCTGCAACATGCCTACGAAGCGGCTCGCCGCGTCGTCGCCGACAACGATACCTTACTGATGTCACAGCAAGCATTCGAGGCGTTTGCCCACACTTGCGAAAATCCGCCACCGCCCAACGCAGCCTTACGCCAACTCATGTCCCGGCGCTAGCCCAGTGCGTATTGAGTTACTGGCTACGCATCACCGCCGCGAAGGTTTTGACTGCGGCGAGTCGGCGCTCAACCAGTTCTTGCGACAACAGGCAGGCCAGCAGCAACGTAAAGGCTTTAGCAAAACCTATGTGGCGTTAGCGGACGATGACGCGAGCGTACTGGGCTTTGTGACGGTCAGCGTGGGTCAAGTGTCGGCGGCGCAACTGCCGCCCACATTGAAACTGCCGCGTTACCCCGTGCCGATTTTGCGCGTAGGTCGTTTGGCGGTGGACACACGCTGTCAAGGGCAAGGCATGGGTCAAGATTTGCTGGCGTTTGCCTTGCGTTTGGCGTTGGAATTTTCGCGGCAAGTTGGACTTTACGCAGTAGTCGTCGATGCCAAACACGAACCAGCGGGCGCGTTTTACCAACGGCTTGGTTTCCTGCCAACCCTGGATAATTCGTTATGCCTGTACTTATCGCTTGCCACGCTTGAACAAGCAAACCCTTAAGGATTGAAACCATGCAGAAATTCACCGCTGACTCCCCCGAAAGCCGAAGCGCCGATCTGGTTGCCGGAAACATCGAGCAGCTTAAAGCACTGTTCCCCGAAGCCTTCACCGAAGGCAAGGTGGACTTTGAGGTATTGAAATGTGTGCTTGGCGGGGCGGTTGATGACCGCGAAGAAAAATATGGCCTTAACTGGCATGGCAAGCGCCGCGCTCGGCAAATTGCCTTAACGCCGTCAACCGGCACGCTGCGTCCTTGCCCCGAAGAAAGCGTGGACTGGGACACCACGCAAAATCTGATGATTGAGGGCGACAACCTGGAAGTGCTCAAGCTCTTGCAAAAAAGCTATGCCGGAAAGGTGAAGCTCATCTATATCGATCCGCCTTATAACACCGGCAAGGACTTCGTTTACCCAGACGACTTTCGCGACAACATCAAAAACTACCTGGAACTCACCGGGCAGGTAGAGGGCGGCAAGAAAATCAGCAGTAATACCGAAGCAAGCGGGCGCTTTCATACTGACTGGCTCAACATGATGTATCCTCGGTTAAAGTTGGCTCGAAGCCTGCTTCGAGCGGATGGAGTAATTTTCATCACCATTGATGACCATGAAGTTACAGGCTTAAGAAGTCTATGTGACGAGATTTTTGGGGAAGAAAACTGTCTAGGAGCCTGTCGGACTTCCGCCAGCTAACGTGGCTTTCTGGTAAAATAGCGACCTAACCAACATAACAATCCAGAATCCCCATGGCCCGTTTCATT
>PGZD01000065.1 GCA_002843155.1 Gammaproteobacteria bacterium HGW-Gammaproteobacteria-3
TGAAACGGGCCATGGGGATTCTGGATTGTTATGTTGGTTAGGTCGCTATTTTACCAGAAAGCCACGTTAGCTGGCGGAAGTCCGACAGGCTCCTAGGTAAATATAACGCTGCTTACTAAAGCCCCCAGGACTCCGTGAACGTCTGATAAAAATGAGCTTCCCGCACCGTTGCGCCGCGCCGCCCGACCAGCGCCGAAGCAAAGGCCTGGGCCCGTGTCAGGATGAGCGGCAAGGGCCAGCCTTGATTGATACCGAGCAATAAAACCGAAGCAAAAGCATCCCCGGCGCCAACCGTATCGATCACTTCCAAGGCCGCAACCGGCGCCACTTTGATTATCTCCCCCCGGTTATCGATAGCGCGCGCGCCGTCTTTGCCGCAGGTCACCACCAGCCCGGTCAAGCCATGGCGCTCCGACAAGCTGCGCATGGCGGTCTCAATAGTACCGTTTTCCGAATGCAACGCTCGCAATTCGTGCTGATTCAATTTGACCCAATCGGCACAACCGACCCATTCCAGTACATGGTCTTTTTGCCACCAGGGTTCACGCAAATTGACATCCATGAAGACCGGGCCTATGTGGCGCGCTTTTAACGCCGCCAGCGCTTGCCTGGAGTTGGCATGACGCAACGCCAAAGTGCCATGATAAAGCAAGCCGTCATTCGGAGCGGCATTCAATTCATCCGCCGTTAAAAAATCGTAAGCCTGTTCCGGCACAATCACATAATCCGGCTCACCCTGTTCAATAGTTACCTGCACCGCTCCTGTGGGATAATGCGGGTCGGTTTGCAGGCCCGATAAATCCATCCGCCAGCTCTGCATGGCTGAACGTATGGCGGTGCCTGAGCCGTCCTTCCCGACCCGGCTGATAAAAAACGGTGCCTGGCCAAAAGCCTGAAGATGCCAAGCGACATTGAACGGCGCGCCGCCCAGCACACGGCTGCCGTCGGGAAAATGATCGAACAGCACTTCGCCGAAAACAGTGATTCGTTTAGGTGTCATTGCTTTGCATCCAGATTTTTGTATGGGGTAAATAATAGGCGACGCCTTCCAAAATACCGGCGCTGTAGTTGCCGTTCATGCCCAGAAAATCGCCCCGGGCCAAATACAGGGCGGCTTCGGTGGCTTGAGTCCGCGCCAGTTGTGACGCTTGCCGGCGCACATCGGAATTGGCGTTGGCCACTAAAACCGATTGAATGGGGCTGGTCAGTACCGGTAAATCATTACCGCTGTCACCGGCAAAAACGGTATTGGCGATACTGAATCCAAGCGTGCGCATTAAAAACTCCACAGCATGATATTTCGTGGCGCGGGCTGGCAACACATCCAGCAGACCGATATGTAAAGGCTCATCGACGCTGTAAACCAATTCGGCGCGCACCGAATGCAGGGCCAGCAATCGGCGCATCGCCGCCAATAAATGCTCCAGGTCGCAAGCCAGCGGCACATAATAGCTCAATTTAAAACGGTTCTGTTTAGCGCTTTCCTGAAGTGTCAATTCAGGCAAGGCGCCAAGCAGCTCATGCAAATCCGCCTGTTCAAATCCTGCCCAATCCGGAGCTATTTCATGCTCCCATTGCGGCCATTCGCGCCAGACTTCGGCCGTGATCTGATAAATGCTGGTGCCGACATCACCGATCACAAAATCCGGTTGCGGCAGACTGTATTCAGCGATGGCTTGCTCTACCAAAGCTTTATGCCGCCCCGAAACATAGGCCAGCACTACTTCAGGCCGGGCAACCAAGGCTGAGAAAAAGGGCCGCGCCCGTATCGATTCAGGCGCGCTGCCATTGGGTAACAAGGTGCGGTCAAGGTCGGTACAAATCAATATTTTTCCGGTCATGACAGCCATCAGTGGTTAAACAGATCGTAATGTTCTATCGCTTCGAGAATGCCCAAGGCATAAGGCTTTTGAGCAAAATAAATCCGTTCAGGTTCGGTGAGCTGCGATAATTCTTCGCGGTGACGGTTGGCGACGACCACGGCCAAAGTATTGCCCTGCATCATGTCTTCGTCGGCTCCCGATCCGCCTGCCACCAATATGCGCTCCAGCGGAATGTTCCATTGCTGGGCAAAATAACGCAAAGCCTGGCCTTTGGACGCACGGGTCGGAACAATATCGAAAAACTGGCCGAAAGCCTGATGGGCATTGACCGCCTGCTCTTCCTGGCGCAGCAAAGCGATAATTTCATCAGGGGATGGCGCTTGCGTGGGGTCGTAATGATAGGAAATTTTAAAGCGGCTTTGTTCGCTCTTGGCCTGTAAAGTCAGACCCGGCACCTCCGCCAGAATACGCTTTATGGCATTGGGCTGCCAATGATGGTCGATATGCCGGCTCCAGGCGGTATCGGCGGTAAGTTGCGGGGCGTAATAAATTTCGGTGCCAAGGCTGGTCATGAGCACGTCAGGTGTCGGCAGACCGTTTTTTTTCAAAATCGCCAGTGCGGAGTCCAGTCGGCGGCCGGTGGCGATGCCAAAAAACACCGATTTGCGTTTACTTTGAAGGTAGCGGGCAAATTGCACGACCCCCTCTTCACTACCCAAAAGGCTTTGGTCTATATCGGTAAAAATGGCATGGTTGCGATAGCGTAAAGAATCGTAATTCCGATGAATTTTGGGTAACGATGAGGGTTGTTCAAGCAAAGGCGCCAGTTTACCGAGATAAGATTTGGCATGGGCCTCCCAGGAATAAAATTGCCGGACATTTTTTAAGCCGTTTTTCGAAAATGTCTGCCATTGTCTGCGGTCGTCAAGAATAGTCAGCAAAGCCTCGGCGATGGCTCCTGTGTTAAGGGGGTCAACCAGCAGACCGTTATGACACAAGCCGATAATGTCCACCGGGCCGCCGTTTTCGGTGGCCACCACAGGCAGTCCGCAAGCTGCGGCCTCCAGCAAAGTCAGGCCAAATGGTTCGGTCAGAGCCGGATTAACAAAAACACCTTTGGACAAGGCCGCCAAACGATAAATATCCGGCACGTCTTCCTGGTTGTGATGTTTTGGGTAAGCGATACGTCCGTACAGGTCGTAATAATCGGTCAACAGGAGAATTTCGGTGAGTACCGATTGGGCGCCTTCCTCCAATGCACGGATATCATCCCGGTTACCTGCGATAACGACTAAATTGGCCAACGCCTGCAATTGCGCCGATTCGCCATAGGCCGCGATCAGCGACACCATGTTTTTGCGCTCATCGGGGCGCGACAAGGCCAGAATCATAGGTTTGTCGGGGTCTTTTAAAAAACGCGCCAAACAGTCGGCAAAAGCGATCGTATCAGCCGTATCCGCAGGGTGAAACTGCTCCAGATCAGTGCCGGGTGGAATCACCACCATGCGCTCAGGCTGATAGTAATCGTACAGCTCATATTGCTCGGCAATTTCGTTATGGGTGCTGGTGATGACCAAATCCGCATTCGCCAACACATCTTCTTCGGCATTGATACGCCGGTACATATGATAACGCTGTTCGATCACATCGCCCGGCAGCCCCATTGCCAACAGACGGCAGAGTTTATCACGGCCTAAAGAATGGCCGGTATGCACCAGCGGGATACCGGTCAGATGCGCCAGGCGCACTGCGACATATCCGGCGTCGGCGTAATGGCTGTGGATAACGTCGGGCATACGCGCCTGCTGCCTGAGCCAATGCAATAGATTATCGGCAAATATATCCAGATAATCCCACAGATCTTCTTTTTTCAGATAACTGTCAGGACCCGCCGCGATACGGACGATGCGCGCACCTTCCGGCAACGGCTCCAATGGTTTTTGATAATCGGCGTCAACGCTTTGATCGATCACTTGCCGGGTTACCAAATCGACCTGATCGACATTATCCTGAAGCGCCAATGCACGGGCCAGATCCACGACATATTTGGTTTGCCCGCCGGTATCGGCATCGCGCCCCAATTCCAGATCATGGCCTCGAATGAGTCCATGCACACTGATTAAAAGCAAGTACAGTGGCGCTTTTTCTTTCGTCATAACACTTCCAATCGGCTACCAAAGTAAAAAACATTGTCTCACTTTGACCCCCTCATCACAAGGTCAAGCAAAAACGGAGCTATCGGAAAAAGGAAAACACTATCGCGCCGATATACGCACTCAAGTGCTTAGGGTAATCTGCTTTTTGTGATTCAGTAGCCAATGAAAAGTCCTGTAAGGTCATAGTAAGCACTGTGTTTTATACTGAAAGCCGACGCGGCATACAACAGAATGAGGCAATGACGCGCTTTTATGGATGTTTTTTTCAAAAAATCAGTCGAGAGAATTTATGACAAGCCATACTGCATCTTTACAGCGCTTGCTACAGCTGGTGCAACTAGAGCAAGAGGACATCACTACGCTGATCATTTATGGCCTGGGTATTGGCTTTATGTCACTGTCTACGCCGATAGCCGTACAGGCACTGGTGAATACCATTGCCTTCGGCGCCCTGTTTCAGCCATTGGTAGTATTGACCCTGGTTTTACTGGTACTAACGGTTTTCAGCAACAGTATGGTGGCGTTGCAATTTTATGTGGTGGAAATGTTGCAACGCCGGTTGTTTGTGCGCTTTTTCGATACGGCAGCCAATCGCTTACAACAAGTCGATTTTGCCGTGCGCGACAGCCAACACCTTCCCGAATTGAGCAACCGCTTTTTCGATGTAGTGACCTTACAGAAAACCGCAGCGGTTATTTTGCTGGAAACCTTGGGTTATGTCTTGCAAACCCTGATTGGCATGGTGCTGTTAGCCTTTTATCACCCCTTTTTTCTGGCTTTCGATCTATTCTTGATCGTCATGCTGTTCTTTACCCTGTTTGTGATGGGCAGACATGGCGTCGATACTGCTATTGAGCAATCCAAAGCAAAATATGTCGCCGCTGCCTGGCTGGGAACTATTGCTGAAAATGCCCTGCTGGGTAAACCGGCTCATGCGCAGGCGTTTTTACAGCAACAAACCACTCGCATTGCCGCAAACTATCTCACGGCGTGTGGCCAACATTTTCATATTTTGTCTCGACAAAACATTGGTGCACTCACCTTACATGCCATAGCAAACACCTTATTACTGGGCTTGGGTGGCTGGATGGTACTGGAACGCCAATTAAGCCTGGGGCAATTAATTGCAGCCGAACTGGCAGTTAGCGCCATGATATACGGTCTGACTCGCCTGGGCAAAACGCTGGATAACTTTTACGAATTGCTGGCCGGTCTGGACAAAATCGGTCATCTGCTGGATATACCGCAAGAAACTTGTTCAGGCACGGCAAACATTGATCCTAAAGGGCCGTATTGCATTGAATTACATCAGGTCAGTTTGCCGCAAAACCCGCAACTCGATGTTTTACAAAAGTTTGACCTGCAAATCAGCGCAGGTGAGCATGTCGTCATTAGCACCGGCGCCGAACGCGGCAGTATACTGGATTTGTTGTTTGGTCTTCGCGCACCTAGCGCAGGCTATATCACTTTGGATGGACAAGATTTACGCGACCTTAATCTCAAACAACTGCGCGATACTATCGCCCTGGTTCGGGAACCGGAGATCATAACCGCCAGCATTACCGATAATCTTTGCATGGGCCGCAACCACGATCTCAAAACACTGAAAGACGCCTTATCGCAAGTCGGCCTATTAGACTTCATCGCCGCTTTGCCGAACGGTTTAAATACACAATTGGGCCAGCAAGGTGCGCCGTTAAATAAGGAACAATGTTTGCGCCTGTCATTAGCCCGTGCTCTCGTCTTATCACCACGATTACTGCTCTTGGATCATGTGCTGGATCGTATCGATCATGCTAATCAAAAACGTGTACTGGAAACTCTGTTAGCTAACACGAACTGGACATTACTGATAACCAGCCAGCAACCTGACGTTATCGCCGCCTTCGAAAGACAGATAGATATTGCAAACGGCCGTTTTGTCGAAAATGGCGCAGTGCGGGAGACTTTATGAAACTGAATTCAATGCAGGATATATCTGCCATCCTGCCGCAATCACTCACCGCACCTTTGCCTGGACGTATTGCGCGTTCTTTATTGTGGCTTTTATTGATTTTGTTGGTTTTACTGGCATTGACACCTTGGCAGCAAAATGTGCGCGGGATGGGCCGGGTAGTAGCCTATAGTCCGGCTGAACGCCAACAAATTATCAGCGCACCGGTAGAAGGCCGTGTGAGTCGTTGGCTGGTAAAAGAAGGCAGTTTGGTTAAACAAGGCCAGGTGTTGGTAGAACTGATAGATAACGATCCATTGTTACTGCAACGTCTGGCTGATGAGCGAAAAGCGTTGTTAGCTCGCCAATCCGCTGTGGAAAACCGGGTGGACACTTTTCGTAACCAATTGCGGATGGCCGAGCAGGCGCGTCCACAAGCGCTTGAAGCCGCTAAAGCGCGCATTGAGATGGCGAAACAACGCCGCAGTGTCGCCATTCAAAGCCTGGATGCCGCCAAAGCAGCCAACAAAACTGCCGGTTTAAATTTAACCCGCCAACAAAAATTACGCAGTAAAGGCCTTTCATCGCAGCGCACTTTGGAACTGGCTCAACTGGCAAGTGCCCAACGCGAAGCCGAACGCAACCGTGCACAGGCTACCCTATCTGCTGCCGACAGCGAGATTACGGCGCTGCAAGCCGATTGGCAAAAATTATCTGCCGATACTGCAGCCAGCATCGAAAAGGCCCGGGCGGAACTGAATAAAGCCATCGAAGATCAAAATTATGTGCAAGCGGATCTTTTGAAGCTGCAAACCCGGCTGGCGCGACAACAAACGCAAACGATAATCGCACCACAAAACGGTACGGTGTTGCGCTTGCTCGCCAACCCGGGCGCAGATCTGCTTAAAGCTGGACAAGCCGTAGCCATTTTAGTACCGGATACCCAGGCACGCGCGGTCGAGCTATGGGTGGATGGTAACGATTTACCTTTGATCGTCAACGGCAGTCGCACTCGTCTGCAATTTGAAGGCTATCCGGCGATTCAATTCGGTGGCTGGCCTGAGTTGTCAATTGGCTCGTTTGCAGGTCGCGTAAGCTTGATCGACTCCAGTGACGACGGCAGAGGCCATTTCAGAATTTTAGTTACACCCGACACCGACGACATTCCCTGGCCGGACGCACGTTTTTTGCGCCAGGGCGTTCGAGTGAATGGCTGGGTATTATTGGGTCGTGTGACTTTGGGTTATGAATTATGGCGAAATTTTAATGGCTTTCCACCATTGATACTGCCCGAACCCGAGTTAATCAGTAAAGCTAAAACCGATGCGAAAACCACAGATAGCACAGAGAAAAAATTCTATGAATAACCTGATTTCAGGAGTGACACTGCTGTTATTTTGCTACGCTTTATTAGCCGATGAAGCGGTGCAACCTTTGACGTTGATAGAGGTGCAATCGAGTGCACTACGGGCGTTTCCTGGCCTTTTATCGATCGAACAAAAGCAACGGATTGCAGCAGGTGAGTACCAGTCGGCAGAAGGCGGATTCGATACCCTGCTGAAATCCAAAAATCGCCTGTCGATAGCGGGTATTTATGAAAATGAAATGTATGATACCAGCCTTGAGCAACCCACTCGCTTTTGGGGCAGCACCTTTTTCGGCGGCTGGCGGCGTGGAACAGGGGATTTTCCGGTTTACGAAGGAAAAAGTAAAACGGACGAAAGCGGCGAAGTCCGGCTGGGAGTGAATGTCCCGTTATTGCGAAATCGAGAAATCGACAGTCGCCGTGCCCAATTACAACAAGCGGAACTCGGCAAGCTGATTGCCAGCCATGACTACGATCAAGCGCTGCTCGATGCGCGGCGTATAGCCAGTTTACGGTATTGGGACTGGGTATTGGCAGGGCAACGCTTAAAAATCGCCGAGCGTTTGTTGCAGATTGCCGAACAACGCGCTATCGGTATTCGTGAACGCGCCGCTGTAGGGGATATTCCCGATTTTGAGGTGTTGGATAATCAACGCGCCATTTTGGAGCGGCGCGAGCGGCGAGTAGCCGCCCAGCGTTTACTGGAGCAAAAAGCCATTCAGCTTTCCTTATATTGGCGTGATACTGAAAGACAACCGCAATTGCCTGGAATTGAATTATTGCCCGCAGAATTTCCCGAACAGGAACCTGCGCTTGATATTAACCTCCAACAAGCTTTGGTCACAGCGCGAAATCAGCGACCGGAATTGAAACGGTTACAAGTTCAAAAACAGCAAACCGAAATCAAACTGGCTTATCAAAAAAATCAAGCCTTGCCGGGCGTCGATGTTTCAGTGATGGTCGCCCAAGATTTTGGTAACAACATCAAAGACGTCAATCGCGACGAGTTGTATCTGGGCTTAAATGTGGATATACCCTTGCAGCGACGTATCGCTGGTGGTCAGGCGCAAGTGGCCTCCGCCAATTTGCAGCGCCTCAAATGGGATCGACAACTTCTGGAAGATCGCATCAACAACGAAATAAAAGACACCTTATCCGCTATTAAAGCCGCTCGGAAACGAGTAAAACTGAGCCAGCAACAATGGCAGGCTGCGAAAAAACTGGAGCAGGGCGAACAAAGCCGTTTTGAGCTGGGCGAAAGCACTCTGCTATTTGTGAATTTACGAGAAATCGCCAACGGCGATGCAGCTATGACGGCTGCAGAAGCTCAAGCCAATTTATTTAAAGCGCACGCCAGCTATCAGGCTGCTCTGGGAACACCTATTGAAATGAATACCTTTTCGGCCGAATAAGCCAAGCTCTCGCCTATGCTCATCGTGTGCTTTTTTGTGATTCAGCAGTAACTCTAAAGAGTTGTAAGGTCATAGTAAGCACTGTGTTGTATCCTGAAAACCCCGGAGCCGAAGCGCCCCATAAGCACGGTATTTTTTTGACCCCAAACATGATGAAATTTCTTGCCCAATCATTTTTAATTTACGCTTTGTTGCTTTTTTTTCCAATAGCCGCATTGGCTTCCGGCCTTGAACATAAAACACTTGATCTGACCGAACACATGACGGGATATTTGGCCTTGCTTGTTTTTTTCATTGCCTACGTTCTGGTAATTTTGGAAGAGCAATTGCACCTGCATAAATCCAAACCGATGTTGCTGGCTGCCGGTGTCATTTGGGCAATGATTGCCTTTGTTTATGCTGGACGGGGTTTGAATGAACCGACTGAAGCGGCCATAAGGCAGCATTTTTTAGAGTATGGCGAGTTATTTTTCTTTCTGTTGGTTGCGATGACCTATATCAGCGCAATGATAGAGCGCGGCGTGTTTCAGGCATTGCACTTTTGGCTGGTGTCTAAAAATCTTAATTATCGGCAAATGTTCTGGGTAACCGGGATTTTAGCTTTTTTTATTTCCCCTGTTGCCGACAATCTGACGACTGCGTTGATCCTGGCCGCCGTCATCATGACCATCGGGGCTAATGAACCCGGATTCATTGCCGTATCTTGTGTCAATATTGTCGTCGCCGCCAATGCGGGAGGCGCATTCAGTCCGTTCGGCGATATTACAACCTTAATGGTATGGCAAAAAGGCGTGCTTGAATTCGACGTTTTTTTCAAGTTATTCATCCCTTCCGTGATTAGCTTTGTGGTACCTGCTGCAATCATGCATTTTTCTATTCCGTCGGGTGTACCTGTTTTGCCCGATGAGGATAGCGCTGAAATCAAACACGGAGGACTGGTGATCGTCGGTTTGTTTTTATTAACGATTTGCACATCGATAATATTTCATCAATTTCTACATTTGCCACCCGTAATCGGCATGTTGACCGGCCTGGCGTATTTGAAGCTGTTCGGTTATTACCTGCGTATGAAACACAGACGGGAATTTGCCGGTTTCGATTCGATTCCGGGCAGCGAAGGCAGTGGCAGCGGTTTTGACGTTTTCAGCCAAATCGCTAAAGCCGAGTGGGATACACTGTTCTTTTTTTACGGCATTATCATGTGCGTCGGCGGCTTGGGATTTATCGGTTATTTAAGCAATGTTTCAACTTTTATTTATGGCGAATGGGGAGCGACGACCGCCAATATCAGCGTCGGCGTAATATCCGCGCTGGTCGATAATATTCCGGTCATGTTCGCGGTATTGACGATGAACCCCGATATGTCCGAAGCACAATGGTTATTAGTGACCTTGACAGCGGGAACGGGCGGAAGCCTGTTGTCGATCGGCTCTGCAGCAGGCGTCGCTTTGATGGGGCAGGCGCGGGGAATATATACTTTTTTCAATCATCTGAAATGGATGCCTGCGATTGCTTTGGGTTATGCGGCAAGTATTGCTACGCATATGCTGATCAACACCTAAAAAATCGCAGGGCAGCTACGAATATCGGGCGCGGTCGAGATTTTTTTGCTGCAAAATGGGCCGCCAACACCTGTCCCTGAATTTTAAACGGTGAAACCCCGAGTCTTTTTTGTTGTCTTATTGCAACACATTTTTTGAAACACGAACCTTTTCTATCCAACTTTTATCCTACCTTGCCCATTTTGACAAACAATTGAGCCGTTTAAGCTCCTGCTCCGAAGGTAAAGTCGGCGGCACCGGCAACTTTGGGGTTTTCGGGTTTTATGGATATAATGCAATCTATTTATATCTTAAAATACCGTTTTCACAGTCCAATACTTTAGTGTTACAGTAGGTTATTGCTCGCCCCTATCGCCTGAATTTGACGGGCAAAAGAGGTATAATCGCTTCTGTGCCAAGACTTTGTGTTATAAATACAACAGTCATTTTTCAACTTTCAGCAAACAATTGTCTTTTGGACGGCCCATGAAAGAATATCTGGTCATTCTGGTAAGTACGATTCTGGTCAACAATTTCGTATTGGTAAAATTTTTAGGGCTTTGCCCTTTCATGGGGGTTTCCCGCAAACTGGAAACCGCTGTCGGCATGGGCTTTGCCACTACGTTTGTACTGACGCTGTCGTCCGTATGCAGCTATCTGGCCAATCAATACCTGTTACTTCCGCTGGGGCTTGAATATCTGAGAACGATCACTTTCATTGTCGTTATTGCCGTTGTCGTGCAATTTACGGAACTCGTCGTACATAAAACCAGTCCTTTACTGTACCAGGTGCTGGGTATTTTTCTGCCGCTGATTACCACCAATTGCGCGGTTTTGGGCGTGGCCTTGCTCAATGTGCAGGCGCAATACGGCTTTTTGCAATCCGCTGTTTACGGTTTTGGCGCCGCCATCGGTTTTTCGCTGGTATTGAGCCTTTTTTCAACACTGCGCGAAAGGATCGATGTCGCAGACGTACCCACACCCTTCAAAGGCAATGCCATTGCCCTTGTCACGGCCGGCCTTATGTCCATGGCCTTCATGGGCTTCAGCGGTCTGGTAAAAGGCTGACAGCCAGGGTATTTATTTTGTATTTTTTATTATTTCAAACTATCAGTCCCGCAGGACAAATTGAATGATTCTGATAATTTGTCTTACTTTCGCACTGTTTGGCGTGATTTTAGGTTTTTCGGCGCGTTATTTTAAAGTCGAAGGCGACCCTGTGGTCGATCAAATCGAAGCCCTATTGCCTCAAACCCAGTGTGGACAATGCAGTTTTCCGGGCTGTCGTCCCTATGCCGAAGCGATAGCCTCCGGCAACGCCGACATCAATCAATGCCCGCCCGGCGGACAGGATGGCATCAATGCTTTGGCCGATTTGCTCGGCGTGGAAGCCAAACCTCTGAATGCCGAGTTTGGCGAGGAAAAACCCAAAAGCGTGGCGGTGATCATCGAAGACCTTTGCATCGGTTGCACCAAATGTATCCAGGCCTGTCCCGTCGATGCCATTCTGGGCTCGGCCAAAATGATGCATACCGTCATCACCAATGAATGCACCGGCTGCGAACTGTGCGTCGATCCTTGCCCGGTGGATTGCATCGTCATGGAGCCGATCAAACAAGACCTCAATAACTGGCAATGGCCGGAACCGGAATCCAAACATGCTTAAATCATGGAGCTTTCATGGCGGCTTGCGGCTGCCCGGGCATAAACACTTGTCCGCACAGGCGCCTATCATTGATGCGGGTGTACCCTCTCAACTGATCTATCCCTTGCAACTGCGCCCGGGTGTGCATCTCCATGCCACGGTAAACCTAAGCGACCGGGTCGTGCGCGGGCAAATTATCGCAGACGCCGAACACGCTTTGGCAACGCCTATTCATGCTGCCAGTTCCGGTACGGTGCACGCGATAGAAAACAGGTTGATTCCGCATCCTTCAGGCCTGGCCGATGAATGCATCATCATAGCGACCGATGGTCTGGACGAAGCATTGCCCGCAGCTCACCCCGTCGATTTTCGCCATGAACAACCCGGCGTCATTCGCCATCTGATTCGTCAGGCCGGAATCGTAGGACTGGGCGGCGCCGCCTTTCCGACCGCCATCAAGCTGAATCCGGGGCCAAAACGCCAGGTCGATACGCTGCTGCTCAATGGCGCCGAGTGCGAACCTTACATAACCTGCGACAACAGCCTGATGCAGGCGGAGCCGAACGCGGTCATCGAAGGCGCACTGATTTTAATGCACGCACTGCAAGTCGAACGCGGCATCATTGCGATAGAAGAACCGATGACCGAAGCGTTTGCGCGACTATCTGAAGCTTTGGAGCAACATCGAAACCTGCGTCTGAGCATTGTCAGAATCCCTGCGCTTTATCCGACCGGCGGCGAAAAACAACTGATCAAAGTCGTCACCGGTAAAGAGACACCTTCCGGCGGAATTCCGGCCGATGTCGGCATCATTTGTCAGAATGTCGGCACGGCCGCCGCCGTTTACCAGGCTGTCAGCCGGGGCTTGCCGCTGACCGAACGCATCATCACCGTCACCGGCCAGGGCGTAAACAAACAACAGAACATGCGTGTGCGCATCGGCACACCCATCAGCGAATTGATCGGACAGGCAGGCGGCTATAGCCACGATGTCAAGCGTCTGATCATGGGCGGCCCGATGATGGGGTTTGCGCTGCCTGAAGACGACATTCCGGTGGTCAAGGCAACCAACTGTATCCTGGCGGCCAGCGACAATGAAATCGTCGGCGCAAAAGAGGCGCGGCCGTGCATACGCTGCGGCGATTGCGCCAAGGCTTGCCCGGTGAATTTATTGCCGCAACAATTGTACTGGCACAGCCGCGCCGATAATCTCGATAAATGCAAGGAATTCAGTCTGTTCGACTGTATAGAATGCGGCTGCTGCGAAGTCGTGTGCCCAAGTCACATACCTTTGGTGCAATATTACCGGGCAGCGAAAAGCAAAATTCTGGTCAAGGCCAAAGAGTCGGAAAAATCCGCCATCGCCAAACGCCGCCATGACGCACATCTGGATCGAAAGGCGCGTGAACAGGCCGAAAAAGCCGAACGCGCACGGCAAAAAAAAGCCGCCCTGGCCAAAGTAAAAGCGGCCAATGCCGCGCAAGAGAGAACGGAATAAATGAAATTTTCAACCGTGTTGTCGCCCCATCTGCAACCTGTCAACAGCGTTGATCGGGTCATGCTGAAAGTATTGTTGGCGCTTATCCCGGGCATAGCTGCCATGGCCTGGTTTTTCGGTATCGGCATCTGGATCAACATTGCTATTGCCACCGTTACCGCAGCTCTCGCCGAAGCTTTTATCCTGAAACTTCGCGGCCGTCCGGTCATCGCCACGCTGAAAGATTTGAGCGCCATGGTCACGGCGGTATTGCTGGCGATTTCGCTGCCGGTCATCGCGCCCTGGTGGATCACGGTCGTCGGCAGCCTGTTTGCCATCGTGATTGCCAAACACCTCTACGGCGGTCTGGGCTACAACCCTTTCAACCCGGCCATGGCCGGTTATGTATTGCTGCTGGTGTCGTTTCCGCTGCCGATGACCGCCTGGCCACCGCCGGTTGAAATCGCCACTGTGCATTTATCGATGGCCGATGTGGCGCGGCTGATTTTCCTGGAGCAACGGCCCGATGCCATATCTTTCGATGCCCTGACCCGGGCGACACCGTTGGATTCGCTCAAGACGCAACTGGGCTTGAATCAAACCGTCAGCGCCATCAGGGACGGCGAAGTGTTTGGGCTGTTTTCCGGCAAAGGTTGGGAATGGGTTGCCCTGGCTTATCTTGTCGGCGGCCTGTGGTTACTTTGGCAAAAAGTGATAGCCTGGCAAATACCGGCGGGGCTGTTGCTGGGACTGGGCCTTTTGGCCTCGCTCGGCTTTAGCATTGACAGTGAGCATTACGCTTCGCCGCTGTTTCATTTATCGGCCGGGGCTACCCTGCTCGGCGCTTTTTTTATCGCGACCGACCCGGTTACCGCCGCAGCCACGGCCTGTGGCCGGATTATTTATGGTTTATTGATCGGCGCCTTGATTTATCTTATCCGGATTTGGGGCGGCTATCCCGATGCCGTGGCGTTTTCGGTCTTGTTGGCCAATTTATGTGCCCCGGCACTGGATTATGTGACCCGTCCCCGGGTATTTGGACACCGCGCATGAATGAAACTGTAAAAAAAACCGTGACGGCGGCGAAAATCCTCGGGTTGTTTTCACTATTGGGCCTGGGGCTGGTGGCTTTGACATTCAATCAAACCAAAGAAAAAATCAGCCAAAATGAACGCGACGCATTGTTGAAGAGTCTCAGAGCGGTGGTGTCATCATCGCTGTACAATAACGACATAGCCAATGACAAAATCCAGGTCACCGGTTTAAATCCAGGCGCTGCTAGGGAGACAACCATTTATCGCGCCCGCGACAACGGCGAGCCGGTCGCCGCCGTCATCACCGCGCTGGCGCCGGACGGCTATAACGGCAATATTTCATTGCTGGTCGGCATACTGGCCGACGGCACTCTATCCGGTGTGCGCGTGGTATCGCACAAAGAAACGCCGGGGCTCGGCGATAGCATCGAGACCGACCGCAGCAACTGGATTTTATCATTTGACGGCAAATCACTGGCAGGCCTGACCGATAAGCAATGGGCGGTCAAACGCGACGGTGGTGTATTCGACCAATTCACCGGCGCCACTATCACGCCGCGCGCCGTCGTCAAGAGCGTCAAAAATGCCTTGCTTTATTTTCAGCAACATAAGGTCGAAATTTTTTCAAATACGGAACCTGCGGAGGAGTAGCCTGATGTTTTCCGAATACAGCAAAATCATCAAGGACGGCTTGTGGCGTAACAATCAGGCTTTTGTCGCGCTTTTGGGGTTGTGCCCGCTGCTGGCTGTCAGCAATACCGTCGTCAATAGCTTGGGGCTGGGACTGGCGACTACCGCGACCCTGGTTTGCTCCAGCACCATCGTATCGCTGATCCGCACTATCGTCCCTTCGGAAGTGCGGCTGCCGGTTTTTGTGCTGGTGATCGCCTGCGTCGTCACCATGATCGAGCTGGCGATGAATGCCTGGTTTTACGGACTTTACAAAATCCTTGGCATTTTTATTCCACTGATCGTGACCAACTGCACCATTATTGGCCGGGCTGAAGCTTTCGCTTCCAAGCAAAGTACCGACAAGGCTTTTCTGGACGGCTTGTTCATGGGGCTTGGCTTTACCTTTGCCTTGGTATTGTTGGGTAGTATGCGTGAAATCATAGGATCAGGCACACTGCTGGCAAAAGCGGAATTAATGTTCGGACCCGCCGCCCAAAGCTGGCAGATCAACGTCATCGACGACTATTCCGGCATGTTGCTGGCTATCCTGCCGCCGGGCGCTTTTATTGGGTTAGGTTTTTTAATCGCACTGAAAAATGTGCTCGACAGTAAAGTCAAACAGCGCAAACCGGCAATCGAACAAATTCCCGTCCAGGTCGTGCCGGAGCAGTGAACCCGCTAAAACGCCGGGCTATTTTCGAGCGTCTGGCGGCGGCAATTCCGGAGCCTGCAACCGAGCTGGTGTACGCGACGCCTTTCGAGCTATTGATCGCCGTGGTGCTGTCGGCGCAAGCCACCGACAAAAGCGTCAACAAAGCCACCGCCAGGCTTTTTGCCGTGGCCAATACGCCTGAGGCCATTTACGCGCTGGGCGAGGAAGGCTTGAAACAATACATCAAAACCATCGGCCTGTTTAACGGCAAAGCGGCCAACATCATTAAACTGTGCCGACAACTGTTGGACTTGCACCACAGCCTCGTTCCTGAAAACCGCAGCGAGCTGGAAGCCTTGCCCGGCGTCGGCAGAAAAACCGCCAATGTCATCCTGAATACCGCTTTCGGGCATCCGACCATTGCCGTTGACACCCATATTTTCAGAGTCGCCAACCGCACCGGTATCGCGCCGGGTAAAAATGTCATTGAAGTAGAGCGCAAGCTCGATAAATGGGTGCCGAAGCCCTATAAAAAAAATGCCCATCATTTATTGATCCTGCATGGACGTTACACCTGCATCGCCCGCAAGCCGCGTTGCGCCGGTTGTGTCATTGAAGATTTATGCGAATTTAAAAGCAAGACCTAGACGTGATAGGTAGGAGCCCGGTTTACCGGGCGACGAGCACAGGGCGGCCTTTAATCGTAGGGCAAACCCAGCGAACAAAATAGCACCAAGTCCCCAGCGCGATAAAAACCTGCCGCCCGTCCCGTCACTTAGCCCAACTTCGTCACCTAATAACGAAGTTCCCCGCCATTTCAATCAGTTAAAAATTTTAACTACTGTCGGTTGGCACTACAGATTTTTTGCTG
>PGZD01000066.1 GCA_002843155.1 Gammaproteobacteria bacterium HGW-Gammaproteobacteria-3
ATTTGGGGCGTTTGTGTTTTTTCTCGTTTGTCATGGTCACCTCTACTGACAGTATAAAGTCTGCCTTTAGAAGTGTCCGGGATCATTAAACCATTACAATTGGTCAACGGCCCAGTCCGCTGTCCAAAATGACGCAAACATCAAAACAGCGCCGACAACGGCACCAACCTGCCAAAACATATCGGTTAAATCGGATAAAACATCAAATAAGTCTTCCGACATAGATTTTCTTCTTCTGCGGCCCATAAGCCCTCCAAATTTTGGGTTAGAAATGCGGCTTTATAGAGTCATCTCAACCGTCAAAAGCCGCGGGTTAATTACTTCTCTTTGGTTACGCCCTTGAACGGCTTGCCGTCGGATTTAACATCCATGAATCGGCCGGTGTTCGTATCACGCTTAACCCAATGGCCTGAAGGCGTTTGGGTTTGCGAGCGTTCACGCACGGCGCCATTGCGATGACCATCGCCTGATGGTGGATTTGTAGCCATATCACCTCCTATAGGTTATAAAAAATGATCTACATGGAAATAATACATAATCAAAAAGATCATGTCAATTATTCAAAAAGTTGATTTATTCGTTAAAGTCTTTAGAATGCGCCTCTATGAATAGCGAAACGCAACCAACATCAACCTTAGAAGCACAGAGCCACGCCCAACGAGAACGGCTCATCTTTATTGAATTTCGTTTGTATTTTCTTGGAGACATTGGGCGCCAAGACCTAATGCAACGGTTCGGTGTAGCACCTGCTGTTGCTACACGTGATTTTGCGCTCTACCGCGAGCTGTTCCCGAGCAACATCGATTTTGATAACAAGTCCAAATCCTACGTAATTGCACAAACGTTCTCTCCGGCATTCCAACATTCTGCGGAACGTGTATTAACCGCGCTATCACGCGGATTCGGCGATGGCATCGGCGGCAGTAGCGAGCCGTTGCTGACATGCGAATTACCGAAAGTGCTTAACCAGCCTTCGATGGAAATCCTGGCGCCAATTGCTCGAGCGATACACCAACAAAAGATCGTCAGCATCGACTACACCTCGCATAGCAGTGGTTTTTCGACGCGCGAAATCGCGCCGTTCGCTTTGGTCAATAATGGCTTGCGTTGGCACGTCCGCGCCTATGATCGTAAAAGACCCGATTTTCTGGATTTCGTCATCACCCGGATACCGAGAAGCCAGTTAATCAAAGAGGGACAGGTTTTGCCTCACGAACAGCCCAGTGCCGACATCCAATGGAACAGGATCGTGGAGTTGGATCTGGTGCCACATCCCAATCAAGAACATCCAGAGATTATCGAAAACGATTATGGGATGACTGACGGTGTATTGCATTTGAAAATGCGAGCCGCCGTTGCTGGCTATGTACTACGGCAATGGATCGTCGATTGCTCATCCGGGCACAGCCTGCAAGGCAAAGAATATCGCTTATGGTTAAGAAACCACCTGGCGCTCTATGGTGTTTCCAGCGCCCAGTTTGCCCCCGGTTATGAATTTCCCGAGGTTTGATTAGCTGGAACGCTATACCCCCAGGGCACAAGTCAAATTGAGACACGATATTTACGAATTGGACAAGTAAAACCCACGCATGAATCACGCAGCACACAACAAACTCGTTTCCTTTATCTGGTCGATAGCCGACGATTGTCTGCGCGATGTCTATGTTCGCGGCAAATACCGCGATGTCATCCTGCCGATGGTGGTGTTGCGCCGACTGGATGCGCTGTTAGAGCCCAGTAAAGACAAAGTTCTGGAAGAACTCGCTTTTCAGAAAAACGACATGGGTCTGACCGAGTTGGACGATAACGGTCTGAAAGAAGCCTCCGGCTATGTGTTTTACAACACCAGCAAATGGACGCTGACGCAATTGCTGAAAACCGCCACCAACAATCAGCAAATCCTGCTAGCCAATGTCGAAGACTACCTGAACGGTTACAGTGCCAACGTCAAGGAAATCGTCGACAAGTTCAATCTCAAATCCCAGGTCCGCCATATGGCGGGCAAGGATGTTTTGCTCGGCGTGCTGGAAAAGTTTACCTCGCCGTACATCAACCTTACGCCCTATGACAAGGAAGACCCGGATGGCAACCGACTGCCAGCCCTGACCAATCTGGGCATGGGCTATGTCTTTGAAGAGCTGATCCGAAAATTTAACGAAGAAAACAACGAAGAAGCCGGCGAACACTTCACGCCACGCGAAGTGATCGAGTTGATGACGCATCTGATCTTCGATCCCGTTAAAGATCAACTGCCACCGGTCATGACCATTTACGACCCGGCCTGCGGTTCCGGCGGCATGCTCACCGAATCGCAAAACTTCATCAAGGACGAGGAAGGCGCGATACGGGCAAGCGGCGATGTGTATTTGTATGGCAAGGAAATCAACGATGAAACCTATGCCATCTGCAAATCCGACATGATGATTAAGGGTAACAACCCGGCCAACATCCGCGTCGGTTCCACTTTGTCTACCGACGAATTCGCCGGTACCCGTTTTGATTTCATGCTCTCCAATCCGCCTTATGGCAAAAGCTGGGCCAGCGAGCAGAAATACATCAAAGACGGCGGCGACGTGATCGATGCCCGGTTTCGGGTCACGCTAAACGACTATTGGGACAACCCGGAAACGCTAGACGCCACACCGCGTTCCAGCGATGGCCAATTGCTGTTTCTGATGGAAATGGTCAGCAAAATGAAGCCGCTGGATAAAAGCCCGCACGGCTCGCGCATCGCTTCAGTGCATAATGGCTCCAGCCTTTTCACCGGCGATGCCGGCAGCGGCGAAAGCAATATTCGCCGCCACATCATCGAAAACGACTTGTTGGAAGCCATCATTCAATTGCCCAACAACCTGTTTTACAACACCGGCATCACGACTTATATCTGGCTGCTGTCCAATCACAAGGCACCCGAACGCAAAGGCAAGGTACAGTTGATCGATGCCAGCCAGCTTTACCGCAAGCTGCGCAAAAATCTCGGCAACAAAAACTGCGAATTCGCCCCCGAACATATCCGGGAAATCGTTGCCACTTACTTGGCATTGGCAACCCAGGAACGCCAAACCGATGATGCGGGTATCGCCGCTCAGGTGTTCGACAACAGCGATTTTGGCTACTACAAGGTCAATATCGAACGCCCGGACCGCCGCAAGGCCCAATTCAGCTTAGAGCGCATTGAAACCTTACGTTTCGACAAAGCGCTGAATCAGCCGATGCAGTGGATTTACCAGCAATGGGGCGATGCCCTCTATCTGCCCGGCTGCTTGGAACAACACGAAAATGCCATCCTGGCCTGGTGCGAAGACAACGAACTGGGGCTTAATGCCAAAAATCGCAGCAAATTACTCAGCCTGGATACCTGGCTGAAACAACAAAACCTGATGCAAACAGCGCAAGCCTTGATGGCGGCGATCGGTACCGACGAATCCAGCGATTTTAACCAATTCAAAGCCTCCGTCGACGCCATACTCAAGGCGCAAGCGATCAAGCTGACCGCCAGCGACAAAAACGCCATCCTCAATGCCGTCAGTTGGTACGACGAAACCGCCGAAAAAGTCATCGCGCAAACCTTCAAACTCAATGGCGATATGCTCGAAAAAGTCTTGCAACGCCTGGATTGCAGCGAAGATAAGCTACCCGATTTTGGCGTTTACTCCACCGGTAAAAAAGGCGAATACCTCAGCTACGAATCCAATGCCGATCTGCGTGACAGCGAATCGGTGCCATTGAAAGACAACATCCATCGTTATTTTCTGGCGGAAGTTAAACCGCATGTCGCAGAAGCCTGGGTTAACCTGGATTCGGTCAAAATCGGTTACGAAATCAGCTTCAACAAATACTTCTATCGGCACAAGCCGCTGCGCGGCATGAATGAGGTGGCTAATGACATCATCGCCCTGGAAAAGCAGGCCGAAGGCCTGATTGCCGATATTCTGGGCATTGACGTAAACCTGCTATAGGCGACGATGATGCTGAACGATGGATACTTTGAGCGATTGAATATTGGTTATCTGCAAATTTGGGAGACAGGGTCTCTCGAATCAATCGGGTCGCTTTACAATGAGCCAACCCGCATCGAAAATGCAAGTAACGGGCTAATCCACTAAAGGAAAAACTATGCAAATCGCCATCGACCTCCCCAATGATTTCGTCAACTTTCAATCCGTTGCCGACATCGAGAAAGACATGCGTTTGAGTTATTCACTATGGCTATTTAAAAATGCCAAGGTCACTATCACCAAGGCGTCAGAACTGGCTCATCTGGATATTTACGACTTTATGGCAGCCTGTAAACAGAACCAAGTGCCGGTCATCGACATCAGCCAGCAGGAATTACTGGATGAAGTTGCCGGGATGCAATCGGTATGATTTGGGTTGTCAATTTTAAGCAGAGTTTGAAAGGAGAAATGCGCTATGAATAGTTTGCAATTAGCACACGAAATTGAAGTATTACCGCCCGAACTCCAGAAGCAGGTGATTGACTTCGTAGCCTTCTTGAAAAAACAACAATTAAAGCAACAGGCGAACAAAAGAACCGTAGGCGAATATCGTGAAAAAATCCGAATTGCCGACGATTTTGACGAACCCTTGGGCGATGATTTTTGGCTGGGTCACTCATGAAGCTGCTGCTGGATACCCATGTATTCCTGTGGCTCAGAACCGCGCCGGGCAAGATTCCCGAACAGGTTTTAGCGTACTACCAGGACATGGATACCGACGTTTTTTTGAGTATGGCGAGCCTGTGGGAAATGCAAATCAAACATCAACTGGGCAAACTTGAGCTGGAATTACCGCTGAGCGAACTCGTTGAGTTGCAATGCCTGAACAACGGCCTGCAAATTCTCAATATCGAACCTGCCCATATCTACCAGTTGCAAACATTGCCATTTCATCACAACGATCCGTTTGATCGCATGATATTGGCGCAAGCCCAAGTCGAAAACTTGCAATTGGTCAGCGCCGACAGCGCTTTCGATCTCTACGGGATAGATGTGCTTTGGCAAGCGAATGCCAGACGATGACTGAGCAACTGGCGGAAATGCCGACTTACGAGGCTTATAAGGATTCGGGCGTGGAATGGCTGGGGGAGATTCCGGAGCATTGGATAGTTAAAAGAACAAAATATCTTTTCACTGAGATAAATGAAAGGAGTATTAATGGAGCAGAGGAGCTGTTGTCTGTATCTCAATATACAGGGGTAACAAAAAAATCCGACAAAATTGAAGAAGGTGAGTTGCTTACTAATGCCGAATCATTAGAGGGCTATAAAAAAGTTTCAAAAGACGATCTTGTTAGCAATATTATGCTTGCCTGGAACGGAAGCCTAGGTTTTTCAACATTCGCTGGAATCACAAGCCCTGCATATTCGGTTTACCGATTAGTTACCGAAGGTTGTAAGCGTTATTTTCATTATTTATTACGAACAGATTTATATAAAGCTGAATACAAACGAAGATCATCAGGAGTTATAGAAAGTCGTTTGAGACTTTACACAGAAGATTTTTTTAATGTTTGGTCTTTGTTGCCGCCAGTTCAAGAACAAACCGCCATAGCGGCCTTTCTGGACAGCAAAACCGCGCAAATCGATCAGGCCGTAGCGATCAAGGAACAACAAATCGCTTTGCTGAAAGAGCGCAAACAAATCCTGATTCAAAACGCCGTCACCCGTGGCCTTGACCCCAATGTGACTATGCGAGATTCCGGGGTGGAATGGATCGGCGAGATACCGGCGCATTGGAATTTAAAACGGTTGAAATATATTTTGAATGAACGAAACGAAAGATCAAAAACGGGTGAGGAGCCATTGTTTATGGTTAGCCAAACCCACGGATTGGTAGTTCGATCAGAATTTCACGAAAAGGCGGAAGTAGCGCAAAGTAATGTGGATAATAAAATCGTCTACAAAAATGATTTAGTATTTAACAAACTGAAAGCCCATTTAGGTGTTTTTTTTAAAAGCAATATTGATTTTAAAGGTTTAGTAAGTCCAGATTATGCTGTTTATCATTCAAATGGATTGATTGACGACTTGAAATATTTTGAGCATTTGTTCCGTCATCCAGCATACATTGGACAATTTATTATTAGGGCTACCGGAATAGTAGAGGGTTTAATTCGTTTGTATACTGGTGATTTATTCCAAATATCAATTCCTGTCCCACCAAAACATGAACAAAAAGCTATTCTCGATCACATCGAAACCCAATCCGCCAAAATCGATCAGGCCATTGCTATCCAGCAACAGCAAATCGACAAACTCAAGGAATACAAAGCTACGCTGATCAACAGCACCGTCACCGGCAAAATTCGCGTTCCTGAGGTTGTCGCATGAAAGCTTTAGCCGCCTTGCTCGAACAAGCCGATGCCTTGCTGAGCCAATTGCAGCAATACCGCGACTGGGATAGCCGCAGTGTAGATAAGGCCACCGACATTGAATACACCTACGACAGTAACCGCATCGAAGGTAATACGCTGACCTTGCGCGAAACCGATCTGGTGATCAACAAGGGACTGACAATCGGCGGCAAGCCGCTGGTCGAGCATTTGGAGGCAATCAACCATTACGAGGCGGTGGAACTGATCCGCGAGATGGCCAGCCACGATGCCCGCTTCAGTCGGCACGACTTGTTGACCTTGCATGCCTTGGTCTTGCGCGGAATCGACAAACAGTATGCCGGGCGGTTTCGGGATATTCCGGTGATGATCAGCGGTAGCAGGCATACCCCGCCGCAACCCTGGCTACTGGAAGAGCAGATGGCCGGGTATTTTGAGTTCTATGCGCAAAACCGGCAAAGCCTGCATCCGATTGTGCTAGCCGCCGAGCTGCATGAACGGCTGGTGACCATTCACCCGTTTGTGGACGGCAATGGCCGCACCGCCCGCTTGGTCATGAATCTGATTTTGCTGCAACACGGCTACCCCATAGCCACTATTCACGGTGACACCGAATCCCGGCTGGCTTATTACGATACCTTGGAGCAATGTAACTTGGGGCAGGATAAACAGCCTTTTCATGGTTTGATTACCGAGAAGGTCATCGAAGCCTTGCAGCGCCGATTAGCGCTACTTCAACAAAAGGAGTGATCACGGATGGTCAGCAAAACCACCGAGAAAGAACTGGAAATTGCCATCGAAAAACAGCTGACCGGCACCTGTCTGGAAGCCCAAAAGGGTGTTGCCGAAGTGGGCGATCTGCCGTTCAGCCCCAACCACGGCTACCAACTCGGCTTGCCACAGGATTTCAACGCCCGTTACGCCATCGACAGCAAACGCTTTTGGGCCTTTCTGGAGCAAACCCAGCCTAAAGAGCTGGAAAAGTTGCAAAAACACGGCGGTGATTGGCAGCTTAAAGTGCTGGAGCGCTTCGATAAGCTGATCAAAAAATACGGTCTGTTGCATTTGCTGAAAAAGGGGTTAAGCGTTGACGATGCCACCTTGCACCTGATGTATCCGGCGCCGTTGGTCAGCAGTTCCGAAAAGGTGAAGCAGAACTTCGCCGACAACATTTTCAGCAGTACCCGCCAGGTGCGTTACTCGTTGAGCAATACCCTTGAAGAAATCGATCTGGTGTTGTTCATCAACGGTCTGCCGTTTGCCACGCTGGAGCTGAAAAATCCCTGGACCGGCCAAACTGCCCGTTACCACGGCCAGAAGCAATATCGCGAAGACCGCGACATCAATCAGCCTTTGCTGCAATTTGGTCGTTGCCTTGTACACATGGCAGTGGATACCGATGAAATCTACATGACCACCAAACTGGCCGGGCCGCACACCTTCTTTCTGCCGTTCAATAAGGGCCACAACTACGGCGCCGGCAATCCGCCCAATCCAAACGGCCACAAAAGCGCGTATTTATGGCAGGAGGTGTTCAGTAAGGACAGTGTCGCCAACATCATTCAGCATTTCGTGCGACTGGACGGCAGTAGTAAAGAGCCGTTGGATAAGCGCAGCTTGTTTTTTCCGCGTTACCATCAGCTGGATGTGGTACGCAAACTGGTGGCGCATGCCAGTCAAAAGGGCGTTGGGCAAACCTATTTGATTCAACATTCGGCGGGTTCCGGTAAATCCAATTCCATCACCTGGGCAGCATATCAATTGATAGAAGCTTATCCAGCCAGCCTGGATACGCCAGGTGCGGTACCGGAAACTGCTCCCTGCGTTTCCGGCATACACCCCATCCCTGGGGATATTGACCTGGAAAAGCCATTGTTCGATTCGGTGATTGTCGTCACCGACCGCCGCCTGTTGGATAAGCAATTGCGCGAGAACATCAAGGATTTTTCCGAAGTCAAAAATATCGTCGCCCCGGCGTTTAAATCTTCGGAGTTGAAAAGCGCCTTGGAGCAAGGCAAGAAAATCATCATCACCACCATCCAGAAATTTCCCTTTATCATCGACGGCATCGCCGATCTGAGCGACAAACGCTTTGCGGTGATTATCGACGAGGCTCACAGCTCGCAGAGTGGTTCCGCGCACGACAACATGAACCGGGCGATGGGTAAATCCGAGCAGGCTGATGAAGAGTTGGATGTGCAGGACAAAATCCTGCAAGCCATGCAATCGCGAAAAATGCGCGGTAACGCCTCGTATTTAGCCTTTACCGCGACACCAAAAAACACCACGCTGGAAAAGTTCGGCGTTAAACAGCCGGATGGCAGCTTTGAACCCTTTCATTTGTATTCCATGAAACAGGCGATCGAGGAAGGCTTTATCCTGGATGTGTTGGCCAATTACACCACCTATAAAAGCTATTACGAGATCCAGAAATCCATCACTGATAATCCGCTGTTCGACAGTGCCAAGGCACAGAAAAAGCTGCGCGCCTATGTCGAGCGCCACCAGCAGACCATTGCCGTGAAAGCGGAAATCATGCTCGACCATTTCATTCCGCAGGTGGTCAACAGCAAAAAGCTGAAAGGCAAAGCCAAGGGTATGGTGATTACCCAGAACATCGAGGCGGCCATTCGTTATTACCGGGCGATTAGCCAGTTATTGAAGGACCGCGGAAATCCGTTCAAGGTTGCTATCGCCTTTTCCGGTACTAAAGAAGTGGATGGCATCGAGTACAGCGAAGCGCAGATGAATGGTTTTGCCGAAAATGAAACCCGCGATTATTTCGATCAAGACGAGTACCGCTTGTTGATCGTCGCTAACAAATACTTGACCGGATTCGATCAGCCCAAGCTCAGTGCGATGTATGTCGATAAAAAATTGCAAGGCGTGCTGGCCGTGCAAGCCTTGTCGCGATTGAACCGAGCAGCACCCAAGTGGGGTAAGAAAACCGAAGATTTGTTCATCCTGGATTTCTTTAATTCGGTAGACGATATTAAAACGGCCTTCGATCCGTTTTACACCGCCACGCGCTTATCGGAAGCCACGGATGTCAATGTCTTGCATGAGTTAAAAGACGCGCTGGACGAGGTGGCGGTGTATGAGTGGTTTGAGGTTGAGCAGTTTGTCGAACTGTATTTTAGTAATGCCGATGCCCAGCAGCTAAGCCCTCTGATCGATACGGCGGCAGACCGATTCAATCAGGAATTGGCGCTTGATGAACTGGCTAAAGCCGACTTCAAGATCAAGGCCAAGCAGTTTGTCAAAATCTATGGGCAAATGGCGTCTATCATCCCGTATGAAATTGTTGTTTGGGAAAAACTGTTCTGGTTTCTGAAGTTTCTAATCCCCAAACTGATCGTGAAAGACCCTAATGCGGATCAGATTGATGAATTGCTGGAGTCAGTGGATTTGTCATCTTATGGTTTGGAACGGGTCAAACTCAATCACAGCATTGGTCTGGATGCCAGCGAAACCGAACTTGAGCCACAAAATCCCAATCCGCGTGGTGCGCATGGTGGTGGCGAAGAGCACGATTCGTTGGATGAAATCATCCGCAGCTTTAACGAGCGCTGGTTTCAAGGCTGGGGCGCAACACCCGAAGAGCAACGCATCAAGTTCATCAACATCGCCGACGGTATCAAGGCACATCCTGATTTCCAGGAAAAATATCAAAACAACCCCGATGTTCATACCCGGATATTGGCGTTTGAAAAGATATTTGAAGACGTGATACTCAAGAATCGCCGAAATGAATTGGAACTCTATAAATTGCTTGCCAACGATCCCGCATTTAAAGTCGCTATGCAGCAGAGTTTGCGGCAAATGGTGGCGTGATGCGCCGATAGCTGTATTTATTTGAATGATCTAAATTTATTAACTTTTAAAACCATCAACTCTCAATTATGAACAAATCCGACCGCATCGACGCCATCGCCAGCCATGCCAACCTGACCAAAGCCGATGCCGGCCGCGCATTGGATGGTATTACCCATTCCATTCAAGCGGCATTAAAAGCAGGCGATTCCTTATCGTTGGTGGGCTTTGGCACCTTCGAAGTGAAAGAACGTGCAGAGCGCATTGGTCGGAATCCACAAACTGGCGAAGCTATTACCATTGCAGCGGCTAAATTGCCATCGTTCAAAGCCGGTAAAGGCCTGAAAGACGCGGTTCAGTGAATTTGTGTTATCGGGTTTTCAAATACGGAAAACGAAGTCGTTTCCCTGGATGGACAAGTCGCTGTTGGCTAGTTCGTTGAAGAGATAATCAAAGAAGCTTGTACAGTCAAAAAGGTAAGGGATGGGAAGTTTTGCATTAACTCGGCTGATTTTGATCGACTCTTATAAACCGGGCACGCTACAAGAAGTTCGGTTGGAGGGGCACACCAATCTCAACGGCGTCAACGGTGCCGGTAAAACCACCTTGCTGCGATTGATTCCATTGTTTTTCGGCGAGCGGCCTGGTCGACTGGTCCCGAAAAGTAAAGTCACCGACAGCTTTGCCAAGCATTATTTGCCCAACGAGTCGTCTTACATCATTTTCGAGTATCGCCGCGACCAGCAAATCTGCATGGTGGTGATTTATGCTTCGCTCAATGAAGAAGGTTTGTGCTATCGGTTTGTCGACAAGGGCTTCGATCGCGACGATTTTCTGGAAACCCGACTGGATGGCTCTTGCTACCCGATCTCCTGTCGTGATCTGAAACGCCACCTGGACAAACGCCATATCAATTGCAGCAATCAGCTGACGTCTTGCAGCGACTATCGCACGGTGATTCAGAACCTGCCGCATAGCAAGGGCCAGGAATTGCGCAATCTGATTGCCCGTTACAGCTTTTGTCAGGGCAGCGCCGGCCGACGATTGAAGGATATAGAAAAGATCGTCTCCGGCATGTTGCAACGTTCGACCGATTTCGCCGACTTGCGAGAAATGCTGGTCAATTGCATCGACGAGAACCGCGATTCAATTTCCTTGGATATATCCATGGACAAATTGGAGGATTGGTACAAGGAATATCGCGCTTACCAACACAGCGAAGCCGAGCGGGAACAGGCGGCTGAACTGAGCGAACTGGCCACCGAGCAGGAACAGTTTAAAACCCGATTTGGTGAGCTGCACAAACGCTTACTGCTGCTGCGGGAGCGTTATCGCCAACAACATCAAGGGCAGCAAGAACAACTGACGAGATCCGATCAATCGCTCAGAACCTTGAAATCCGATTGGGAGATTCAGGAACAAGAGATGCAATCGGCACTGGCCAGGCAAAGAGCCGAGCTAACCAGCCTGGAGAAGCAGAAAACCCAACTGGAAAATGAAAAAGCCGAGTGGGACGCGAAGGACATACAGCGTAATATCCGTCAGGCCGAGCAACAGCCTGTCTTTGTCGATAATCTGGCAAGGGAACAACAGCACTACGAGAAGCTGACGTCTGAAGTTCAGGACATCAACGCCCAATTCTCGGCGATCAAAGCCGACACGGAGAAAGGCTATGCCGAGCAGCGTCACCAGTACGAAAGGCAAATCCAGGAGGTCAGGGCTGAGGCTAGTCAAGATGAAGCCAAACATCGGGCTGAACATAGCCAGGCCCGGGAACAACTGAGAGCCGCGAATAATGGCGAACAGGAAAAGCTACATGGATCGGCCGGTGAGGTTCAGGGAAAGCTGGGGGCACTGAATGCACAGATCGCGCAAATCCAACCTGATCCAGAATTAATCCAAACCCGAGAAGCCAAGCTAGAGCTTCAGCAAAGCCTGCAGTTAAAACTAGAAGAGGCCAAAACCGAAGTCGCAGGCATCAACAAGCGCATCAAAGCCAATCAGGACGAAGTCGAATTCGCTCTGGAACAAAAGCGGCATTATCAGGTAGAGAAACAATCGATTGACGAGACGATCAGTCGTTTAAAGCGGCAACTGGATACTGAAGCCGATACCTTGCTGCGGTTTTTGCGCGAACATCAACCCGGCTGGACGCAGGACATCGCCAAAGTGGTTAATCCGGAATTGTTGCTGCGCGACGACCTGGAGCCGGTGTTAGCGGGAAATTCGAAAGGATTGTACGGTGTCTCGTTGAATCTGGATGTACTGTCGGCTGATTTGGCGGCCGATGAACAGCAAATCCGCCTGTTGCTGTCTGAGCATGAACACCGCTTGCGCGAGTTGGCCGGTTTGGACGAACAGGCCGATCAACAATTGACCGCTTTGAAAAGGACCGACACCCAACTGCGTAAGCAATGTCAGCAAGCCGAAAGCGAACAGGGGCGCCTGCAAAATGGCTTGAACGCCATTAAAGCTGAACTCGCTTCTTTGAAACTGCAGATTGAAAACAGCAAACGTCAGCGCGCTCAGCAGTTGCAGGCCGAAAAAGTGGCGGTTGAGGAAGCACTTAACGAAATCAAAACTCAGCTGGATGATTTGAAGCGGCGATTGCAACAGGATGAAAAACGGCTCGCCGTCGAACTCGAAACCGCTATCGCCCGGATCAAACAGACAGCAGAACAACAAGTCGAACATATCAGGCAGGAGATTTCCGCGCTAAACAGTCAAGAGCAGCAGGCACTGCAACAATTGGAACAACAACGGCTGAACAGCCTGAAAACTCGAAAAATCGATGTCGATGCCTTACAACAGCTTGAGGCCCGAATCGACACTTTGCAAAAGCAGTTGAAGGCCGCCAAGGCCGCCGCTGAAACGGTGAGTGACTATCGGCGCTGGGAGCAGCTACATTGGTCGGGCTATGCCAAATTGTGCAACGCGGCCCGTGAACTGACTGCCGAACTACGCCAAACTGAGGCACAGTTTGCTGCCGCCAAGCAACGCTATCAACAACACAGCAGCGAATTGAAAGCAGAGCAGGGGAGGCTGATTGCCGCGTTGCAGAAACTGGACCAGGAGATGAAAACGCTGGAGCAATTGCTGGATGATTGCACGGCCTATGCTCGTTATGCACCCAACGTCATCAGCTTTGACGAATCTCACACCTTGGCCTTGTTACAAAACGAATTTCGTACTTTGAACGAGGCATACAAAAATCAGCGTCGAATGTTGTTGGCAAAGCTTAGGCATTTGAAACAGACCTTGGCGCGTTATCCCAGTACTGGTCCTGCAAAGTATTATACGAGCCAGGAAAACGAACTCGGTCTGGACAGCGACGAAACCGCCTGGTTGACGCCAATTTTGAATTGGTACGATACGGCGCATCAGGATTTGCGCAGTTTGCTGGTCAATCAGGCCAATCTATTCGGGGCGGTGATCCGTAATTATCAACAGGCACTGGAGCATTTCGACCGCGGCATAGACTCCCTGTCCAGACGGCTGACCAAGCATATCGACAGCAATATCCGTTTCGACAAAATCGAAAGCATCCAGGGACGCTTGACGTCAAAAGTGCAGTCCTTGGGCTACTGGCAGCAGATCGTCGCCTTTACCAAACAATACGATGACTGGAACCGGAACAGTGACGGCCGTTTGCCCGGCGAGCCATTCGCGGACATGGTTCGCTTGGTGGCGGAACAAATGCCCGGCAAGGGCAGGGTGGAAATGAAGCTGGTCAGTCTGCTGGAACTGGAAATCATTGTCAGTGAAAACGGCCGCAGCAAACGTGCGACTCATGCCGAGGAGTTACAGCAAATCTCCAGTCACGGCCTGTCGTATTTAATCTTGTGCGTATTCTTTATCGCCCTGGTTAACATGATACGCAAGGACCAGCCCTTGAACATCATCTGGCCGATGGATGAGCTAAAGGAACTGCATCAGGTCAATATCGAGGTGTTGCTGGAGTTATTGAGCAATAACGGTATTACCTTGCTGTCCGCCTTTCCCGATCCTGATCCGGATGTACTGCGGCTGTTCAAAAACCGTTATCAGGTGGTCGGCCAGCGCGAGTTGGTGGAGATGGAAATCGATGACGCCTATCTCGCGGAATTGGCACCCATGGTGCGGGAGCTGGCAAATGTTTGACGTCCTACTGAAACGCTTGCTGCAAGGCGAGTTCATTTGCGAAATCAGCGACGAGAACGGCTTTCGATTTTTGCAACAGACCGAGAATGCTCAACAGGTCGACGAATTCTTGAGCCGTCTGCAATACCACTTGAGCAAGACTCAGAATGGTCTGGCGTATTATGCCGCCTATCGGCAAATCGACGCCAGCGCCCGTCGGGATATCCAACGCGTGTTTCAGCAGTTTCGGGTGGAATTGCAGCCAGTAGTGGAATGGCTGGACATGATGATGGCCTGTTTGCATCGCGATACAGCCTTGTCTCCCGGCGATACGCTGAGCTTCGGGGCGCTATTGCAGGTCATCGAGAGCAATCAGGCTTTGGCGGATCGTTTGCAAACCTTTGGTCGCTTCAAAGACTTCGTCTGTACCGATGATGCGGTTAAAAGTCGTCTGGAAAAGCTGCTGAAAACATTGGATCAATGGGGCTATTTGCATTTGTCCAACCGCGACACTCTGATTTATCAAGTGACCGGCAAGCTGGATTATTTCTATCAGGCGCTGCAATTCATCAAAGAACATGAACAATTGCCGATTACGCAGGACGAAGATGACGTGGCCCAGGAGAGTCTGTTTTGAGTCAAGCCGAACAAAGCATGGAGCGGCTGTTCAAGGCGCTGGCCAATCATAGCGACTTGATCGCCAAGACCTATTTCAATGGCACTATCTATTCGGATAGCCAGAATCAACGCACCCTCAATCAGCTCAAACAACTGAAAGTACTGGTCAATCACGGCGACGATGGTTTCCGCATCGCCGGCCGCTTGAGCCAGTTTCTCGATAGCGCCTTGAGCAGCGATCGAATCCGCCGTCTGGATACCGATCTGTCGAGCTGGATCGATACCCTGGAGCAGCAGATCGGTTTATACCAGGATGCCTGGCGGGAGAACCGGTTGGAGGATGTCGATCATTACCTGCTGGAAATTCAGCGGTTGGTATTTGATTTGGCCGACAATCTGGAGGAAAACACCAGTTACTTATTGATGCTGGTCAACAGCCGTTTTGCCAATGTCCGTACCCTGGCGGAAAAACAAAAACAGAATACCTTTTACATCGCCCGTCTGGAAAAGCTGGTGAACGCCATCAGCGCCTTGCAGCCTGAGTTCTTACTGGAATACGTCGAGGAACAGCCTGAGTTGCATCAATTGCTGGAGCGGCAATTACTGAGGCTATTGCCGAAGTACCAACAACGGCTGCAGGACATCCTGGATAAGCTGAAAATTTTCCTGTTCGAACTTCGGCAAATCGAAGTCCGAGCGCAACTAATCCAGGGCTTTGCGTTTTATCTGCGACAAAACCCCGATTACCAGCCGCTGGATTGGAGCGAGCACGATCAGATTCCGGATCATTGGAATCGCATTCAACCCTTGGCGCTGTCGGCGCATGCAGATCCCATGGACCATGCCGTTGAGCAGGAATTGGTCGATATCGCCCAGAAGATTCGCGTCGATAGCGATGCCTTGTTAGCCAAACAAAAGCAGCGGCGTTTGAACGCGGTGACGCTGAATCCAACAGAAAAACAGGCCGTTCACGTTCCGAAATACCGACGGCAACTGGCGGCTTACATGAACAAAGTGCGTCAGCAAGCCGGTCGGCCCTTATCGGCTTTGGCTTTTCAACAGGTCTTTGCCAACGATGTTGAACCCGCCATCTGGTTGGCGTGCGTGATGAACGAATGCCTGAAGCAGCAGCATAAATCGTTACAAATCGAGTGGCGGGAGGTGAGGCAAGGTACCGGCTTTACCGGCAATAGGAAGATTTGCGACATCGTGCTGTGCTGTCAGGATGGTAAAACATGAACAAAACATGGCTGGCGGTTATCGCTCGCGCGATTGATAGTGAACAGGAGCTATTTCCTCTCAATCAAACCTGGGAGGCCATTCATCAGGAATACAACATCGGCCTGACTCGAGCCAAAAAATTACTGCTGACCCACCAGGACAAACAGGAATTACGGGAGTTGGTCAATAAAATCTCCGGCATCGATCTGCAGCAGATAGCTCCTAGCGAGTTTATCGGGATGCAGCGCGAACAGGTTTTAACCGTGGCCGTCGATGAAAAGTTGGCCGGTCAGTCGGTGAAGAAAAATCGCCTGGCTATTAAATCCTTGCCGGGCAGGGCGCTCAAGTTAACCTAACTTCGTCACCAAAACCCCTCTAAGTCATTGATATTCAGTTTTTTGGTGATATTTCGCAAAAAAAGATGTTTAAAATCAATGGCTCTTTT
>PGZD01000006.1 GCA_002843155.1 Gammaproteobacteria bacterium HGW-Gammaproteobacteria-3
TCATTCTGGCAACTTGAACACCGATTCTGGAAAAAACCAGAAAAGTGTTCAGCTTGAAACCAGAATCAGTGTTCAAGTTAAATCAGAATAGGTGTTCAGGTTGAGCCAGAATATGCAGTGCTTGCTGCTCGTAAATTTTATAACGGCTTCGACCCATAATGATTCCGCACTCGGTTTCCAACGCAGCGCGTGGAAACCAGTTAAACAAGTGTATTCCAACAGTCTTCGACGGGTGAATTGATTACGCATTGTACAAAACCTGTGTCATCGATAACTTGGGCTTGTATCGGTTTTTCTTGATCGATTGCTTGTATTGCCGGGTCTGTCGGCATCACGATGACCTCTACGGTATCGAGCAAGTCTTCGGGTAGGGCGATATGGATCATGCGGTTAGCATCCGCCGTCAGATACTGTCTCAGTGCTTTAGTGTTCATTTTTGCTCTCCATTCATAAATGCCTTGATTTCCCGTAAACAGACTTTTTGCATATCTTGTTTATTTAGCCGGGCTTGGAGCCGGTTTAAGTTCATAGTAAAACAGAATGGGCTGGGTTGACGCAGGAAGCCCATCGTGGGTGATTGATGGGCTTCGTGCCTCATCCTATAGCCATGGAATAACACCGTGGTGGCTCCGACCTGTTCGGCCAATTGCTCGGGCGTCAAGGTATAGCTGTACCTGGTTTTGAATCAACTGCTCTGACCCTATTGGTTTCTATAAATAGATCGTAGGATAATGAAAGCTTTTTAGCATGTTATTTTTGTTGATAAACTGGAAGATAATCTGATGCAGGGGATGAGCTTGATGCAGCCATTAATAAAACGTCATCTTCTTCTAAAAGTTTGAATAAAACGCTAATGACATCTTTAACGCCTACGCCTAAATTACTATCTGATGTTGTATGTAATGGCAAATCTTTCTGGTAATCATAGATTGCCGGTTTTAAATTAGTTATATTGTCAAAATCATCGGCATGGAAAAAATGAGGCCCCCCAAAATCTAAGCCATGAATCACAATTTTTTTAAACCCAATATTTCTTGCTAATGCTATCATGGTTAACGATGTAGAGGCATATTGTTTTATATGCGTCATATCTTTATCCAGAAAAAAACGCATTGATTCTTCAATTTTTTTGTTAGAAAAACAAGGAACAAGTGAATCAGTTACGTAGATGACACGACCCCCCCAGTTCCGGATCCTGGTAAATATGATCTACCTGCGGGGTATTGAATAACGACGCACGGCGCTTGATTCCATGTACCTGATAGCCTTTGCTTAATAAAAACTCCGCCAAATAACTGCCATCTTGACCGGTTACGCCGGTAATTAGCGCTTTTTTCATTTATATCTGCTCCCTAACAATATCAATAACATACAGGCTTGCTTGTTGAACATTTCACCAAACCTAATAAATATTTAATCTTTTATAAAATAAAAATATACAATAATTTATTGCTTTAAATTGAAAATCAATTTGCCCACTATTGTTATAGTTATGTTATTTCTAAGATAATTTATGAACCATAAGCGCAAAACTGCCAAGAACATAAAGCAAATTTATAAAGATTAACCGGCCTAGACTGTACATGTTGAGAGCAGCTATTTGGAAAATTTAATCAGTTCACTAATATCATGGAATTTATTAAAATTTGCCTTCAACCAATCTACATCTCGGTTCCACCATTCCATTTTCAATAAAAATTCTATTTCATTTGGAGAAAATCGATACCTTAACACTTTAGCGGGTACCCCTCCTACAACAGCATAGGGAGGCACATCTTTAGTTACTACAGAGCCCGCAGCAACAACTGCGCCATTACCTATGGTAGTCCCTTCAATAATAATTGCACGTGCACCAATCCACACATCATGTCCAATGGTGATTTTACCAAATTCATCAAAATAGGATTTAGAGGTAAACGTAACACCAGACTGAGCAAGTGGCGAATAAAAAACTGGATGCACTGAGACAAAATCTCTAGTTGGATGCCGACCTAGACCAGCCATAACATCCGGACCAATACAACAAAACTTACCGACTGTCACCCTAGCCATACGCGTATTACTGGCTACATAGCTATAATCTCCCAGACTAACTTGGTTTAACACCACGTCATCATAAAGTATATTATATTGCCCAAAAGAGCAATTTGAAACATTAGTCATATAATATATTTTAAGATGACGATTCCAATATTTGGTTTCATAGTAATATTTACAAACCAACCATTTTAACCACATTGTTATTGGATTTTTAAATAGCGCTTTTAGCATTTTTCTCATTTGGCCAACGTCGAAAATGTATTACTATTAGGTACAGCAGAATTAGTTAACACCTTAGCTACATCAGTATGATGTATTCTCTTGAATGCATCAACATAAGTCACACTACTGGCATTATAGATTTGAACACCACGATAAGTAGCATAATCTTGTATTTTCCAATAACCAGCAAACATTCTTGATAATGCAAGGAACAAAGAGTCCATTGTAAACAATTTTCCATCTTGCCCCCCCATACTCCAGGGGGTCAATTTTGCTTCTTTGTTATAAAAGTGCTTGTCTCTCATACAGACGCGATTATCATCATCTAAAACTACAGTTTCATGCCAGGAATGATCTGCCCCAAGAAGAATAATTTTTTGATATCCATAGCGAATTGCATAAAATAGCGCAGGAATTAAAACATTCTGTGCGCGAGGATTACCAAGACCAAAATCAAATAATTTGTTTATAACAATATTCGCCCCAGATAAAGGCACATTGTTATAACAAACTACTTGAATGTTAGGTTTTTCTTTAAAAACAGTTTCGAATAAATCTTTTGCTTGAAAAGGAACAAGAAACTTAATAGGCCAAGTTGTTTTTTCAAGAACATTCTGAATCAAGCGATTTCTAATTGCCACATTGTTATCAGAAACATTTTTTTTCCAATATCCCGGGTCTGCAATAATATAATAATTAGGTTGTATCTTTTTATATAAATCAGATTCAGCAAATTGATTTACACAAAAAGTGTCATTTGAGCAAAACAAATCAAGTCCTTGACTTAAATCCACATCTAAAGAAGGACCATTTCCTAAAACAAAACAGGTTTTAGAAGATGTATGAACATTCATTATAATTGGAAACCTGGATTTCTTTATAACTTTAAGAATAGATATAAAGGTATCTAGAATTAATGACATAGTGGCTTCTATCATTAGTTTATCTTCCTATAAAATAAATTAAGTATTAATCAGACAAAATTGACAATTTCATCGATCACCTACTTTTTTCTTAGTCCCTAGTGATTGCGCCAGTTCCATAAATATTCGGTTTTTAAAGGATATGAAAATTAAGAAAGTCTCCATGGCATTTTATAAGCCTTGGCACTTAATATCCAAACGAATACGAAAGCAATAAAAAAAGAAAAGGTGGTCGCTTGCGCCGCACCAATTGCACCGTTTATTTGAATCAAAATATAACTGGAGGCAACGTGAATGAGTCCTGAGCAAAAAGTAGCTATGGATAAATAATGAGTTTTTTTGACATAAAAAATATAATTTACAACCATGAAATACATGCCTTGAAAGGCAAAGCCAAAAGCAATCCACGGAATATATTGGTTTGCTTCATGATAACGAATATTAATAAATCGGTTTACGAAAATAGGAAAAAAATAACTAAAAAAACAGGCGATAAGCAGTATAACTATAAAATACAGATAAGTATATTTAACTAATTGCTTTTTGCCCTGTATATCAATTGAGTTTAGTTTATTAAAGAGGTAAGGGCTGTATGCCTGATTGAATGATGCGGCCAAAATGCCTATAATCGATCCGAATTGGTAACCCATGGCATATAAACCTGTTGCGCTGATGCCGACAAATGCATTGAGTAAGAAGCGGTCAACACCTGTTCTAAACCAGGCCGACAAGGCATGAGGAATGAGAGGAAGACCAAATCTTAAAATGTCTTTTATATAATTTTTATTTATATCCAGGTAAAAATAATTTCTTCTTGTGATGATAATAAAACTTGCTAATGAATAAAGCGCTGCCGACATTATTTGTGCAAGAATCTGTCCTTCCCATTTCAATCCTATATATATTATAAAATAAAGTGTTATTGATATGTATGAAAGAGTTTGTAAAGCCTGAAATATACAAAAAAACTTTGCCTTTTGCTCTGCCTGCCAAAGCACTAAATTTATGTTTGTAATAAATTGAGACAACACAAATATTACAGCTATAAAAACCCATTTTTTATCTATTCCCAATAAAAATATAAATTTTTTATTGTAAAAAAAAAGGAACAATAAACAAATTGTTGCCGATATGCCAGAAATGAACAATACATTGCTTATATATCGCTTTAGCTGACTCCTTTCTAACTTAAAAAAACCGACATTTACAGCTCCAACCATGTTGACATGTACAAATATGGCCAATATACCTGTAAAAGCCGAAAACGTTGCAATGATGCCATAATCACTAGGTGCCAGATAGGTGGTCATTATCGGAAGCAATAAAAAAGGAACGGCCTTATTTATTGCTTCTGTAAGCATATATAGAAAGGTATTTCTGAATAATTTTTTGTTCAAGAGATTAACTATCCATGGGGAGGTTGAGACATGTGAGTGGCAACAACCCAAGATGCTTCCTGCAATCATATTCCAACATATCAATCCACACCCAGTACAGCATCATCATTTTCTTTTTACCCGATCATATTCCATTCGAAAGCGGTTCCTTTGCCAATATCCCGATTTGTTTTCTTGCCAAGTAATTCAGGTAAGTATTTAGTAGGCAAGCCATAGCCTGGACGTATCGCGCGAAGATTCTTGGAGGTCAATGCTTCACCCGCTTTGACATCTTCAACAATATACAGCGAACGCCTGAAGACGAGTGATTTTTTTTCTTTTTCTGTGGGGCCATAGCTGATTTTCCCTAACGCCTGCCAAGCGCGTTCAGTTTCAACCGTCAGCGCGGCCATTTCTGTCGGCTCCATTGAGAATGTACTGTCTACCCCGCCATCGGCACGGTTCAAGGTAAAATGCTTCTCGATAACCGTGGCGCCCAATGCAACACTGGCCACCGCCACGCCTATTCCCATGGTGTGGTCGGACAAACCCACTTCACAGCCGAACAATTCGCGTAAATGTGGAATGGTCAGGATGTTGGTGTTCTCTGCTGTGGCGGGATAGGTGCTGGTACATTTAAGTAAAATAAGATCTTTACATCCAGCCTCTCGGGCTGCGCGCACCGTGTCGTCCAGTTCGGCGATGCTGGCCATGCCGGTGGAGATGATCAACGGTTTGCCGGTAGCAGCCACACGGCGGATCAACGGCAAGTCGGTATTCTCGAACGAGGCGATCTTGTAGCATGGCACATCCAGGCTTTCCAGAAAGCCCACTGCCGTATCATCAAAGGGTGTACTGAACGGAATGATACCCAGTTCACGCGCCCGATCAAAAATCGGCTTGTGCCATTCCCACGGCGTGTAGGCCTCGCCGTAAAGCTTGTAAAGAGACGTACCCGCCCACAGGCTATTGGGATCGCTGATGTGAAACTCGCGCTCATCCAGATCCAGCGTCATGGTGTCGGGTGTGTAGGTCTGGATTTTGAGCCCATGCGCCCCGGTCTTTGCCGCCGCCTCGACGATTTCCAAGGCACGTTCCAGCGATTGGTTATGGTTGCCGGACATTTCGGCGATCACAAACGGGGCACGGTGCTGCCCAATCTCAAAATTCTCTATTTTAATCATTCACGGACTCTACTTCAAAAGTTGTACCGATTCAAAAACTAGTTCATCTATCGATGAGAAGGCTTGATCGTTTGTTAACAAGGCTGCATCATGGATCAGTGCGCTGGCAGCAATAATGGCATCAGGGAGTTTTAATCGATTCAGCGCTAAAATCTCTCGCACCCTATCAGGCCTCTTTCAATTACTTACGGGCAACAAATTCGGCCACACAGGGGCTGAGATACGCGAGTGTGCAAAAAGATTAATGGTATTGTAGTTGGCAACCAGCAATGTCACCGCGACATGAGCTTGATTCAACGCTATGGCAAACTCCTCTGCATCGGCCATATATTCATGTACCAACTTGTTTCGCAAATTGCGCACATCCAGCCACTCAACCACGGATGTCAGCAAGCCAAGTTTCTCCGCTCTATTGAGATTGTCCAGCACGCTGCCGGGTTTCTCCGCCAATGACCGAAGCAGAGAAGGTATTAATTTGTCACCTAATGTATCCTGCATGCGTCCAAAACGTGACACAAATGCGTCGAGGCGCTCAGCTAAATCCTCATCATTCTCTAACCGCTCAACCCAAGCGGCATTGAGATTTGCTTTAAACAGGCGTGCGTCCGTCTTCAGCAGCAACTCTCCTTCGCGCCGGACAATTTCCAACAGTGAAAGGAATCTTTTCTGCTCAGTTTTGAGTATATTCATTGTCATAGTATCACTCCTGTTTGACGTGCGATTTGGTGAATCGGTTGTTCACGCGTTTCAGGATCAATGATGATGACATCAATTTTCTGGTCGCCTAGTTGCATTTGCAATTCACTGGTTAACCGGCATGCGGTTGCCACGCGGCTAGGCAGTTGCCGCTCTGTTTCAATCAGTATATCGATATCCCCGCCTTTTTCATCTTCTCGTGCTCTGGAGCCAAAGATACGGATGCACGCGCGAACACCCAGCAGGCGACTCACCGTCGCACGGATAACTTCAATTTCCCTTGCCGACAGCCTTGCTCTGGGTTTTGTATTGCTTATATTCATCACAGATCAGCTCTTTGGGTCACTAATATGAAACTCGCGCTCGTCCAGATCCAGCGTCATGGCATCGGGTGTGCAGGTCTGTATCTTCAGCACTTGCGCCCGGTCTGGGCAGCTGCCTCGACGATTTCCAAGGCGCGTTCCAGTGACTGGTTATGTTTGCCGGACATTTCGGCGATGATAAAAGGCGCTGTATTCTGGCCAATCAAATGATTATCGATATACATTTCTCTCTCCAAGATTGTCAATCAGATGATAGCGCGACCCAGCATATAAGCCTCGGCTGCCGAACAACCAACTGTCGCACCTCTCCACCCTGCGAGATATTCTACAGCCTCTATAGAACGAGGATGCGGGAAGTTTCTCATTTCAGGTCCATATGCACGTAATGCCTCCAGCTTTTGCGCCAGATAGCCAGTCACATCATAAAAATAGTTTGGGGCGAAATACATTCCAGAAGATGCCGGACGCCATTCAGTACTTGATGGCACTTCAAAAAACAACAGGTTTTTCACCGGATGTTGCGGTAGCGGACGACAAGCGGCAATCACAGCATCGTGGAGCACTCTATGATCGACATTCACGTCGCCTGTATGATGCGTCAGCACCAGGCAAGGCTTGTAGCGGTCAATCTCAGCCTCTACGAGCTTCACAACATCAAGCAATTCCACTCCATCCATGCGATTGTCTGGTAATGAACACAATTTGATTGAAGTTGAACCGAGGATGTTATTAGACGCTTCAGCACATTTAGCCAAATCAGATAATTCTCCCTGGTGCATTGAAGGATCGCGTTGAACACTCCGGCTAGTTGCACCTTCGGCAACGATAAGAACATGCACTTTCCATCCTTCCGCCACGAGGCGAGCAATCGTGGCCCCACAGCCCAACACTTCGTCATCGGGATGAGCAGCAATTACAAGAGCAGTGTTCATGTTTTTTTCCTGGAAATTTTCACATCAGCAATGACGGAATCTAACTTAATACTAGCTCGACTAAACTCCATCTTGAGATGCTCTGTTTCGAGGAAAGCGGGGGGGTAACCGTCAGCATCCAGCATCCGTATATAGTCAAACACCTTTTCTAACTCATACAGTTCCGCCAAATCCCCATCTTGAGGAGTTCGGCGATGAAAAATTGTTGGTTCCCCAACTTGAGGCTGTGCGGTCGGTAGCTCGCACACAATATACTCGATCATTTCTTCAGTAAGTTTGCTGGCACGTAACAGTATTTCTTCAGCTGTACCTAATAGTAACAATGGACGTTTTAAATAGATCGGGCCCGCGTCTAAATCCGCGACACAACGTAGCGCAGTTAACTGAGTTTCATTAATGCCACGGACAATAAGATTTTGAAGCGGGCTACCACCCCGGCCAAAAGGCAAATCTGTCATGTGAAATATCACACACTCAAATCCTTCATAAACTTCCGCCGGAATCTTCCATGACCAATGTGGGAAAAATACAAAACGTGGCGCAAAGTCGGACAGGGTAGACAAATTCAACTCTGAGGGCGCCCGAATACGAAGGATTTCTATCCCCAAGTGCTCTCGCAAAGTAATTTCCATCGTATTATGACGCGCATGAGGAGATGCAATCACCATTCGTAAGCCTTTCATTTTATTTACTTCCTTTCCATAAAAGAACTATATATTGCTCGTGGAATCCGTAATCCAGAAAAACACGGAGTGATGCTATATTTTTCGGCATAACTTCAGCTAACACAGTATTAATTTCAGGGTAATTTTGTAGCAACCAATCTTGGCTAGCTCGCAATAAACTCTCTCCCATTCCTCGTCCCGTCATTTCTGGATTAAGGTAGATGGAAATCTCTGCCTGTCGTAAATCGACAAAATCGTAACGTATAACACCAACCTCTTTACCGCTTAATCTTCCCAGAAGCAACGCTCGTTTCGGGTCGGACAAACTTCGATTCCACCAAGCCAGATGCGTCTCCAAGCTCACGGGGGATGGATCAAAAAAATAGCGCCGTGTTGCTTCATTGTTTCGCCATGGCCAAACAAGTAAGGCATCGTCAGTAATGGCTAATCTGACATCAACAACCGCATCGCACGTCTCCTCTAAACCTGCATAACCTAGCTTTCTGATGACGCGCAATACCCCCCGACCATCTATTGCTTGCATACTCTTGCTAGAAATGAACTGTCTTAAAAAACTATTCTCAATGAGCGTGCTCGCATGGCTTTGGATTGTAGCGTTCAAGTTGTTCTTGATTTCTGGCGAATATACCAATCCCTCTCGTGCAGCATCTGCAACTTGCTCCTGCTGGTTATCTGCGGTACAAAAAGCCAAAGTGGGCAATCCCAAACAACACCGCTCCCATGTTGCAGAGCCTCCCGCGCCAATCGCCAAATCGGCAGTTGCCATCAACTCCGCCATCTTGTTAGTTTGTACATGACAAATAAACCCATACTGCTCACATGCCATTTTAATTTGTTCACGGCAAGGATGCTGTGCGCCTATCACCACATCAACATGCAAATCAGAAATGCCAGTCTCGGACAGTGCATCAATTGCACGTCCTGTGTAGTTATCAGCATCTACACCACCAAAAAACACCAATAGTCGTTTGACAGCGCCCGTACGCGGCTTGACCTGTTCGTGCAGTTGCCGAAACTCATCACGCAGCAAAGCATAACGCGGCCCCAGCAATAATTGGCAATGCGCTGGCACCTTATCGGCATAGCGCGTTTGCATGTCTGCATAGAAGTTCTGGTCAAGCAGCACATCGCAATCGTGTTGACGATCGGCAATGTCGTCGATGACCATAATCTGCCTGGCGGAGCTGCGCATTGCACTTTCCCAGCGCGCATCCAGCGCATAGTGGTCAACGATCAACCAATCCCAGGCTCGATCAGAAAGTGCCTGAATGGTAGCTTCCGCATCCTGTGTTTGACTGGTTCCCAGCCAATGAGCATGCGCCAATTCATCTATTAGTGCTGCACTTTCATTGTTATCCAACGAGGCGAGCTCCATGGCTTTTGCTGCCAGCATGTCGCGCAAATGAACGGGCAGTTCGCGGCTGACAAAGCGAATGTGGGCACCTCGTTGTTTCAAGCTATCCGCCAGAGTCAGGCAGCGCATGAAATGTCCGGTGCCGATTTGCCTGGTTGCGTCGGTGCGAAAGGCGATGTTCATGATGCATGATCTCGCTGGGTAATCTCACCGGCCAATTCAAGGACGGTTTGTATCAAACTCTCGCTCATAAAGACTGGGCTGGCGGCAATTTGATCGATCAAGGGTGCTACGAGTGGGATCAAACCGATTCGTTTGGCTTGAAGCAAAACGCCTAAAGAGCCCACTGTTTTGATCTGGTTAATTTTTGCAACCTTGCGACCACGCTTGTCATCAATGAGTAGGTAGTCGGCAGCCACATCCTTGTAGAGTAGCATGGCCTGGGTTTCGCCAACATCGGCAAAAGCATCCAGGTAAACATACCGTTGCATATCCACCGCGCGAACCTTCTCATGCAGATAGTTTCTCAGACGTGCAGATTGCGGCTTATCAAGTGCAGTTACTTCAGAAAAAACGGCCTCAGGTACGAGAACGTTGCCGAAGAGTGCTTCAAGTAGGGTGAGACTGTCACAGGTCGCAAGGGCAATAAGCGCTGAGGCATCTGCTACCAAAATCATGTTAGGTTAAATCCAGCCAGTTCTTCAAGCAACTCATCGCGCGTGATGTCGATGACAGGTATCCTGTTTGTCTTGCAGATACTCATGAAGTCATAAAGGTTGACTCCTGCCAATTCTGCAGCTTTGACAAGCGTTACCCTCTCACGCTGGTAGAGCCAAAGGGCATAAGAGGTGCGAACTTCCTGCTGAATATCGGACACTGCCTGAAATGCTACAAAGTCATTGGGTAAGTCGATTGCTATTTGCATGATTGGTCTCCAAATGGGGGCGAGTTGAGAAATGTTGCACCGCGATGTTTTAATCCATACGCCAAAGTCAGGCAGCGCATGAAATGGCCCGTGCCGATTTGGCTGGTGGTGTCGGCGCGGAAGGCGATGTGATGGACAGCCATGTTTACCCCTTACGCTCCATGATAATGGGAACCAATATCTCGGCTCGTTCCCAATCATCCTGGGTATCGATGTCCTGAACCCGCCAACGGGGAATCATGACCGGCTTCGTGCGCCGATCAAAGATGCGCTTGCCCTCCAGCCATGCCGAAGGCCGTCCCCAATAGAATTGTCCTGCGTCATGGAGGGCAACGGGCAAATCCTGGGAACGCGTTGCGAAATGCTCCGGAAAAAACATCTCTATGCCGCCTTCAGTCGTTTGTTTGAACGAACGGAAGATCGGCGCGGCAAAGTCGGTTACCGTGAATGCATAGTCCCAATCACCTGAATTAAGAGCATCCCATCCCTGTTTGAGGTCATTTTTCTGCACAAACGGCGCTGTCGCATAGATGCAGCACACGGCTTTCAGATTGAGTCCTTGATCTAAAGCCCATTGCGTCGCATGAGCGATTACAGGCGTGGTTCCGGCATAGTCGTTGGAGAGTTCTTCAGGGCGCATGAAAGGAACTTCCGCCCCCCAATGTTTAGCCACTTCAGCAATCTCGGCATCATCCGTCGAGACAATAATGCGCTCGAACAGATGCGATGCCTGGGCAGCCTCAATCGACCAAGCGATCATAGGCTTGCCGCAGAAAGACTTGATATTTTTGCGTGGGATGCGTTTACTTCCGCCGCGAGCGGGGATGACGGCTATTTTCATTTTGTAGTGAACCGTTGTAATGCTTCGCTCACTTTGTCTTGCTGGGCTTCAGTCAGTCCCGGATACATCGGTAGGCTGATCGCTTCGGCATAGTACCGCTCTGCTTCCGGACAATACCCTGCCTTGAATCCCTGGGCTTCATAGTAAGGCTGCCGATGCACAGGGATGTAATGCAGGTTAACGCCGATGCCTGCTGCACGCATTTCCTCAAACACTTGGCGATGTGTACAGTCAATCTCTTTTAACTTCAAACGGATCACATACAGATGCAAAGCGGAATAGCTGTCTGCGTGCTGCCAAGGCGTGATCACCGGCAGTTCAGCCAGAAGCTGGTCATATCGCTTGGCGATGGTGTGCCGTTTGGCGACGAATTCGTCCAGCCGCTGCATTTGACTCAACCCCAGTGCGGCTTGCAAGTCAGTCATGCGGTAGTTGAAGCCAAGGTCGATTTGCTGGTAGTACCAGGAACCATCCGGCGTATGGGTCATCTCGTCCACATCACGGGTGATGCCGTGACTGCGCAGTAACTGCATGCGTTTGGCCAACCGCTCATTGTTAGTCAGCGCCATGCCGCCTTCACCCGTGGTAATGATCTTGACCGGGTGGAAGCTGAATACGGTGATGTCGCTGTAACGACAGCTCCCGATCGGTTCGCCGCGATATTTTCCGCCAATGGCGTGCGAAGCGTCTTCGATAATTTTAAAGCCGTAGCGGTTCGATAGCGCCTTGATTTCGCGCATCTCACACGATTGACCGGCAAAGTGTACGAGAATAATCACTTTAGGTAGCCGGTTCTGTTTATCCGCTTGTTCAAGTTTTTGATGCAATGCATCCACGCTCATGTTGTAGGTGCGTGGGTCTATATCGACGAAATCCACCCGAGCGCCACAATAAAGTGCGCAATTCGCAGATGCCACAAAAGTGTTTGGGCTGGTCCATACCCAGTCACCAGAGCCAACGTTCAAGGCCAGACAGGCAATATGCAAGACCGATGTCGCGCTGTTAGCTGCGACGGCATAAGTGGCGCCACAGTAATCGGCAACCGCTTTTTCAAATGCTGGCACAGCCGGGCCTTGGGTTAAGTAATCAGAACGCAATACATCTGAAACTGCCTGGATATCTGCATCAGAAATATCCTGGCGCCCATAAGGGATATAGGCTGACATCAAATGGTCCCGATTTTGGCGCGGTTAATTTCAATCCATTCCTGTAGCACTTTCACATCCATCCATTCGGAATTATTGTCGGACGAATAGGTGAAGCCCTCAGGAACCTTAATACCCTTCTTGATACGGTTAACATCAGAACTCCACTGATGAATTGCAGGTAAAATTTTGAAGTATTCGGGATATTCGTAGGTGTGATAGGAATCTTCCTGGCTGATCATTTGCTCGTGCAGCTTTTCCCCCGGTCTAATGCCGATAATCTCATGCTCTGCATCGGGCGCAACAGCTTTGGCAATATCGGTAATGGTCATGGACGGAATTTTTTTGACATAAATTTCGCCGCCGACCATGTCCTGAAAGGCATGCCAAACCAATTCAACTCCTTGTTCCAGGGTGATCATAAAACGCGTCATGCGGGGATCGGTAATCGGTAACTTGCCTGTGTCGGCTTGAGTTAGAAAAAATGGGATAACTGAGCCACGAGAACCCATTACGTTACCGTAACGCACCACACCAAATCGGGTTTCCTGGCCTCCGGCGTAGGAATTACCGGCAACAAAAAGTTTGTCCGATGCCAACTTGGTCGCACCATAAAGATTTACCGGGCTGCTGGCTTTATCAGTAGATAAAGCCACTACCCTTTTTACACCTTGGTCAATACAGGTATCGATAAGGTTCATTGCGCCGTTGATGTTGGTTTTGATGCACTCAAAAGGATTGTATTCCGCAGTTGGAACAATCTTGGTAGCGGCCGCATGAACAACATAATCGATACCATTTAACGCACGATGCAATCGGTCTTTGTCTCGCACGTCGCCAATAAAAAAACGAACGCGGGGATCATCGCCATATAGTTTTGCCATTTCCCACTGTTTCATTTCATCACGGGAAAACACAATTAATCGTTTTGGATTGAACCGAGCCAAAGTCATCGGTACAAAAGTGTGACCAAAAGAGCCTGTACCACCGGTTATTAAAATATTTTTACCATTAAACACTTAACTCACCCTGATGTTTGCAGCTTTTAAAAAGCTGTTCGCCTTGTCGATATAGCGGGAAAAACAGGCTTCCTCATTCCCACGCGCCGCGTGGGAATGCAGTTAACGACGCGCCAGCGTCACGAAGCGGGACGCTGGCGCGTCCGCGCTCGGTTCCCACGCAGCGCGTGCGAACCAGTTAAAAAGACGCTCCCGTTGACTGATTCTATCAAGTGTATCCCATCCCGATTGCCGCGTCACCGCTTTGTTGGCCAAAAACGCAGGAGAGATTAAAATTGCGCGGCGATTTGTTGCTGAATTTTTTCAGCCATGGCTTTCGGGTTTTCGGCGTCGCGGATGGGGCGGCCTACGACAATATAATCGGCGCCGTTTTGAAAGGCTTGCTCCACGCTCACTACGCGTTTTTGATCGTCATCCTCACGATTGTCAACCGGTCTGACGCCGGGCGTGATGACAAGCAGGCGATGCGCCAGTTCCTGCCGCAGCAGGGGCACTTCAAGGCCGGAGGAAACGATGCCGTCGCAGCCGATGTGCAAGGCGCGCCTGGCGCGTGACAATACCAGTTCCCGAATATCGCATTGAAACCCCAGATCGTCCAGGTCGCCGCGATCGAGACTGGTCAAGGCGGTTACCGCCAGCACTTTGAGATCGCCTTTTTCCTGGACGGCGGCGGCCATGATGGCGTCGTTGCCGTGGATGGTGGCAAAATCCACGCCTTTACTGCTCAAGGCCCGAATTGCGCGTCCTACCGTGGCCGGAATGTCAAAAAACTTCAAATCGACGAAAACTTTCTTATGTCGCTGTTTAAGCCATTCAATAAAGCCGAAATAATCGCCGGACATGAATAATTCCATGCCGGCTTTGTAAAAAATAACCGAATCACCCAGTGTTTCCACCAGAGCCTGCGCTTCGGCTATGCTGGGGACATCCAGCGCCATAATCAGGCGTTCGCGGGAGGGGATAACTTGAGTCGAGATAAAAGTAGTTGTCATTGTTCGGATTCAGCGTTCAGATTTTAAAAGTTTTATATTACCGGAACTTGTTTTCATCGCGAATGATAAAATACATTCATCTGAAAAAACATCCCGCGCTATGATTTCAATATTGTTACAAATGGCCGTGCTGATTGCCTCCGGCAGCGTCTGGCAGCTATTCAGGCCGGCGGGACTGAGCGCCGATCATGTCCGGCCGGTGCTGACCACGGTAGTGTACTATTTATTCCTGCCGGCGATGGTGCTGGAGGTATTGTGGCGCGCCGATATTGGCCTTAAATCGTTGCAATACACCTTGCTGGGCGTGACTTCCATTGCGTTTGCGATGCTGTGCATCTGGCTGGCCGGACGCTTGCTGAAATTCGATGACCGGCGTTTGGGTGCGATGATTCTGGCCACGGCTTTCCCGAATGTCACTTATCTGGGGCTGCCGGTATTGGAGCAGACCTTCGGTTATTGGGCGCGTTCGGTGGCGATACAAATAGATTTGTTTGCCAGTGCGCCTTTTTTGTTCACGGCGGGTATCATGGTGGCCCGGCGTTTCGGTGAGGACGGCTTGCGGCAACGTAAATCCGTTGTCTCGTATCTGAATGCGCCGCCTTTCTGGGCTGCGTTTTTGGCGGTTCTGCTCAATCTGAATCAGATACCGATACCGCTCTGGCTGGGCGGCGTGTTGCAAAAACTATCGGCGGGCGTGGTGCCACTTATGCTGTTTTCCTTAGGCTTGGCCTTGAACTGGCAATCGGTGAATCTGCGCAATCTGCCTTTCGTGGTGCCGGTGATCGCCATTAAAATGCTCATCATGCCTTTATTTGCGCTGTGGTTCGCCGGATTTTTAACGCTGGAAGGGCAGAATAAAGCGGCGGCGGTATTGGAAATGGCGATGCCGAGCATGGTGCTGGGGCTGGTTTTTTGTGACCGTTACCGGCTCGACAGCGGTCTGTATGCCATGATTGTAACCCTGACCACGACTTTGAGTTTAATCACTTTGCCATTTTGGTACGATTTTTTAACCGGCCCTGTCTGAATGAATCCAACACTTGAAATTTTCTCCCAGGGCGAAGAGGTCGTTACCGGCCAGACCGTCGATACCAACGCCGCCTGGCTTGCACAGGAAAGTGTGCAACTGGGTTTTAACGTGACCCGCCATACCGCCGTCGGCGACAAGCTCGGTGATTTGGTCGGCTTGCTCAGAGAAATTGCGACACGCGCCGATTGCTGTCTTTGTACCGGTGGCCTGGGCCCAACTTCGGATGATTTGACCGCCGAAGCGGTGGCGGAAGCTTTCGCCCTGCCGCTGCAATTCGACCCGGTCGCATACGCACAGATAGAGCGGTTTTTTAACTTCAGAAATCGCCCCATGGCCGCCATCAATCGCAAGCAGGCGCTGTTGCCTGCGGGCGCCCGGCGCATAGACAATGACTGGGGCACGGCGCCCGGTTTTGCCTTGCAGTATCAGCGCTGCTGGTTCGTGTTTCTGCCCGGTGTGCCTTCTGAAATGCGCCATTTATTCGATGAAAGCGTCAGAACCTTATTGACCGATCGATTTTCGTTACAGCCGGGACAATTGATTACGCTTAAAACGCTCGGTATCGGCGAATCCGATTTGCAAACCGTGCTGGCGCCTATCGCGCTGCCCGAACAGGTTCAGTTGGGTTTTCGCGCCGGTATCGAGCATGTCGAGACCAAATTACTTTTTCCCCACGATTTTCCGCGTCAACACATGACCGAACTGGTGCAGGCCATGGCGCAAGCCATTGGCGCCTATGTCTTCGGCATCGATGGTCCGGATGCGCCGGTCGGCGATTTGGCCGATGTCGTCAATACGCTGATGAACGCGCAGCAGCGCACGGCGGCGTTTGTCGAAAGTGCAAGCCAGGGTTTGCTGGCGGCAAAATGTATAGGCTGCAACTGGCTGCTCGAAACCCGTTTTAACCGGGCCGAGGCTCAAGCGCCGCAAAACCCGGCGGTAACGGCTGATTGGTGGGAACTGGCCAAAAACCTGGCTGCGGCAACACAACAGCGCAGCGGCGCGGATTTGGTGCTGGTGCAGCTTTATCAAGGCGATGACGCTCTATTTCACGATAAAGACCTGAGCATTGTCCTTTATAATGTACTGCTCACGACGGAAGGTTTCCGCGAGCAGAGCCATACCATCAACGGTACTCTCAAGCGAAAGCAAAATCAGGCGGCGTTACTGGCGCTGGATTTTTTGCGACGCTATTTACAAGATAAAAATTAAATTCATGCCTTTATTACGATTGAACAATGTCGCCATAGCTTATGGTACCCACGCCTTACTCGATAATGCCAATTTTCAACTCGATGCCGGTGAACGGGTGGGCTTGCTCGGACGCAACGGCGAAGGTAAATCCACCTTGATGAAAATTATCGCCGGTAATATCCAGGCCGATCACGGCGAAATCCGGCGGCAACCGGAATTGAAGCTGGCCTGGCTGGAACAAGCGCCGCAATTGCCCGACAATGCCACTATCTACGACGCCGTCGCCGGTGGTCTGGGCGAATTGGGGCATTGGCTTACCCGTTATCACAGCTTGTCTCTGGCGCTGGCGGATGCCGATGATAAAGCCTTGCAGGAATTAGGTGATTTGCAGCATAAACTGGAAGCCCAAAACGGCTGGCATTTTCAGCAGCGCGTCGAAACCACGCTCAGCCGCCTGAATTTGCCGCCGGATTTGCCGGTCAGCGACTTGTCCGGCGGCTGGAAGCGGCGTGTCGCACTGGCTCAGGCTTTGGTCATCGAACCTGAAGTGCTGCTGCTGGACGAGCCGACCAATCACCTCGATCTGGAAAGCATCACCTGGCTGGAAGAGCAGTTATTGAATTTTCAGGGCGCGGTTTTGTTTGTCACTCACGACCGGGCTTTTCTGCAAAAGCTCGCGACCCGTATCGTCGATCTGGATCGCGGCCAACTGGTATCCTGGCCCGGCAACTACGACGACTATCTGCGCCGAAAGGCGGCGGCGTTGGAAGACGAGGCCAACCAGAACGCCGAATTCGACAAAAAACTGGCGCAGGAAGAAGTCTGGATCAGACAAGGCGTCAAAGCCCGCCGCACCCGTAACGAAGGCCGGGTGCGGGCGCTGAAAAAACTGCGCGAGGAACGCGCCCATCGCAGAAATACGCAAGGCACCACCAAGCTATCATTGGCGCGCGGCGAGGCCTCGGGCAAGAAAGTCATCGAAGCTTTGAATCTTTGCAAAAGTTATGGCGGCAAGCCGGTGGTCTGGGATTTTTCCACATTGATTCAGCGCGGCGATAAAATCGGCCTGATCGGGCCTAACGGCGCCGGTAAATCGACATTATTGAAATTATTGCTCGGGCAAATTGAACCCGACAGTGGCGCGGTGGAGCAGGGAACACGCCTGCAAGTTGCCTATTTCGATCAACTGCGGGAGCAGTTGGACCCGGAAATGACTGTGGCCGACTCTATCGCCGACGGCAACGACTATGTCGAAATAGCCGGTAACAAACGTCATGTCATGTCCTATCTGGGCGATTTTCTGTTTGCACCGGCGCGTGCGCGTTCACCGGTCAAAAGTTTGTCCGGAGGCGAGAAAAACCGGCTATTGCTGGCCAGGCTGTTTACCCGGGCCGCCAACCTGATCATCATGGATGAACCCACCAACGATCTGGATCTGGAAACGCTGGAGTTGCTGGAAGAAAAACTGGTCGATTACGACGGCACCTTGCTGCTGGTGAGCCATGACCGCGCTTTTCTCGATAACGTCGTGACCAGTGTGCTGGTATTTGAAGGGGAGGGTGTCATCACCGAATTCGTCGGCGGCTACAGCGACTGGCTGGCCTACAGCGCGCAAGAAAAAAAAGCCGTTGACAGCAAGAAAAAAGCCGAAATCATCACGGCAAAGCCGAAGCTCGATGCGCCGGAAAAGAAAAAACTCAGTTACAAAGAGCAAAAGGAACTGGACGCGTTGCCTGATGTGATCGAACAGCTCGAAACACAGCAAACGGCGATCAATGAAATCGTCAATGCCGGTGATTTTTATAAAAACGGGCAAGAACAAATCAGCCGAAAACTCGACGAAGTCAAAGCGATTGACGAAAAACTGGAGCGGGCCTATCAGCGCTGGCAGGATCTGTCGGCTCGAAGCGATTGAAAACAAATAGGGGTATTGCGCCAAACTTTTAAAAAAGCTATAATTTCGGGTTCCAATTTTTCAATTGGATTCAAGAGCTGGAGAGATGGCCGAGTGGTCGAAGGCGCACGCCTGGAAAGTGTGTATACGGCAACGTATCGAGGGTTCGAATCCCTCTCTCTCCGCCACAATCTAAAAAAGTCGCGTTCATGACTTGTATTCACTATTCAGGCAACAACACATTTGCAGGAAAGCTAACGCTTATCCTATTAGTAGACCCCAAAATCCAGGCAATAGTTTAAGATGGTGTCTATCGTAAAAAGGTAGGCGAGAATGAGTGAAAAAAACGCACGTTGATAACCACCAGTACACAAAAGGCTAAAGTGGCGCTGGAGGCTGTAAAAGGGCGCAAAACGGTTAATGAAATAGCTCAAGACTCTAGCGTTCATCCGACCCAAGTTTGGTTTATGGAAGAAGGTTTTATTGGAAAATGCCAGGAGTCTGTCGGACTTAAAGTAGGCGGATTCAACCGTAAATTAAATCCACTTATTATCTCAAAAAATGCTTAACTTAATGGCAGTGATGCTCCGCGTGAGAACCCTTGAAAACAATCACTTATTCAAACAGGCAATCGCTCAAGTCGAGGGGTTGTTTGTTCAAAGGGGATGATTTATGCCGGCAGACGGTCTGGAAAGCCTTGTCGAAGTCTGCATTGAGAAAACTGCTGGCCAGATGGGAGCAGACGCAGTATAGGTCGGAATAATGATCGGCGCGCCCCGTTGCGCACTGGTTGATTTTGTCGGATAACAGCCGCATCAATGAAATGACAAAGCCGTCATGCCGCCATGACACCGGATGCTGTGTCACCTGTTCGCCGCGCCGGGCGATGGCGGCCAGGGCATAATAGGCAATATCGGTCAAACCGCGCAGTATTTGCTCGGTGTCGCCCGCCTTGAGCGCGTTGAAGGTTTCGCTGCCGCCCGCCATCAACGCGGCCTGGTAATGAATGATGTCCATATCGGCCAGATGCGCCGCCCCGGCGTGATCGGGTGGCGAAATTTCGGTAGCGTTCTGGAGTTGGCGTACTAATTGTAAATGTGTATTCATGATGCCCCCCTTATCGGTATGATTGATAACTTTAAGTGAGTCTGGCTTGTTGGATGATCGGGTGGACAGATTGTTCAATATTTCTCGATGGCCGCATCCTACGCCAGCGTAGGAGCCCGGTAAACCTAAGCGACGAACAAAGACCAAACCTTTGGACATAAAAGATAAGTTTTGTAGGTTGGGGTTCGTTACCTCACCCCAACCTACGCACTGTTGACGGTATTATAACGCCTGTTTTAAAAGTCGAATTTTGCTTTCGAGGTTGCCTTTTATGCCTCGAACAATCCCCGGAAACCTTGGGCGGTTTTTTTATGCGCGACCTGTAGGAGCTCGGTAAACCTAAGCGATGAACGAAGACCGGGCCTTCGGCCATTGAAGATCCACAGAGGCGGACACAGGGGCCGCCCCTGCATTATTTGTTGATTAGCTTGAAACCGGAACTCAAACCTGCGTAAACTTAGGCGTTTTTCGGGATACCGGTTGTCAACACACTCAGTGACAGGAATATACTTCGCGCGGCCACATTTACGGTTTTCTAACGTGCTAATTTGCTCGATAGCGGCGTTGCGAAAACAGTTACATAGCTCACTATGCGCCTGTTTTCGCGCCTTGCTCTCGACTGCCTGTTCCCGACGCAGTCTACCGCTTACTTCCTTGTAAGCGTCGAACAAATTAGCTTTGTTATAAAAACCGTAAACATGACCGCACGAAGTATAGAATCATTTTTCAGCAACGATGGCCCTCTGGCTGAAGTCATTAAAGGGTATCTGCCGCGCGCGGCGCAGGTGGAGATGGCTTTGGCCATTGCCGATGCCATTGTGCGGCAGCGTCATCTGATGGCGGAGGCCGGTACCGGCACTGGCAAGACTTTTGCTTATCTGGTTCCTGCGATTATGTCGGGGAAAAAAGTGATTGTGTCAACCGGCACTAAAAATCTTCAGGATCAGTTGTTCAATAACGATATACCGGTTATCCGCAAGGCGTTGACTGTGCCGTTTCAGGCCGCTTTGCTGAAAGGCCGAAGCAATTATTTGTGCACTTACCGGCTGGAAAACGCGCTGCATTCGACGCAGGGTTTTTCCAGGGAAGAGGCGGCGGCCTTGACTAAAATAAAGGCCTGGTCAAAACGCACGCGCAGCGGCGATACAGCGGACATGCCGGAAGTGGCGGAAACCGATCCGGTCTGGTTTCAGGCGACGTCAACGGCGGATAATTGTCTGGGTCAGGATTGTCCGGTTTATGACGATTGTTTTTTGGTCAAGGCCCGCAAAAAAGCGCAGGATTCGGATGTGCTGGTGGTCAACCATCATTTGCTGTGCGCGGATTGGTCGATACGCGAAACCGGCTTTGGCGAGCTTTTGCCGGATGCCGAAGTGGTGATTATCGATGAGGCGCATCAGTTGGCCGATACCGCTTCGAATTTTCTCGGCGTGTCGCTGGGCGCGAGACAGTTGAACGATCTGGCGAAAGATGCCCTGGTCGAATATTTCAAGGATGCGACCGATATACCGGAACTGCGTACCGCCTGTGAAGATCTGGAGCATGAGGTCAAGGATTTGCGTCTGGCGTTCGGCATCGAGCTGAAAAAAGGCGAGTGGCGTGAAATCGAGAGCAATCCGAAAATTTGCGCGGGACTTGATGCTCTTAAAGAGCAATTGCAGCGTTTGACGGCGCAATTGAAAATCGCCTCGGTCAAAACCAAAGGACTTGAATCCTGTTATAAACGCGCCGAAGATTTGGCGCAGCAATTGGCGGTGATTCTGGCGGCCAATGACGGCAAATGGATACGCTGGTACGAAACCCACAAAAAGACGTTTACCTTGAGCCGCACGCCGTTGGATATAGCGGCGGAATTTCGCGCCTTTATGCAGCAGCATCGGGCGACCTGGATTTTTACTTCGGCGACCTTGAGTGTGGCCAATAAATTCGACCATTTTTCCCGAGGGCTGGGGCTTGGTGAGGCGGACAGCCAGAGCTGGGACAGCCCGTTTGATTATGCCAGCCAGTCTTTGTTTTATCATCCCAAAGGTTTGCCGCAGCCGGCCGCCGCCGATTTTACCGAGAGCATCATCGAATTTGTCCTGCCGGTGCTGGAAGCCAGCCAAGGCCGGGCGTTTTTTCTGTTTACCAGCCACAGGGCTTTGAAACTGGCCGAAACCTTGCTGAAACAAAAAACCGGCTATCCGCTTCTGGTTCAGGGCAGCCGCCCCAAAGCGCTGTTGCTGGAGCAGTTCAAGCAGGCGGGTAATGCCGTTTTATTGGGCACTTCCAGTTTTTGGGAGGGCGTCGATGTGCGCGGCGAAGCCTTGTCCTGTGTCATTATCGATAAACTGCCGTTCGCGTCTCCGGGCGATCCGGTGTTGAAAGCCCGGCTCGATGCAATGCGGCAACAGGGGCGCAATGCTTTTTTTGAATACCAGTTGCCGGGTGCCGTCATCGCGCTACGGCAGGGCATCGGCCGTCTGATCCGGGACATCAATGATCGTGGCGTGCTGATGGTGTGCGATCCGCGCCTGCTCAAACGCAGCTATGGCCAGATGTTTCTGGATAGCGTGCCGTCGATGCAGCGCAGCCGGGATATTGCCGATGTTCAGGCTTTTTTTAAACAAGAGCGCAAATCATGAAGTTACTGGCGGTTGAAACCGCGACCGAAGCCTGTTCGGCGGCACTATTTATCGATGGCGAGGTGATCGAGCGTTTTCAACTGGCGCCGCAAACGCATACCCGGCTGATTTTGCCGATGATCGATTCATTGCTGGCCGAAGCGGGTTTGGCCGCACGCGATCTGGACGGTTTGGCGTTCGGGCGGGGACCGGGTTCTTTTACCGGCGTCAGAATCGCTACCGGCGTGATACAAGGTCTTGCACTGGGGCTGGAATTGCCGGTGGCGCCGGTTTCCACGCTGGCGGCGCTGGCGCAGGATTATTTTGACCGGCAAACCGATACATTTGTTTTTAGCGCCATGGATGCGCGAATGAACGAGGTGTTTTGGGGCGTGTACCGGAAAAACAGCCGGGGTTTTGCCCAATTGATGGGTCAGGAGTCGGTAGGGTCTGCCGCTTCGGTGGCTTTTGAAGCTGTGCACGGCGCCGGTGTCGGCACCGGCTGGCGGGTTTACCGCGAAGTTCTGTCGGCACGGCTCGATGGCTGGGTGACAGAGTATGAAAGCGAAAATTTACCGAGAGCGGGCGCCATTGCGGTACTGGGCGCGGAATATTTTGCCGCCGGTCTGCAAGTGCCGGTCGAGCAGGCGCAGCCGGTTTATTTGCGCGATAAAGTAGCGAAGAAAGAATCGGAACGATGAGGGTATAATGACTGCTTTTTTGTGAGTTTGGGACATAAACCATGGCGCAGTTCTTCTCGATACATCCGGACAATCCCCAGGCACGCCTGATCAGCCGCGCGGTGGAGATTATCCGGGGCGGCGGGGTGGTGGTGTATCCGGCCGATTGCTCCTATGCCATTGCCTGTCATCTTAACGATAAACAGTCATCGGACAGGATACGCAGGATCAGGCAACTGGATGAGAAGCATGATTTTACGCTGGTGTGCCGGGATCTGACGCAGATTGCCCAGTTTGCCAAAATCAGTAATGATGCGCACCGTTTAATCAAGGCGCTGACGCCCGGGCCTTTTACCTTTCTTCTGGATGCGACCCGGGAAGTGCCAAGACGCCTGCAACATCCGAGGAAAAAGACCATCGGTATCCGCATTCCCGCCAATGCCATCGCCCGGCAACTGGCCGAGGCGCTGGATGAGCCTTTGGTCAGTTCCACGCTGATATTGCCGGGTGAACAGGACGCCTTCGCCGACCCTTATGATATTCGCGACCGGCTGGAACATGAGTTGGAGCTGGTGATCGACGGCGGTATTGTCGAATATGAACCGACCACTATAATCAGTTGTGTCGCGGGTCTTGAGATAATCCGCCAGGGCAAGGGTATTGCCTCTATGTTGGAATAACAGGATAGTAAAATAATGATGAACGAGTTAAGTTTGATTCAACGGGTGGTAGTGTGGATCATGCCGGTCATTTTTGCCATTACCGTGCATGAAGTCGCACACGGCTGGGTGGCGAAAAAATACGGCGATAAAACCGCCTGGATGCTGGGGCGCTTGACTTTGAATCCGCTCAAACATATCGATCCGGTCGGTACCTTGATTCTGCCGGGGATCTTGCTGCTGTCAGGCACCGGTTTTATTTTCGGTTGGGCCAAGCCTGTGCCGGTCGATGATCGGAATTTCAAAAATCCGCGTCACGATATGGCGCTAGTGGCGCTGGCAGGACCCATTGCCAATCTGGCGATGGCTGTGGCCTGGGCGCTGTTGGCGCGGGTGGGCGTGATGCTGAATGTCGAGGCGGTTTCCATGCCGCTGATTTATTCGGGTATTGCCGGTATATCGATCAATCTGGTGTTGGCCCTGATTAATTTACTGCCCATTCCGCCGCTCGACGGCAGCCGGGTTTTGGCCGGACTGTTACCGGGCCGCCTAGCCTTTCAATATAACCGGCTTGAACGCTTTGGTTTTATTATTTTGTTGCTGTTATTGTTTACCGGCAGCTTAGGGGTGATGCTGGGCTATCCGATGTATGTCATCCAGAAAATGTTTTTCAGTCTGGCAGGCCTCTGATGACATCTGCGCAGCCGTCCGTTTTGGACAACGATGAAGCTTTGCCCCCTGTGCTTGACAGTGTGCTCGATTCATCGGCGATTCTGGCTATCATCGAAGGCGCGCCGTGCAAAGAGTTTCCGCAGGATTTGTATATTCCACCGGACGCCATGAGAGTGTTTCTGGATACTTTTGAAGGGCCGCTGGATTTGTTGCTGTATCTGATCAAAAGGCAAAATCTCGATATACTCACTATTTCCATCGCGCAAATCACCCGGCAATATATCCGTTATATCGATATGATGGCGCAGTTGCAGTTGGAATTGGCGGCGGAATATCTGGTTATGGCGGCGCTGCTGGCGGAAATCAAATCCAGAATGCTGTTGCCCCGGCAACTTGCCGCTGACGAGGATGAGGAAGACCCCCGAGCTGAGCTCATCCGGCGCTTGCAGGAATACGAACAGATCAAGCAGGCGGCTGAAGATATCGACAGTCTGCTGCGTCAGGAGCGGGATATTTTTAACACCGCTGTCGATAGCTCCACGCTTGAAATAGCACAGCCTTTGCCCACTGTGGCGTTGCGGGAAATGCTGCTGGCCATGAAGGATGTGCTGGGGCGCGCCGAACAATTGAGCCATCACCGGATTGTCAGGGAACCGTTATCGGTGCGTGAACGAATGTCGGCCATTCTGGAAGCCCTGGAAGGTCAGAAAAGTTTGTTATTCACCCGGTTATTTGTTGAAACGGAAGGACGGCATGGCGTTGTGGTATCATTTTTGGCGATACTTGAGCTCAGTAAAGAAGGCCTGGTCGAAATTATTCAGGCCGAACCTTTCGCGCCCATTTCGATCAGCGCCGCCCACACCAACACCACCGTCCGTACCGCTACAGCCACCGCCGCCGGTTAAATTATCAGGCATCGATATGGAGATTAAACGCATTGTCGAGGGCATTTTATTCGCCGCTCAAAAACCTTTGACGGCCAGGCAGGTGCAGCAAGTGTTCCCCGAGCTCGAACAGCCGCCGGTGCAAGACATCCAGTCAGCCATAGACGCTGTTGCCGGGGATTATGCCGACCGCGCCATTGAGCTGAGACAGGTCGCCAGCGGTTACCGGTTTCAGGTCAAGTCGGAATTGGCGTACTGGGTGGCGCGCTTGTTTGAAGAAAAACCGGCCAGATATTCGCGCGCCTTACTGGAGACTTTGGCCATCATCGCTTATCGGCAACCGGTTACGCGCGGGGATATTGAAAATATTCGGGGTGTTGCGGTCTCATCTAACATTATCCGCACTTTGCTGGAGCGCGAATGGATTCGGATTGTGGCGCATAAAGAAGTGCCCGGCCGCCCGGCTTTATACGGTACCAGCAAACAATTTCTGGATTATTTTGATTTATCCTCGTTGCAGGAGTTACCGACGTTACAGGAAGTCCAGGATTTGGCTGTGTCGGTAGCCAACAATCAGCAACCCATGCAGGTCAATAGTGAACCACAAGAAACCACAGAGCAGCAAGAATTCACCCAAAACGCAACGGAAAATACAGCACAAGACACCCCGGAAACCAGCGGATGAACGGATCGCTAAAACCGCTGCAACGGAGCAGGCGGACGTGGCCGGGGAACGCATCCAAAAAGTGCTGGCGCGTGGCGGCGTCGGTTCCAGAAGGGAGATCGAGCGCTGGATCGAAGAAGGCCGCCTGAAACTCAACGGCGTGGAGGCGAAGCTGGGTGACCGGCTGCAGCCCGGTGATCATCTGCAACTCAATGGACGTGTTGTTCATTGGGATAAATTCTCGCTTAGCGCTACCCGCGTGCTGATTTATCACAAACCGACCGGCGAAGTGGTGACGCGCCGGGACCCCGAAGGGCGGCCGGTCATATTTACGCAATTGCCCAAATTGCAAAACGGCCGCTGGATTGCCGTCGGGCGTCTGGATATCAATACTTCAGGCTTGTTGATCGTGACCAACAATGGCGAACTGGCCAATCGTTTGATGCATCCATCGACGCAAGTCGATCGCGAATATGCGGTGCGTATTTTGGGCACTGTCGAAGATGCGGTATTGACAAGGTTAAGGCAGGGCGTTGAGCTGGAAGATGGCTCGGCGCGTTTTGACGATATTCAGTTTCGCGGCGGGGAAGGCGCCAATAAATGGTATCACGTCGTGGTCAGCGAAGGCCGTAATCGTCTGGTCAGGCGCTTATGGGAGTCACAGGCGGTCACGGTCAGCCGTCTGATGCGTGTGCGTTATGGCATGTTGACGTTGCCGGATGGCTTGAAAGCCCATTCTTTTTATGAATTAAATCAAAAAGAACTGGATATTTTGCTGGAATCGGTCGGGCTCGATAAAGAAAAGCCCCTGGCGCCGGGTAAGGCAAGATTTTAAAAAACAAGAGGAGTCCGGTAAACCTAAGCGACGGTGTGTGCCAAGGCGTTGGCGCGTGGCGGCTGCCTGTTCGCAGGGTCTGACGGAGACATGTCTTGAATATCAAGGCCCGGTCTCCGTTCATCGCCCGGTAAAACGGGCGCCTACGGGGTCGGTAGAAGAAAATGTAAGGTGGATAAGCAACAAGCGCATCCACCAAAGGGCCAAAGCTTATATCATCCAGCGACCACACGGTTACGACCGCTGTTTTTGGCGCGGTACATGGCTTGGTCGGCGCGGACAAGTAAGTGCTCAATATCATCATTGTCGCGTAGTGAACTGACGCCGAAACTGGCGGTAAGCTTGAGCGTTTCCATGCCATAGGCCAGCGTATGGTTTTCAATGTGCCGGCGTATTCTTTCCGCCAATAACAGCGCGCCTTCGGCGTCGGTTTCGCGCAACAGCACAACAAATTCTTCGCCGCCGTAGCGATAGACGACGTCGCTGTTGCGGATGCTTTCCCTGATCCATTTGGCAACGGAAGTCAGAACGATATCGCCGCATTCATGCCCGAATTGGTCGTTGATCGCTTTGAAATGATCGATATCCAGGAAAATCAAACCCAGGGGTTTATTGCTCCGGCGGGCTAAATATATTTCCCGCTCGACGGAGTCGTTAAAAGCCGTCCGGTTTTGCGTTTGGGTCAGTGGGTCGGTAAAAGCCTGGTTAATGGCTTGTTTGTATAGGGTGGCATTTTTGAGCGGGTAAATCAGGCAACATAACAAGGTTTCAAGTAAACTCATATCCGCCGCGCTGAATTTTTGACGGCGCATCAATTTCAGCTCGCCCAGCGACAAGTCTTCAATCTTCAGCGCATAAGAGCAAGTGTTGCGCGTTACAATGCCGTTTTGAATTTCCAGGTCGAAAGCGGGGTTGCTGTAGATAAAACCGCTGTGAGGCAGGAGGTTTTGTATCTTGTTGCTGAAAATGTTGAGCAACTGGTTAAACTCAAGCGTCGTTTGCAAGGCGCTGCTGATGTCGTAATGATGCAGATTGACTGTTTTGGTGGCTTCAAAAGTATTGCTATTGACGACAGCTAAATGAGGTGAGTTAGTAACCATGATAATGTCCTCTGACAAGTTTGTATGGTCAACATCAAGCTAATACCGTGCCATTTTAATAAATGGTTTTAATACAATTGGTTATAGATCAATTGTGATAGTTATTGGTAAACTGTCAAAAAATTGCCGGAAAGCTGCGGCAAGTATTTGCCGGTCGCGGAGCGGTGAAAACAGCTACGAACGGGTAGTGATGGGTTTAAACTGAAATACGCCGCCGAAGGTTGTTAAATTTTTATAAGGAGTCAAAGCCATGCAAAAAGACCTAGATCGGAAAAAAGACCCAATAGAGCAGGCACTGTCTGATGCGCCTGTCGAAAATAAGAGAGTAAAACCGGATGTTGAAGAAATTGGCGGTCGCCGGGGGCTGGAATCTACACGCTATGGCGATTGGGAGAAAAACGGGCGCTGCGTGGACTTTTGACATGGAAATAAAAGTCGGATAGCAGTAATATGTTGTTTCAATCTCACACACGGGCGGAATGGATATGATACATCACAACAGGCCTCTTTCTCCTCATCTGCAAGTTTACAAGCTCCCCTTGACCGGCGTTATTTCAATCACCCATAGAATGACCGGCGTGATGCTGTCTGTCGGCCTGATTGTTTTTGTCTATGTGGTGTCGGCTATTGCCGCAGGGCCGGAGGCTTATCAGGCTTTGCAGGGCATAATGGGACATTGGCTGTTCAGGCTGGTTTACGGCGGCTTTATCTACGCCCTGTTTTTTCATTTATGTCATGGTGTCCGGCATTTGATCTGGGATACGGGGCGCGGTTTCGACAAGGCGACATTGAACCGGTATGCCTTCTATGAGCTGATCGCCGCACTGGTGTTGACGCTGGCCGCCCTGTTTTTGACTTTTACCGGATAAACTCATGGATTACAGAACGCCTTTATCGAAAGTTCGGGGGCTGGGTTCGGCAAAATCCGGCACCGCCCATTGGTGGCTGCAACGCGTTACGGCAGTGGTTCTGATACCGCTGACGGTGTGGCTGCTCTGGCTGTTTAAATTAAGTTTTTACGCGCCTTATCAGGAAACCGCAGTCTGGCTTTCGGCGCCGCTGAACAGCATTTGCCTCCTCGCCTGGATTGTCGCGGTGTTTTATCACGCGGCGCTTGGTGTGCAGGTGGTCATCGAGGATTATGTTGCCGGTGACGGCAGTAAAATTATCGCTATCTGGCTGGTCAAGCTGATTTTTGGGGTGCTGGCGCTGGCCGCATCGATTGCCGTTTTTAAAGTTATTTCAGCAGGCTGAATTATGTCGGGAAGCTACCAAATTATTGAGCACAGTTATGATGTCATTGTTGTCGGGGCAGGCGGCGCGGGGCTGCGCGCGACTTTCGGTATGGTTGAAAAAGGCTTGAAAACCGCCTGTATTTCCAAAGTGTTTCCTACGCGCAGTCACACTGTGGCGGCCCAGGGCGGCATCAGCGCGGCGCTGGGCAATATGGGCGAGGATGACTGGCGCTTTCATATGTATGACACCGTCAAAGGTTCCGACTGGCTGGGCGATCAGGATGCGATTGAGTATATGTGCCGGGAAGCGATTCCGGCAATTATCGAACTCGAACATTACGGTGTGCCGTTTTCCAGGACGCCGGAAGGCAAAATCTATCAACGCGCTTTCGGCGGCATGACTACACATTACGGCAAGGGCCAGGCGCAACGCACCTGCGCGGCCGCCGATGTGACCGGTCATGCCATCCTGCATACGCTGTATCAGCAGGCGCTGAAACACGATGCCGAATTTTTCGTGGAATACATCGTGCTGGATTTGATTATGGATGGCGAGGCGTGCCGGGGCGTACTGGCCTGGTGCCTGGAAGACGGTTCCCTGCATTTATTCAAGGCGCATATGACGGTGCTGGCCACCGGCGGCTACGGGCGCAGTTATTTTTCCTGCACTTCGGCGCATACCGTTACCGGGGACGGCAACGCCATGGTATTGCGCGCCGGTTTGCCCTTGCAGGATATGGAGTTCATTCAGTTTCATCCGACCGGCATTTACGGCGCGGGTTGCCTGATTACCGAAGGTGTGCGCGGCGAGGGCGGTTATCTGACCAATTCCGAAGGCGAGCGTTTTATGGAACGCTATGCGCCATCGGCAAAGGATCTCGCTTCCCGCGATGTGGTGAGCCGGGCGATGACCATCGAGATTAATGAAGGGCGCGGGGTGGGGTCTTCAAAAGACCATAGTTATCTGCATATCGAGCATCTGGATCCGGCTATCATTCATGAAAGGCTGCCGGGTATTTCGGAAACGGCCCGAATTTTTGCCGGTGTCGATGTCACCAAGGAGCCGATTCCGGTTTTGCCCACAGTGCATTACAACATGGGCGGCATTCCGACCAACTATAAAGCCGAAGTGGTGACGCTGAAAAACGGCGACCCGGATACCATAGTGCCGGGCTTGATGGCCATCGGCGAGGCGGCTTGTGTTTCGGTACATGGCGCCAACCGGCTGGGATCGAATTCGTTGCTGGATCTGGTGGTGTTCGGCCGCTCCGCCGCTATCCGTTGTGCCGAACTGATTAAATCCGGCAGCGCCCACAAACCTTTGGCCAAAGATGCTTGTGATGAGGCCGTGGCCCGGTTTGACCGCATCCGTCATGCCGACGGTTCACGCGGTGCGGCGGAAATTCGTCTGGAAATGCAAAAAATCATGCAGGCCAAAGCGGCGGTCTTCAGAACCGGCGCTACTTTGGCCGAAGGTATTGGTTTGATGGCGCAAACGCGCGCCGGCTTTGCCGATGTCAAGGTGAGCGATAATTCCCTTATTTGGAATACCGACCTGGTGGAAACCCTGGAGCTGGACAATTTACTGGCGCAAGCCACGGTGACCATCAATGCCGCCAACAACCGCACCGAAAGCCGTGGCGGTCATGCCCGTGAAGATTTCCCCAAACGCGACGATGCCAACTGGTTGAAACATACTTTGACCTGGCTGGAACAGGATCAGGTCAAAATCGATTACCGGCCGGTGCATCTTTATACCCTGACCGATGAAGTTGAAGTCATTCCACCCAAAGAGAGGGTTTATTAATGGTTGAGTTTACACTGCCCAGGAATTCGGTTTTACAAAAAGGCCAAACCTTCAAGGCGGCGGCGGAGGCGACCAATATCCGCCGCTTTGAAGTCTACCGCTGGAATCCCGATACCGGCGAAAACCCGCGCATCGATACTTTCGAAATCGATAGGGACCATTGCGGCCCCATGGTGCTGGACGCCATCCTCAAAATTAAAAACGAAATCGACAGCACGCTGACTTTTCGCAGGTCATGCCGTGAAGGCGTGTGCGGCTCGTGCGCGATGAATATCAACGGCAAGAATACATTGGCCTGTATTGACGCCATCGATCATTACCCTGGCACTATTAAAATTTTCCCGCTGCCGCATCTGGAGGTGGTCAAGGATTTGGTGCCGGACATGACGCATTTTTATGCCCAGTATGCTTCGATAAAGCCCTGGATAGAAACGCAGACTCCGGCTCCGGCCGATACCGAGCGTTTGCAGAGCAAGGAAGATCGGGCCAAGCTCGATGGTTTGTACGAATGCGTGCTATGCGCCTGTTGTTCGACCAGTTGTCCCAGCTATTGGTGGAACAGTGAGCGTTATCTGGGCCCGGCCATTTTATTGCAGGCTTACCGCTGGCTGGTCGATAGCCGGGATGAAAATACCGGCGAGCGTCTGGATGATTTGGAAGATCCTTTCAAACTGTACCGGTGCCACACTATTATGAATTGCACCGATACCTGCCCTAAAGGGCTGAACCCTGCAAAAGCCATTGCCGAAACCAAAAAGATGCTGGTGCGGCGGCAACAGGGCTGATGAGCTTGAAAGGCCGGTTGAAATGGCAGTGTCGGCGCGGTGCGCGCGAGCTCGATGAGATATTGGAAAAATATCTCGACGAGTATTTCGAGGCGGCTTCTGCCGAAGAGCAGTCGGCTTTTATCGAGCTGTTGAAATGTGAAGACGCGCAGTTGCTGCATTATTTTTTGAGCGAGAGAGGCGCTGCGGATGCGAAAAATCTGTCCGGCATTGTGCAAAAAATAAAACTGCCGCGCCCTGTAGCGCGTTGAGGCGGCTGGTGCTTTTGGCGCTGATTGTTTATATTCAATTCCGGTTGTGGGTTATAATGGGTCCGCAAAGATAAGCCCTCGTCGTTCGGCCCGGGCTTTTTTCGTTTTATACTTCGCGCAGTCAAAAAAGGCTTGTTCGACCGCTTTTTAAAGCTTTAAGATGTACACGTTATGGCTCAAAAACTTTATATTCAGACCAACGGTTGTCAGATGAATGAATACGATTCCGATAAAATGCGGGATGTACTCAAGATGTCGCATGGTCTGGAGGTGACCGACAAGCCGGATGAGGCGGATATTTTATTGTTGAATACCTGCTCGGTGCGGGAAAAGGCGCAAGAAAAGGTTTTTTCCGCCCTGGGCGTCTGGCGGCCGTTTAAAGAGTTACGTCCCGATGTCATTATCGGCGTCGGCGGTTGCGTCGCCAGTCAGGAAGGCGACGCCATCCAGAAACGGGCACCGTTCGTGGATATTGTATTCGGGCCGCAAACCTTGCATCGCCTGCCGCAACTGCTCGATGAAGCCAGGAAAAAGCGCCGGCGGGTCATTGACATCAGTTTTCCCGAAATTGAAAAATTCGACGCCTTACCCGAACCTCGCGCGGAAGGGCCGAAGGCTTTTGTTTCGGTCATGGAAGGTTGCAGCAAATATTGTTCTTTTTGTGTGGTGCCTTATACGCGCGGCGAAGAAATCAGTCGGCCGCTGGAGGGCGTGATTGCCGAAATCAGTGCGTTGGCGAGACAAGGTGTGCGTGAAATCAATTTACTGGGACAAAATGTCAATGCTTATCGGGGCTTGATGGCGGATGGCGGCATCGCCGATTTTGCCTTGTTGCTGCATCATGTCGCGGCAGTTGACGGTATAGACAGGATACGCTTTACCACGTCGAATCCGGTCGAATTCACCGATAGTCTGATCACGGCGTTTGCCGAAATTCCGCAGTTGGTCGATCATTTGCATTTGCCGGTGCAAAGCGGCAGCGACCCGGTTCTGAAAATGATGAAACGCGGCCATGTGCGCGCCGATTATATCGAGATTATCAAAAAACTGCGGCAAGTGCGTCCGGGTATTTCATTGTCGTCCGATTTCATCGTCGGTTTTCCCGGTGAAACCGATGCGCAGTTCGAAGAGACCCTGGCGTTGATCGAGGCCGTCGGCTTCGATCTTTCCTACAGTTTTATTTACAGTCCCCGTCCTGGAACGCCCGCAGCCGAATTGCCCGACGATGTGCCGACCGCTGTCAAAAAACAGCGGCTTGCGCGCTTGCAAGATCGCATCAATGCCATGGCGGCCGCTATTTCAAAGGCTATGGTGGATACCGTGCAGACTGTTCTGGTTGAAGGGCCTTCCAGAAAAAATCCGCTGCAAATGCAGGGACGCACCGAAAACAACCGGGTCGTCAATTTTATCGGGCATCCGCGACTGGCCGGGCAATTTGTCGATGTGCACATTACCGAAGCCTTGCCTAACTCCTTGCGCGGACGCATGATCGCATCCTCTGTCGAAAAAATACTGTTAAATAGCTGAGTCTCGATGTCTTCCCAGGAGCTTACCCTGTTACCGGCCGATAATGGCCGATTATCCAATTTTTGCGGTCAGTTCGATGCCCATCTGAGGCAAATTGAAAAGCGCTTGCGCATCGAGATAGCCAATCGCGGCAATAGTTTTAAAGTGAGCGGCGAAGAAGAGGCGGTGACGGCCGCCTGTGCCTTGATGCGGAACTTATTTGCCGTGACCGAACATGAATTATTGACCCCCGAACAAGTGCATCTGGCGATGCAGGAAGCCAGCATCGAAGCAATCGGCGCACCCCTTGCGGAACAGGCGGCCGTCACCGACACAGTTTTTATTAAAACCAAGCGCGGCGTGGTAAGAGGCCGGGGGCCGAATCAACAAAGCTATCTGAAAAAAATACGCGATTATGATATTAATTTTGGCGTGGGGCCTGCCGGAACCGGTAAAACCTATCTGGCGGTTGCCTGTGCCGTCAATGCTTTGCAAAGTGAAAAAGTCAGGCGCATAATTCTGGTGCGACCGGCTGTGGAAGCAGGGGAAAAACTGGGCTTCTTGCCGGGCGATATGGCACAGAAAGTCGATCCTTATTTGCGGCCTTTGTATGATGCTCTTTATGAAATGCTGGGTTTTGAACGCGTGGAAAAACTGATCGAAAAAGACGTAATCGAAGTGGCGCCTTTGGCTTTCATGCGCGGTCGGACCCTGAACGATTCCTTTATCATTCTCGATGAAGCCCAGAATACCACTACCGAACAAATCAAAATGTTTCTGACCCGGGTGGGTTTCGGTTCCACCGCCGTGATAACCGGCGATGTCACGCAAATCGACTTGCCTTCCGAAAAAATGTCCGGCTTGCGCCATGTGCTGGAAGTATTGAAAGATGTGGACGGTATCAGCTTCACTTTCTTTGACGCCAAGGATGTGGTCAGGCATCCGTTGGTTCAGCGTATTGTCCTGGCCTATGAAGCCTACGAGCGGAAAACGCAGAAAAAACCGGATGAATGAAGTTGACATACAGCTGGCGGTAGCGGCTGACAACGTGCCTTCGGCGGAACAGTTACAAGGCTGGGTCGATAGCGCTTTGGCGGATTACCCGGCGGATACCGAACTGGTCATCCGCATCGTTGATCAAAAAGAAAGTAGCGAGCTGAACCGGCGCTATCGCCATAAATCAGGACCGACCAATATCCTGAGTTTCCCCTTTGCCGCACCGAAAAATGTGCCGTTGAATTTATTGGGCGATTTGGTCATTTGCGCGCCGGTACTGGCGCAAGAGGCTCGTGATCAGGGTAAACCACTGCAACATCACTGGGCGCATATTGTCGTGCATGGCGTTTTGCATCTGTTGGGTTATGATCATGACAATGACGCGGAGGCCGAAATCATGGAAGCTGAAGAAATAAAAATCCTTGCGCAACTGAATATCACCAATCCGTATCACGAGGCCTGAAACGCATGAGCGAGGAATCCTCTCATTTGAGTCACCCGTCGCCGCAGAAAAGCTGGATCAGCCGATTAAGTCAGTTTCTGAGCGGTGAACCGCAGGATCAGGACGACCTGCTGGAAATTCTGAAAGAAGCGCGGGAAAAGCATGTGCTGGGATCCGATGCTTTTATGATGATCGAAGGCGTTATGCGCGTTTCTCAAATGCGCGCCCGTGACATCATGGTGCCGCGCATACAAATGGTGGTGGTGCCCGTGGATGCGCAATTGAGAACCATTCTGCCGTTGGTGCTGGAGCATGGGCATTCGCGCTTTCCTGTTATTGAAGATGACCGCAGCACCGTGGTCGGTGTGTTGCTGGCCAAAGACCTGTTGCCGCATGCCTTGACTGATCTTGACGTCAGCGTCGAAGATCTGATGCGCCCGGTCAGCGTGATTCCCGAGAGCAAACGACTGAATGTATTGTTGAAGGAGTTCAGAACCAATCGCAATCATATGGCGATTGTGGTTGATGAATACGGCACGGCAGCGGGTCTTGTAACCATCGAGGATGTACTGGAGCAGATTGTCGGCGAAATCGAGGACGAGCACGATCAGGTCGATGAGGATTCGATTATCCAGCGCGGGGACAATGAGTACACGATCAAGGCATTGACGCCGATAGAAGAATTGGATGACTATTTTTCAACAAAATTCGCCAGTGATGAATACGATACCGTAGGCGGTTTTATCGTCACGCAATTGGGGCATTTGCCGAAAAAAGGTGAAAAAGTGGTGATTGACCGGTTTCGTTTCGAAGTGCTCAGGGCCGACAGCCGCCGCATTTATTTACTGAAATTGAAAATACTCGATGCCGGGAACCGATGACACCTGTTGCCGGATGTGTAGGGAGGGCGCTTTGCTGTTTTACAGGGTTTGACGCAAATGTAGTTTACGGATATTATTACCCGGTTATGTTGGATAGATTGCCTGAATTCATAGACCCTTTGGCCTTTGCCGACAAGCACAGCGAATTGACAGGGCGGATAAAACTCAGTAGCCTTGATCGCTTGTCCTCGGTACTGGCGGAGAATTCCGGTACCGTGGCTGTTACGCTTGTGTTTGCCAAAGTGGGCAGATTGGCTACGGTGGAAGGGCGCGTCAGCGCGACTTTGGTCGTGCGTTGCCAGAATTGTCTGCAAACAATGGCTTTGCTGGTAGACAGTACTATCAAGCTGGGCATCGTGAGCTCGATGGCTGCCGCCGATGCCTTGCCGGAAGCGTATGAGCCGTTATGGGTCGGTGATAAAAAAATTCCGCTTAAAGATATTGTCGAAGATGAGCTGTTGCTCGCACTGCCCGCGTTTCCGAAACACCGGGAGCGCTGTTATGAGAATGCGCAGTCTGTTTTGAGTCAAGCGGCTTCAAAAAATGAACTATCTAATTTAAATAACCCTTTTTCCATTTTAGCCAAACTTAAAGATACCGGAGACCAATAATGGCCGTACAAAAAAGTAAAGTAACCCGTTCAAGACGTGGTATGCGTCGTTCTCACGATGCTTTGACCAGCAAAACCCTGGCGCAGGACCCGATGACCGGCGAAACGCATTTACGCCATCATGTCAGTCCGGAAGGTTTCTTTAAAGGTCGAAAAGTCGTCAACCTCAACGACGAAGACTGATTTCTTACCGTTCCACTCATCGTTCAGCCGGGCCTTCAATGGCCCGGCTGCCTGTCTAATTTCTTCCAAGGTCATTCGTCGGCGTGAGTTTAACCCTTTCAATCGATGCCATGGGCGGCGATCACGGCCCGGCCGTCACCATTCCGGCATCATTGGCTTGCCTGAAAAGCAATCCCGATTTAAAGCTGATTTTAGTGGGTGACGAGGCGGTGCTCAATGAGCGTTTGTCTGAAGCTTTGGTCACTTTCAACGGACGGCTCTCGATTCAGCATGCCTCGCAATGCGTCGGCATGGATGAGTCGCCTTCGAAGGCGCTCAAAAACAAAAAAGATTCCTCGATGCGCGTTGCCATCAATCTGGTGCGTGACGGCCGGGCCAATGCCTGCGTCAGCGCCGGTAATACCGGTGCGTTGATGGCCACGGCCCGATTTGTGTTGAAAATGATTCCGGGCATAGATCGCCCCGCCATTATTTCCACGCTGCCTTCTATTTACGGACACACTCATGCGCTGGATTTGGGCGCTAATGTCGATTGCACTGCCGAAAATCTGTTCCAGTTTGCCGTAATGGGTTCGGAAGTGGTCAAGGCGGTCGAGCATATTGAAAACCCGAAGGTCGGCTTGTTGAACATCGGTGAAGAAGAAGTCAAGGGCAACGAGCAGGTAAAGGCGGCGGCGAAATTACTGGAGCATTCGTCCCTTAATTATATCGGTTATGTTGAAGGTGATTCGCTCAATGCCGGTACTATCAAAGTCGACCTGATTGTGGCGGATGGTTTTGTCGGCAATGTGGCGCTCAAGTCGATAGAAGGTGCGGCCAAGATGATAGGCGCGGCCATGAAAGAGGCGTTTGGCCGTAACGCGCTGACAAAATTGGCGGCTATGGCGGCTTTCCCGGTGTTGAAAAAATTCAGACAACGCATCGATCCCAGACTTTATAATGGCGCCAGTTTTTTAGGCTTGCGCGGCTTGGTTATCAAAAGTCATGGCGGCGCCGATGCCTTGGCTTTTGAAACAGCGATTCATTTGGCCGAAATCGAGGCGGAACAAGACATCACGCGGAAAATAGCCGAAAAAGTTGAAGCTCTGTTGTTGGAAAGAGCCGATTCATGATGCGCTATACAAGAATTATCGGTACCGGCGGTTATCTGCCGAAACGAGTAGTCACCAATATCGATATATCGCAAACCGTGGATACTTCCGATGCCTGGATTTATGAGCGCACCGGAATCAGAAGCCGCCGTGTTGCAGGCTCTGACGAAACCGCCTCCAGCATGGGCGAGATTGCCGCCAGACAGGCGATTGAAACCGCCGGAATCGAAGCGGAAGAAATTGATCTGATTATTGTGGCGACCGGAACACCGGATCGAATATATCCAAGCACCGGCTGTTTGTTGCAGCAGCGTCTGAATATTCAAAACTGTGTGGCTTTTGATATTCAAGCGGCGTGTTCGGGTTCTGTTTTTGCCTTGAGTATCGCCGATCAATACATCAAATCCGGCGCGGCGGACAAAGTGTTGGTAGTCGGCTCTGAAATTTGCTCGCGTGTCGTCGATTGGACCGATCGCGGCACCTGTATTTTGTTCGGCGATGGCGCCGGCGCCGTGCTGCTCGAAGCGTCCGGACAAGCGGGCATTTTATCGACCCATATCCATTCGGACGGCGGCTACGAAGATTTGTTATATTTGCCCAATCCCCAGTCGGCAGCTAAAGCCAATCGGGACGAATCGGGTTATATCAATATGCGCGGCAATGAAGTTTTTAAAGTGGCGGTCAACACCTTGGGCCGCATCGTCGATGAAACGCTGGCGGCCAACAACATGCAACAGTCGGAAGTCGATTGGCTGGTTCCGCATCAGGCCAACACCCGGATTATTGCCGCGACGGCCAAAAAATTAAAAATGTCGATGGACAATGTAATACTGACACTTGAAACGCAAGGCAATACTTCTTCCGCTTCAGTGCTTCTGGCCTTGAATGAAGGGATTCGTGACGGCCGTATTCAGCGCGGTCATGTGGTCTTGATGGAAGCTTTTGGCGCGGGTTTCACCTGGGGCTCGGCATTAATAAAATATTGATTCAAAGAGATAAGCGCAAATGACGGAACAAATTTATAATCTGGCCTTTGTTTTTCCGGGGCAGGGGTCGCAATCGGTAGGCATGATGTCGGCTTTGGCTGACAGTTATTCTGAAGTCAGGCAGACTTTCGAACAAGCTTCGGACGTTTTGGCTCGGGATTTGTGGAAAATGGTGACACAGGGGCCGCTTGAAGAGCTGAATCAGACGCAAAACACCCAGCCTGCGATGTTGGCGGCAGGTTATGCCGTGTGGCGAGTTTGGTGCCGGAACAGCGCCATCCGTCCCGCCTGGGTGGCGGGGCACAGCCTGGGCGAATATACCGCTTTGGTTTGCGCTAACGCGCTGTCCTTTGAGGACGGCATTCGCCTGGTGGCGGAGCGGGGACGGTTGATGCAGGCGGCGGTTCCGGTAGGGCAGGGAGCCATGGCGGCGGTATTGGGGCTTGAGGATCATATCGTAGTCCGAGTCTGTCAAGACGCCGCAGACGGTGAAATAGTCGCGCCGGTCAATTATAACGCCCCGGGGCAAGTGGTCATCGCCGGCGCCAAAACGGCGGTCGAGCGGGCCATGGCGCTGGCAAAAGAAGCGGGCGCCAAGCGTGTCGTGTTGTTGCCCGTCAGCGTGCCGTCACACTGCGCTTTGATGGCGTCCGCTGCCGACAAGCTGAATGATTTTCTACAGAACACCCCCCTTAAAGCACCGGAAATGATTCTGATCCACAATGTGGATACCCGCGCTCACGGTGCGCCGGAAGTTATTTGTAACGCGCTGAAAGAGCAGTTATTCAAGCCTGTGCGCTGGTCGGACAGTATCAGATTCATGGCGGATCAGGGTGTTATCCGTTTTGTCGAGTGTGGCCCGGGTAAAGTATTATCGGGGCTGAATAAACGCATCGCGACAAATGCCGAGCACTTCAGTATTTTCGATCCGGAAACTTTAAAGCAAACGATGGAGGCATTCGATGACTAAACAGCTTGCCTTGGTGACGGGTGCCAGTCGCGGTATTGGCCGCGCCATTGCCGAACAATTGGTGGCGGATGGTTTTTTTGTCATTGGCACGGCAACTTCCGATAGCGGCGCCGAAGCGATTTCGGCCTATTTAACTGAGGCCGGTAAAGGCTTCAAGCTCGATGTCGCCGACCCCGAGTCTATTGAACAGATGCTTAGAGCCGTCAACGATGCCTATGGCGCGCCTGTGGTTCTGGTCAACAATGCCGGCATAACCCGGGATAATCTGCTGCTGCGCATGAAAGATGAAGAATGGAGCGCTATCGTCGATACCAATCTGACGTCGGTTTTCAGAATGAGCAAGGCGGTTCTGCGCGGCATGATGAAAGCCAAAAAAGGCCGTATCATCAATATTTCATCGGTCGTCGGCGTCACCGGTAATGCCGGGCAGGCCAACTATGCGGCGGCCAAGGCCGGAATGATAGGCTTTACCAAGTCAATGGCGAAAGAAGTCGGTTCGCGTGGAATTACCGTAAACGTAGTTGCGCCGGGTTTTATCGATACCGACATGACCCGTGACCTGGCCTCAGATCATAAAGACGCTTTGCTGGCTTCCATTCCGTTAGGCCGACTGGGTGCTGTCGCTGAAATAGCGTATGCTGTTTCGTTTCTGGCTTCTGAAAAGGCCGCTTATATTACCGGCGAAACCCTGCATGTGAATGGAGGCATGTTTATGCCTTAATTTGATGACTTTGTTGCAATATCAAGTATAATTCTTCCGCCGTCCGGAATTGATGAAGGCGGGATTTCCAATAAGATAAAATAACTATACTATTGTAAGCAATATATTTTATTGATGAGCTTACATTGTTGAGGATAATAATTATGAGTAATGTTGAAGAAAGAGTAAAAAAGATTGTCGCGGAACAATTGGGTGTTAAAGAAGATATCGGTAACGATGCTTCTTTCGTGGATGATCTTGGAGCAGACTCTTTAGATACCGTTGAACTCGTCATGGCGCTTGAAGAAGAATTCGAATGTGAAATTCCGGATGATGAGGCGGAAAAAATAACGACCGTCCAGCAAGCCATCGATTATGTAGAAAAAAGTGCTTAAATCATCATTCAGGTGAGTGGGTGATATACTTCGCGCGGGCATGTTTGCGGCTTTTATGGCATAAGCTATTTCGTTCGACGCTTACAAGGAAGTAAGCGGTAGACTGCGTCGGGAACAGGCAGTCGAGAGCAAGGCGCGAAAACTTAGCGATAGCGAGCTATGCAACTGTTTTCGCAACGCCGCTATCGGGCAAAATAGCACGTTAGCTTAACAGCAAATGTGGCCGCGCGAAGTATAGTCATTCATCCACTTTCCGAGGCTTGATTTCGTGATGCCTTATTTCAGGAATAAGGCATGGGTTGACGTGGGCAATGAAAAAGCTCAATTGTCCGCGTTATAAAACGTATCTTCCGTACATTGCTTCAGGTATAAAAAATTGAGTAAACGCCGAGTTGTGATAACAGGCCTAGGCGCTATTACGCCGTTAGCAAATAATGTCCAGGATACCTGGAACGCGGTTGTTAACGGTAAAAGCGGTATTACACCGATTGATTCGTTCGACATTTCGCTGTTTCCGACAACTTTCGGCGGTGTCATCAGGGGCTTTGATGCCAATCAATACATCCCCGAAAAAGATGCAAAACGAATGGACGGTTTCATTCATTATGGCCTGGCCGCAGGTTCCCAGGCTTTTGAAGACGCAGGTCTCGAAGTGACCGAAGCCAATGCGGAACGTATCGGCGTGGCTATCGGAGCCGGTATTGGCGGCATCACCGGCATCGAAGACTGTTATGCCACCTACCTGAAAAGCGGATCCCGGCGCATTTCGCCGTTTTTCGTGCCGGGTAATATCATCAACATGATTTCCGGTAACCTGTCGATAAAATATGGCTTGAAAGGGCCCAATTTTGCCATAGTGACGGCTTGTACCACGGGCGCCCATAATATCGGCGATGCGGCTCGATTGATCAAATACGGTGATGCCGATGTCATGATTGCGGGCGGCGCCGAGCGCTGCACCACATCGCCCACAGCGATGGGGGGATTTGCGGCGGCCAAAGCCCTATCTCGAAGAAACGATAATCCACAAGCGGCGAGCAGGCCCTGGGATCAGGATCGTGACGGTTTCGTCCTGAGCGATGGCGCCGGCGTGGTGGTTCTGGAGGAATTGGAGCACGCCAAAGCGCGTGGCGCTAAAATTTACGCCGAACTGGTCGGTTATGGCATGAGCGGGGACGCTTATCACATGACCTCGCCTGCGGTTGGCGGCGAAGGTGCTGCGCGCTGCATGAAAAATGCCTTGCGCGATGCCGGGCTGAATCCTGAAGATGTCGATTATATCAATGCCCACGGAACGTCCACACCGGCCGGTGACCTGGGCGAAACGCAGGCGACCAAAACAGCCCTGGGCGATCATGCCTATAAAATTGCCATCAGCTCCACCAAATCGATGCTGGGGCACATGCTGGGCGCAGCCGGCGGTATCGAAGCGGTATTGACGGCTTTGAGCATCAGACACCGAATCGCGCCGCCGACTATTAATCTGGACAATCCGGGTGCTGAATGTGACCTCGATTATGTGCCCAATACGGCGCGGGATATGAATATCGATGTGGCTATATCCAATTCATTTGGTTTTGGCGGCACCAATGGTTGTTTGGTGTTCAAACGCTACGAATAGAAGTTGCCGTGAATTGCATGTGTCGTTGCCCTGATGGTTCTGGTTAATGGTGAGCCTCGGCAATTTGTAAGTATTTTCGATCGTGGTTTTCAATACGGCGACGGCTTGTTCGAGACTATCGAGATTAGCGGCGGACATCCCGTTTATCTCGATCGCCATCTCAAACGCTTAAAGCTAGGCTGTGAACGTCTTAAAATCCCCTGTCCCGACCGGCATTTACTGGTGCACGAAGCGCAAAGTCTGGCTGAAAATCAAGCGCAAGCGGTTCTTAAAGTTATTATCACCCGGGGTTTGGGGGGGCGCGGCTATCGCCAGCCCGATGTCCTTCAACCTACCCGCGTCATCAGTCTGCACCCGTTCCCGGAATATCCCGAAGTTTTTAAACGGCAAGGCATCCGCGCGAGGTTTTGCAGCACCCGATTGGGATTGAACCCGGCTCTGGCCGGAATCAAGCATTTAAACCGGCTCGAACAGGTGCTGGCGCGGGCCGAATGGAGCGAGGCGGCTATTCAGGAGGGCTTGATGCTCGATAGCAATGACCATGTCATTGAAGGTACCATGACCAATCTGTTTTACATAGCCGATGGCCAGCTTCATACCGCGCCGCTGACACAGACCGGTGTCGCGGGAATCATGCGCGAAATAATCATTGAATTGGCGAAGTTAAACCGGCTTGAAGTGGCCGTGCATTTTTTTAAAACGCCTGATTTGCTGGCGGCCGAAGAAATCTTTGTCTGTAATTCGATTATCGGTTTGTGGCCGGTCACCGAATTGGAAACCCGGATTTTTGTCAAAGGGACTGTGACCCGGCGAATCATGTCATGGCTGGCGTGTTATAAACAGCAATGGTTGGGGCAATGAGAAAATTTTCCCGTTTGCCCGGATGGCTGGTATTGGTCGGCAGTTTCGTGTGTGCCTGGTTGTGGATGGATTATCAGGATGCGGTGACCTTGCCCGTGACCGACAGCGTGGTTTATATCGAAATCGAGAAAGGTGATTCATTTAACCGGATTACCCGAAAATTATTGGATCAAAATATCCGCATAAAGCCGTTATGGTTTAAAGTGCACGCTTACCGGCATCATTTGGCCGGTCGTTTGAAAACCGGGGAATACGAAATTGATAAAGGGGTGACGGCACCGGCGATTCTGGCTTTGCTGGCGTCCGGCAAAACCCGTCAGTATACAATAACGTTTCCCGAAGGCTGGGCTTATCGGCAAATTCTGGAAGCGATACAAAAGCATCCGGCCTTGCAAAAAACGCAGGTCAATGGCGAAACTCTGCTGTTGGGTCTGGGTTCGGAGCAGACGCATCCCGAAGGACTTTTTTTTCCGGATACTTATTTTTTTGAAAAAAACACTACGGACGCGACGCTTTTAAAACGGGCCTATCAGCGGATGCGGATGATTTTGAACGAGGAATGGCAGCAAAAACAGCCGGATTTGCCACTGGAATCGCCTTATCAGGCCCTTATTCTGGCGTCCATTGTTGAAAAAGAAACGGCAGTGGCCCAAGAGCGGCCCTTGATTGCCGGTGTATTTCTGCGTAGGCTCAAACAAGGCATGCCGCTGCAAACCGACCCAACCGTTATTTACGGCATGGGGGCGGACTATCAGGGCAATATCAGAAGCCAGGACCTTAAAACACCCACGCCATACAATACCTATTTAATAAAAGGCTTGCCGCCAACGCCAATCGCGCTGCCGGGGCGTGAGGCGATTCATGCCGTGTTGCATCCGGTTTCCGGAAAAAGTCTGTATTTTGTCGCTAAAGGCGATGGCAGCCATGTGTTTTCGGCGACGTTAAAAGAACATAACAAGGCTGTGGCCCGCTATCAATTGAAACACTAAAAAAATGCACAAAGGCAAGTTTATTACCCTGGAAGGCGGGGAGGGCGTCGGAAAAACCACCAACCTCGACTTTATCAAAGGCTATCTGGCTGAACATGGGGTCTGTGTGATCGTAACGCGGGAGCCGGGCGGTACGCATTTAGCGGAAAAAATACGCGCCCTGCTGTTGGCTCATGATGACGAGCGGGTCACCGAACAGGCTGAATTATTGCTGTTGTTTGCCGCCCGCTCGCAGCATATCGATACTGTTATTTTACCGGCGCTGGCGGCAGGCACATGGGTTTTGTGCGACCGTTTCACCGATGCGACCTATGCCTATCAGGGGGGCGGACGTGCCATGAGCCAAGCGGCTATCGGTTGGCTGGAAAATTTTGTACAAGCGGGGCTTAAGCCCGATTTGACCTTGTTATTGGATGCTCCGGTCGAAACAGGTTTGTGCCGGGCGAGGCAACGCGGCAAACCGGATCGCTTCGAATCCGAAGCGCTGGACTTTTTTGAGCGCGTCAGACGGTCTTATCTGGTACAGGCGGAGCTTTATCCCGAGCGTGTCAAGTTAATCAAGGCAGACCGGTCTCTGGTCGATGTCCGCCATGATATCATTGAATTATTGCACCCCTTGCTGGCCCATGATCGACACCGATAGTTTATTGCCGTGGCAACGACAAGACTGGCGTCAACTCGCAGCTTACATTGCGCGGCAGCGTGTGCCGCAGGCTTTGCTGCTCACCGGTAACAAAGGCCTGGGTATAGAAGTTCTGGCGCATCAGTTTGCGCTTGCGTTGCTGTGTTCGGAGCCTTTGTCCGATGGGTTGGGTTGCGGACATTGCCATAGCTGTCAATTGATCAAAGCGCACACGCATCCTGATTTGATGCACATCACGCCTGATGAACCCGGCAAAGCCATCACTATCGGTAAAATACGCGACAGTCTGGTCAAGTTGTCATTGAAGCCGCAGTATGACAATTATCGTGTGGTCATTATCAATCCGGCCGACCAGTTGAACACCGCCGCCGCTAATGCCTTTCTGAAATTTCTTGAAGAACCGGGCGAGCGTACCGTTTTGTTGTTGCTGACCGACCGGCCCGGCAAATTGCCCGCGACCATCAGAAGCCGCTGCCAGAAACTGGCGGTAGCGTCTCCTGACGAAAAAGTGGTCATTCAATGGCTGCAAGCCCAAAACATAACCGATGATGCGGAAGTTTTGCTCAGATTAGCGCAAGGTGCGCCTTTACAGGTGCTGGAGTATGCGCAAAATGATACTTTACCATTGCGCCAAAAATGTTTTGAGCAATGGCAAGCTGTCGCCGATCATCAGCTCCATCCGGTCATGGTTGCCGAAGAATGGTGTAAGCACTCGCCATCGCTGTTATTGTTCTGGGTCGTCGGCTGGGTAACCGATCTCGTCAAATGTATTTATCGAACACCGCGCCCTGGGCTGCATAATCCGGATTTATTTCACTTCTTGCAAAATCGGGCCCAAGGGCTAGAATTAAAACTGTTGTATTCATTGTACGATGTCGTTGTATTGAACCGTTCAAGGCTCGATACGCAACTAAACAAGCAGTTGATGTTTGAAGAAGTATTAATACACTGGTCAACGCTTAACAGACAGTAGAGGCACCATGGCGGAATCATCATCCAGACAAGGCATCTTGTCGCTTTCAATCAAAGATAAAAACGCGCTGTATTCGGCTTACATGCCGTATATTACCAATGGCGGCCTGTTTATTCCCACCAACCGCAATTATGATATGGGCCAGGAAGTTTTTATGTTGCTCAATCTGATGGAAGAAACCGAGCGCCTGCCCATTGCCGGTAAAATCGTCTGGAAAACGCCGAACGGCTCCGAAGGCTTCCGTACCACAGGCATTGGCGTGCAATTCAGTGATCAGGACGGCGGCAGCGCGCGCAATAAAATCGAGACCTATCTGGCCGGCAGCCTGGAATCGGATCGCGCCACACATACGATGTGAGTTTATTTTTTTAATATACTCATCGTAGATCAAAATTCGGCACCGGAGTGTCCGTCAAAGGACGCCGTGAATACGTCCATGCTGGCAAAGCCTTTGCCGAACACCCCGGCGCCTCCTTAAAGCGGTGCCGAAATTTGAAGTGCGAAAGGTATAATAAAGACACCGTTATGTTTATCGACTCCCATTGTCATCTGGATCGTATCGATCTGACGCCGTACCAAAATGACTTTTCCTGTTTTATGCAGGCAGTTACCGAAAACCGGGTCGAGCACATGCTGTGCATCAGCATAGACCTTGAGTCTTACCCGACTCTGTGTGCCCTGACCTCCGGCTATCCGCAGATTTCGCTGACGGTGGGCGTGCATCCCAATGTTCAGGACGGTAAGGACCCTACGGCTGATGAATTGATCCGTTTGGGGCAAAGCGAGAAAGTGCTGGCAATCGGTGAAACCGGCCTGGATTATTTCAGAAGCGAAGGTGATTTGACCTGGCAGCATCAGCGGTTCAGGCGGCATATCCAGGCAGCCAAAACATTAAAAAAACCTTTGATTATCCATACCCGGGACGCCCGTGACGATACCCTGAAAATTCTCGAAGAAGAGGGCGCAGACCGGATCGGCGGTGTTATCCATTGCTTTACCGAAGATTGGGATTTTGCCGTGCGTGCCATGGAGCTGAATTTTTATATTTCCTTTTCGGGTATCGTGACTTTTAACAACGCCAAGGCCATTCAGGAAACAGCGCAAAAAATACCCGCCGACCGGTTTTTGATCGAAACCGACTCCCCTTATCTGGCGCCGACCCCTTTTCGGGGCAAACCCAATTATCCGATTTATGTGCGCTACGTTGCCGAAAAAATCGCCCAATTAAGAGGCGTCACGGTAGAGACGATAGCCGAACAAAGCAGTACTAATTTTAAGCGGCTTTTTAACGTTGCCTGCTAAAAAAGCGTGTCGATTTCGAGATAGGCGTAGGTTCATAAAAATGTGACAGAGTTCCGGTTTGCGCTTTAAATCCGGAAAAATTTCAGATTTGACGCTATGCTTTGGCACAATTGTCAGAGAATAGCCCATGAACCCAACCTTTAAACCCCTGATTATTTGTGCGGATGATTCCGAAGGCGCCCCATCTTCAGTACGGCGCTTTTTTGTGGGATCGATGGATGACTTGTCAAATTTCGATAATCAAAACGAAAGTGATTATCTGACTGGACTGGTGCATGAACTCTCGCGAAATCCCGGCTGTTTGCTCGCCCATGTCCGGCGCATTTACTGGTGTTATCGGGAGCGCCTGACTGAACCATTGTTCGCCGCCCTGGTGGATTTTCTGATGGTATTGAATCACCGGGGGCATGCTATCAGCAGAAAAATGGTGCAGGGCGCACGCTCCCAATTGACCGCTGCACAACGGGATATACTCAATACGGCTTTGGCCGACTCCACTCAAGATATAGCGGTGCTGCCGGGCAATCGTTTTTCGGTGTTCAGCAAGGGCCTTGAAGGGACAAGCACATTAATCGAAACAGTAACTGCTGCCGTTGTTTTTGACCATGATCCTTTGCATTTGGCCGAGGATGCCATGAAATACAGTCAACTGGATGAAGCGATGACTATTCTCGAAGTTGCCATACAAGAGCGCCCAGAACGCCTGCCTCTGCACCATGCCTTGCTGGAACTTTACCGGTCGACGCACGAACAAGCCCGCTTTGAAAAAATGGCCTCAGAGCTGTCGGTAGATGAAAGGGTTTTGCCGGAAGACTGGAAGAATTTAAAAAATTATTTTAAAGGGCGCTCGGACTCACATGTCGAATAAAGGCAAAACCGCTTTAAAAGTCGCCCTTTTAGGCATGGATGAGCGTACCTATAAAACGCTGGCCCAATATCTGCTTGGGCCTTGTAAAAATGCTGCGATCACCGTTTCTGATGACAACGACGCCGAAGTCAATATTATCGATGCGGATCTGCCCAGGAGCCGGGTTCTGCTGGAAAAACTGTTGCATGAAAAATCCGCTCGGCCGCTGATTGTCCTGTCATTAAAACCTATGGGCAACGGCAGCTTCCTGTTTGTGCAAAAACCCATTCAGACAGACGCCATGCTGGCGGTTCTGGCGCAAGCACGGGAACACATCCAAAACGCCGACAAGGATGACAACCAGACGGTTTTAGTGGCCTCGCTGACAGAGGTGGATCAGAACGCCGACGCGAGCGGGAAGGTTGAAAGCGACGCAAAACCTTCAGTGCCCGCGCCTTTGAAGCGTCATACCGCCGACTTGAATGAACGCAATAAAACCTCCAAGCACCGTGCGGCCATGCACATGGATGAAAAAGGTTTTACTGCCTTAATGGGGGGCATGAAGTCGGTGGATATCGGAGACAGCCGACAAGTCAAAGACGCACGTTATAATCCCCGTGATTACTTTCAAGGCTATCTGCAATCCGCTTTTAAAGTATCGCGCGCCCGTGCGCAAGTACTGCAATTAAACTCCGGCTGGAAGCCGGTGCTTATTTTTCCGCACAGCAACGAAGTCTGGCTGGATGCCGATGACAGACAATTACGCGCCTTTGCCAGCATAATCATCAACAAAAACGACAATCAAAAAATGTCGCTTACCGAGATAAAGTCCAAACCGCTTGACGGTGAAGCCCTGGATAAATTTCAGACTATGGATGCGCTGTTATGGAAATTGGCTTGTTGGACTTCAAAAGGGCGTTATCCCGAGCCTTTCGATATAGAGCGCCCGTTTTATCTGAAGCATTGGCCTAACTTTACCCGTTTGTTAGTGACGCCGCATGCGTTGCGGATAGCCGCATTGCTGATAGAAAAACCTCGAACCGCAACCAATATCGCCAGGACGCTTCATATAAAACCCGAGTATGTTTTTGTCTTTATCAGCGCCGCCGCCGCGCTTGGCCTGCTAGGCCAGGCCGCCAGAAATGCGGACATTGAAGTGGCGCCGCAAGCACTTAAGCCCGATAAAAAACAAGGCTTGCTGCGGCGTATTATCAATAAGTTGCGGTTAAATTAAGGTCTAATGGAAGCTTAAAACACATGAGTCAGTACAAAATAATCTTTACCGGGCCTGTCGGTGCGGGGAAAACCACAGCCATTCATACCATCAGTGATAGTGCGCCGATTAAAACCGACGCCGCTGCCAGCGATATGACCAAAACCAGAAAATCAGCCACGACGGTGGCGATGGATTATGGCGTGATGAATTTGACCGACGGTGAAAAGCTGCATCTTTATGGGACGCCCGGTCAAGAACGCTTCGATTTCATGTGGGATATTCTGACATCGGGCGGCATCGGCCTGATTTTACTACTGGACAATACGCGTGCCGACCCCTTTCTGGACATGAAGTTTTTCCTGGACGCCTTTGCCGACTTTATTGCCGAAACCCATGTGGCCATTGGGGTGACGCAAATGGATGTAAGTAACAGACCGATGATCGGCGACTATCAGCAAAGATTAAAAGAACTGGGTATCAACCCGCCGGTTTTTGCAGTCGATGCACGGGTCAAAAATGATGTTTCGCTCTTGATACAGGCTTTGCTCTATTCCTTGGATCCCGGCCTGGAAGCCTAAGCATGGCCGACTATAAGCTTATAGAAGGCCTTTTTATCTACCCAACGCCGACGGGGGCTTATTATGCCGTGGCGTCAAAAGAAAACGATAAAACCCGACAATTTTTACGGGCCTTGTTCAGGCGGAAACATACGCCGGTCTTGTCCATCGGGCAATTGATGGCGTTAATGGCATTGGATGAGCCGCAAAAAGGACTGGAATTACTGCACCATTGCCAGAAACTGGGGTTTATTCAAGGGCTGGAGCAGGCAATCGATGCGCCGACTGGCGCGTTGGAACAAATATTGCCGGACTTACTCGCCCCGCTTTCGGAAAATGGCAAGGTTTTATTGGCCGATAACCAAGGATTTTATCTGGCCAGTCATGGTTTTGCCCATGAAGTGGCGGAAGAGTTGTCGGCTTTGGGGGCGGAAATAGCTACCATTCATGAACGAAGGGCCGGGCTGTTGATGAACAATCTCGGGTTGTCCAGCAGCGCCTGGGCGGTTGTCGATGCGAAAGGGCACAGCAAAATCGGTTTTTGGCCGCTGTATATCGGCAATACCCGCTTTGTACTGGTTATTTCGGGCATCCCGCATTTCAACCAACCGGAGATGGTTTCTTTATGTTGGAGCTTGAGCAGCCGCTATGCCGGATAAGTTAAGATCCGAAAAACCTGAAAAAATAGTATAAGAAAACAGTGGGGTGTGGCGCTATGCAAGAATATTTCCGACGACTGATTAATTATTTGCTGAGCCAATATGTAACGGTTTTAGTCGTATTGGCGCTAGTGAACTGCGGAACTTATTTTGTTCTTACCACCGATTTACTCAGGCAGGAGGGCAATATCGCGTTAGTCAAGTTAAGCACCGAACTCAGTCATTTAGTGAGTGAGATTAACTTCCTGACATTACAGCTTCATTACGTAAGCGATCATAGTAAAACAAATGCCATTCGTAGCCAAATCATTAAAGACCAAACTTTACTCAAAGATAATTTTGCAACCTTGCAAAATGGCGACCGGTTTATTCGTAGAGGCTCCAGACTGGTTCGCGAAAAAGATAACTTGTCCAGGGACATACAGTTAATATACTTTGAAAAACCGATTGAACTGAGTCGCTACATCGATAGCTATATCATGGTTTCTAAAAGCTTATTGAACGTGGACCCCCAGCAAAAAGAATTGAATCGCCCGACATTGACCAAACTGCATGATGAATTGTCGCCTCGAATATTGGCAGGCCTCAGTGAAGCCACCAGGGTCTATCAAAAGCAGAGCGAACAAATGCTAAGCGGTACGCTGAACTTGCAGAATGTTATCCTTTTTCTCGCATTGGCTACTTTGGCGCTGGTGGGAGCCATTTTACTTCGGCCTCTGATTGTTAAATTACAGGAAACTACATTTAGAGTACAGGAAGAAAAAAACTTTGCGGATAACGTTATCAACACAGCTGAAGCTTTGATTATCGGCGTTGATCCATACGGGCAAATAACTTTATTCAATCATTGCGCTGAAGAAAACACCGGCTGGGAAGAAGAAGAAATAAGCGGCAAGGATTTTTTTGAACAGTTTATTCCTATAAATGATCAGGGGCTCCTGAAAAAGCTATTTACCGATATGATGTATGGTACGGTTGAATTTGCAGATGAAATCGAAACCCCATTGACTATTCGTACCGGCGAACAAATTAATATCATTTGGCATTCGACGGTGGTTCACGATTTACGAACCCGCAAGCCGATCCTGTTTTTGATGACAGGCATTGATATCACCGAACGAAAACAGGCAGAACGCAAGTTGCATGAGGCGCATACCGAGCTTGAAAAAATAAGTGCACGGTTAACAGGGGAGGTTGAACTGGCAGCCTCTTTGCAGCGTTCTATTTTGCCGGATCCGAACATTCAATTACCGGGTATTCAAGGTGAGGCCGGTCTGTTGACTTCCACCGAGGTGGGTGGCGATTATTATGATTATTATGTCGTCGATGGACACAAATCGGTATTGCTTGTCGGCGATGTCAGCGGTCATGGCGTCGCAGCCGGAACTATGGTGAGTGCGGCAAAAGCCGGAATTTATCCGTTAGCGCACGGAGGGATTAGTAATCCTGGCGAGATTCTGCAATCGCTCAACGAAACTATGCTGGCTACCGCACAGCGATCGTTATTAATGACAATGGCCTGCGTCACGGTGGACGCTATTACCGGTAAACTTATTTTTGCCAATGCAGGGCATGTCTTGCCTTACTTGTGGCGGAATCGGGAACAGCATTGGGAAATGCTGGAGGCTTCCGGTTTGCCTTTGGGTAAAAGTATTGATTCCGATTATTTTACGTCTTCGATCGAACTGCAAATGGAATTGGGAGACCGGATTTTTATGTTCACCGATGGCTTGGTGGAGGAAGAATCTCCAGATGGCGAAGCTTTCGGATATGAGCGGTTAGAGTATGTTCTTAATCAATATGGTGGGGCAACACCTGGAGTCTTGCGCGATCATTTGTTGGAAGCGGTGCGCCACCATTGCGCGGGATGGGCGTTTACCGACGATATTACCATTATGACGGTTATCCACAGCGACCGGATTATGCCGACGGATAGTTCGCTGGAAGAGGCCAGTGATATTATTCGTGTGTCAGATACGTTTTATCGTCGTGGCGATCATCCTATTCCTCGTATCGCGCGGGAATATGTGGTGTTTTTTGCCGATAAAGATTATTCGGATTTATTACCCCGATTCAGTCAGGATGGAATTTGCCGGGTTCTGCCTCGCAATAACGAGACTTGCAAAGCATTAGGTTGGGAAAAATTATTGAATCAGCATCATTATTGCGTTGACGATGATTTATACACATTGATCCCCGTTGCTTCGTTGCAAAAACATTTTCAATTGACGCATACCGAAGACAAGTTGTTTATCATGGAAGAAATACAAGCCTGGTTAAAGGATCAGCAAGTACTCCAGGAAGAACATTTGGAGAGCCTGATTGTCGCTTTGGATGAAATGATCGAAAATAGCTTATATGCTGCGCCTCGTGACGGTAAAGGTACCCCCTATTATCAAAAAGGTATAGCTCGCGAACTTTCCGAACACGAAGAAGTACGCATTGATTTGGCTCTGACGGACAAATATATGGGATTGATGGTTACCGACAACTGGGGCACATTAACGCCGTCCGTATTTCTTAAAAGTATTGCCCATGCCATGGATTCCGGCGTCGATGCGGGTGTCGGCGGCGCCGGACTCTATATGTTGTGGCGGTTATCGGATTATTTCCAAGTTCGGATTTTCCCGCAACAAAAAACCCAGGTTACTACGCTGTGGAACTTGAATAATCCAGTCACTATGGATACAAACTCAGGGTTTCAGTTTCTATACCACAGTAAGCTTGATGCTGGAAGCAAAATAGGAGTCTGAGCATGTCTATGTCATCTTTACTGACGGTTAAGCTGATTTCCAATGCCGATGGCCAATATTGCTTTGATTGCATGGGTACTATCGATGCCCATGCTTCATCGGCGTTTATCGTATTTGACTCAATACCGGCTGGAACTCTTGTGGTACTGGATTTTAGCCATATCGAACGCATTAATTCGATGGGTCTGTCACTTTTGCTGAAACTTTTTGACGAATGGGAGCATAACGATATTCGTATTGAAGTACACAATCTCAACAGAATGCTAAAGATGTTGTTTAAAATAACAGGGTTGAGTAGATTTATCCAGGGTTCTGGGGCGATTTCCCAAGGAACCGATTTGATCGGGCCGACGCCATCGGCACATACCCACAAGGTCGATGCCGATAATGACCCCGTTTCTACAAGCAGTAAATCGAAATTGAATTTTGTCGCCAGCTTACAAACTGGCGCTCAATTAAGTGGTTGGTATTTATTAAATACTTATCTGCAACGTCGCATGCAAAAAATTATTCATTTTGAACAAGCCCAGAATGTAAGCAATATTACTCCCGACTTTTTATTTAGTAAACCCTTTGAAGCCTGTGCAATGATGAAGAAAGGATTTATTCCCTTGATGCGGCCTATTGCAGAAGCGGATGAAGTCGTTATTCTTTGCCGCTTCGATGATGAGCGGAATCTGACGGATATTGAAAACACCAACGTCGTTACTGCTGTAGAAGCCAGTTTTGTTTATTTATTGGGACGCTTCTTATGTGATGAGAGCGGTATTGATACGACAAGATTCAATTTTCATTTTGCCGGCAATGAAATTAAAGCGCTACAAATGCTTTTCAGAAAGCAAGCCGATCTTTTATTTATGTTGAAAAAAACTTATGACGGATTGTCATCTCTGAGCCGTAAGAATGTGCGGCAACTGGATGCAAGCGACACCAACTTTACGTTTCATTTATTTAGTATTTCACCTTATCTGAGAACTGAAGGCGAAGCTTTAAGCGATGTGTTGAGTGACATGAAGAACGATGAGCAAGGTAAAAAAATATTGCAAGATCTTCAATTTGAAGGCTGGTGTAAACCTGAACAGGCTGAACTGAATATGCTGGAAATGGTGTTTGACCGTTATATAAAAAACTGATTTCAAAACATAAAATAAAGTTCGTGTCATCTGATCGAATTACGGTTTATTTAGATTTAAAATTTACGGGGAAAAAAATGAAAGCAGATATGTTAACCTCCATATTGGAGCAATTGAACGGCACCTCGGCGGAAATAGAGGCATCCGGCGTGGTTTCAACCGATGGCCTCATGATGGCGGCGGTGCTGCCTCAAGGTTTGGATGAAGATAGGGTGGGCGCCATGAGCGCGGCGATGCTTTCGTTAGGTTCCAGAACGTCTCAGGAACTGAATCGGGGCGAGTTGGAGCAAGTGCTCATTAAAGGTGAAAAAGGCTATGTGCTGATGACACAGGCGGGTGAAGATGCGGTACTGACCGTGCTGGCAAAACCCAATGCCAAATTGGGTCTTATTTTTCTGGATGTAAAAAGGGCGGCCCAGTCCATCCAGGAATTCATGTAATCGGCTTATTCCCGGTACAGCATAACCCGCATGAGTGGAGCGAAGAAAGGGGTGGACAATGATTCAAGACATGCAACCTGAAACTATAGTCGGCGCTTGCAAGGACGTCACGTTGCTGCTATATAACGAATTACCCCGGCGCGTTTTATATACCGAAATTGAGACACCTTATCCCGACGGTAAATTGATTGTCTCGACAACTGATCCTGATGGTGTCATTACCCATGTCAATCGGGCGTTTGTCGAGATGTCGGGCTATACGGAAGAGGAGCTGATCGGTGCGCCGCATTCGATATTGAGGCACCCGGACATGCCGCCTGCCGCTTTTAAAGATTTATGGGATACGGTCAGCCGGGGTGAAAAATGGCAGGGTTTTGTTAAAAATCTGCGCAAAGACGGCGGTTATTATTGGGTAAAGGCTACCGTCATCCCCAATGTCAGAAAAGGTAAAGTGGTCGGCTATACCTCGGTGCGCAGAAAGCCTTCCCGCACTAAAGTCGAGGAATGCATCAAGCTTTATCCGACCCTGTTTTAACCTAAGGCAATATCATGTCATTTAAGTTTACTGTCAGTCCGGACTTTACGCCGAATCATCTGTCAGGGTGGTATATCTTTAACACCTGGCTGCAAAAACAAACCGGCCTGGCCATTCATCTGAAAATGTACAGTGATTTCAACGCTCAGCGCGCCGCCATCGCTAACGACGAGATCGACCTGATTTACGCCAATCCTTTCGATGCCGCCATGCTGGTGCGGGAGAAAGGCTTTTTACCTTTAGTCAAGCCGGAAGGCGCTTCCGATGAGGCGATTATTGCCGTCAATGCTGAAAATCCGGTTGCCGATGTGGCCGATTTACCACAAGGCCTTAAGCTGGCTGTTACCGACGATCCCGATGTACGCATGATGGGAATGATTCTGTTGGAACCGGGGGATTTGGATGCCGGCAATATCGAGGCCGTCCCTTGCACGACCTATGTAGTGGTAGCGAAACAGTTATTGCGCGGTGACGCGGAGGCGGGCATTTTTTTGGCCGAAGCTTATGATGATTTATCGCCAATGATCAAAAAACAACTGAAAGTTTTAGTGCGCAGCCAGATCAGCGTGATACATCACGTTTTGATGGCAGGGCCTGAATTATCGGCGCAGCGCGAGGAAATCCGCCGGCATTTACTGGCGATGGCTAACGAGCCGAAAGGACAGGGCGTTTTGGAAAGTCTTGGCTTCACAGCCTGGGCTGCGGTCGATGATGAAGCAATGGAGTTCTCGATCGACCTGATGGACACCTTGAGTATGTGACAAAAGCCAATCGGACTTATCATTGGTTTAACCCGCTCCTGATTAGCAAGAATCTTCCGCCCAGCCTATTTTCCAGTGCCGAAGGCTGGCGTATACTGGCAGCGAATAAACCCAACCCGCAGGAGGTGTGTCATGCCTATGAACCGTGAGCAATTCCAGCCCGGCTTATCCCTGCCGGAATTTACCAAACTCTATGGCACCGAGGCGCAGTGTGAAGCAGCCCTGGTGCAGGTGCCGCTGGCCTGCGGGATTTAGTTGTCCCGCCTGCGGCCGGTGCGCTTATTGCCTGCTGCCCAGCAGGCCGCGCATGACCTTCCAGTGCAACGCCTGCCACCGGCAGACCTCGCTGATTGCTGCCCTTGACGACGTGGTTCCTGGCTATTTACCTGGCCAGCCAAGACCGGCCTGTCTGCCCTGGTCTTGAAGCGGCATCTGGGCGTCAGCTACCCCACGGCCTGGCTGATCCATCACAAGCTGATGCAGCACAAGCCGAACGCGAAGACTGCTACCGGCTGTCCGGTACAGTGCAGATGGACGACGCCTGCCTTGGCGGCGAGCGTAGCGGCGGCAAGGCTGGCCGTGGCTCGGAGAACAAAGTGCCGTTCGTATCCATAGGGCATAAATAGCGGCGGTTTCGGTGGACGATGAGGTCCATCCCGACCGAATCAAGCTGACGCCGGTACCCGGCTTCACCACCGAGGCGATTATCGATTGGTCGAAAGGCCATCTCAGCCCCGGTTGCACCGTGCTAACTGATGGACTGGCCTGCTTTGGCGGCGTCAGTGCCGCCAACTGCCTCCCTATTCCCATCGTCGCTGGCGGGCGTAAACCCGATGAACTGCCGGAGTTCCGCTGGGTCAAGACCAGCCTGAGCGGGGCCTACCACGCTTTTGACTTCGGCAAGTACGCCGACCGTTATTTGGCCACGATCGCCTATCGGTTCAACTGCCGGTTCCAGCTCAAAACCTTGCCGGAGCGCCTGCTGGTGGCTGCGGTGACCACCGGCCCACGGCCTGAAGCGTGACTGCGGATGGCGGAAGATTCTTGCTAATCAGGAAAGCCAATGCAACAAGAGCCAGCAGCGGTAAAAAGCCCTACGCGCCACCTTTTGGAGGATGCGTCGGCACTGACAGGTTTTTTTACAACAACTGTCAGATATTTTTACAAGTTGCCAGTCTGGATAAATTTTAAGGATGGCAACAGCTTGTTAAATAAGGATTATTTATATATGGCGTGAAATATGCTTTATTCTTTCAATAATTAAATGCCAATAAAATGCATCGCATTGAAATCGAGCACCTTACGAGAGCGCCATGAATTGGAAAGAATTATTGCTTGCCGGATTATTGGTTTTCAATGCGGCCTTAGCCTGTGCTACCGAGCAAAAGCCTGAAGCTATCCGTAAATCGGCACAAGCTTATGAACATGGCCGGGGCGTCAATCAGGATTATGTCCGGGCTTTTGAACTGTATTGCAAAGCGGCTCTTTTAGGTGACGCCGAATCCGCTTATAACCTGGGTTTTATGTATTTTAACGGACGCGGCCGACACCGGGATCCGGCGCGCGCCAAGCATTGGTTTGGTCTGGCTGTCGGGCGCGGTGACCGTTACGCCAAGCGCATGATGAGAAAATTTCGCGGCATCGAAGCGAATGAAGACCCAACCTGTAAGCCCAAGCCAAAGCTCCAGTTGTCCTCTGACCCAAACCGTCAAATCATAGCCCAATGGGTCGGGCAAATTGCGCCTCAGTATGGTATCGATCCAGAATTGGTACTGGCCGTTATCCAGGCTGAATCGGCTTTTAAACCCAAAGCTTTATCCAACAAAAATGCGCGGGGACTGATGCAACTGATTCCTGCGACCGCCGAACGTTTCGGCGTTAAAGATTGCTGGAATCCCATCCAGAATATCAAAGGCGGCACCGCCTACCTGAACTGGCTGATGCGCCATTTTGAAGGCAATGTCGAATGGGTTCTGGCCGCCTACAATGCCGGCGAAGGCGCGGTCGAGCGCTATCAGGGCGTGCCGCCCTACCAGGAAACCCGGCAATATGTAAAACAAATTCTGCAACATTACCCCAAAACCCGTCATCCCATTCCGCCCGACAATCTGTTCGAAGCTCTGGCCGAGCCACAAAACGAGCCGTTTGACTTATAGCCATTCTTAAAGCGGACGATGTACAATACCCGCATTTTATCAGGCCGAAAACCCAAGCGTGGCGAATTTCAATACCCATTTCACAGTAGCGGCAACGGCGAGCGCAACGGCCGCGCTACTGATGGCGCACAGCGGTTTAATCGATAATATCGACATAGCCTACTACAGCCTGATGGGCACGCTGGGCGGAATGTTGCCCGATATAGATGCCGACAACTCCATACCCGTCAAGCGTCTGTTTCTGTTTTTGGCAGGCCTCGGTAGCGTTTGCGCCTGGGCGGGGCTTGAAAACAGCCTGAATCCTTCGTGTTTGATGCTCGCGGTGCTGACGACATTTCTTGTGCTGCGCTATCCGGTTTTTTTTCTGTTCCGGAAAATGACCCTACACCGGGGCGTTTTTCACTCCTTGCTGGGCGCCTTGTTTTTTGGGTTACTGACGACCTGCATCAATCACTACATTCTGGATGGCGGCGTGTTACAGGCCTGGCTCAGCGGCGTCTTCATCGGCTTCGGCGTTGTCGTGCATTTGCTTCTGGATGAGCTGTTCAGTGTCGATCTGAGCAACGCCAGAATGAAAAAATCATTCGGCACGGCCTTGAAATTATTCAGTTATAACGATATACCGGTATCATTGATGTTGCTGGTATCGACGCTCGGCCTGTTTATCGCCGCGCCGCCTTCAGCGCGGTTCATTCAAGCCTGGAGCCGGGCTGACTGGGCCAGTGCCATCAACTGGCAGACAATCGGCGATAACGTACTTATCGCCCTGCCGTTTTGACTGGACTGTACCGACAAGCCGCTCAAACTGAAAGCTTCCGGTTAAACCGGAAGGATTTAACGATGTCCAACCTATATCAAAGTCAACCCTAAGAATATTATGCGTTTACGAAATCAGGACATTATCGCTTTACGCGCCGCGATTTACGCAGTGGCGCCCGATGCTGCCGGTATTCGGTTATTTGATTCGCGACTGGATGATAATGCGCGGGGCGGTGACATCGACTTGATGATCGATTTTGAGCGTCCGGTTGAAAATCCGGCAGTGCTTTCCGCGCGTTTGGCGGTACGGGCTTCGCGTGCGATTTTTCATCGCAAAGTCGATGTATTGCTGCGTGCGCCGAATTTGATGCCCAGTGCCGTTCATCAAATTGCCTTGGAGGAAGGGGTGTTGTTGTGAACACGAAAGACCAGGCTGCGGCACAACGTTCATTGTTTCTCGCCAACGTGGCAAAGCGGGAACTCAAACATTTGCAAGCAACTGACCGGCGGCTGTTTGTACGCCTTGAGTCCAGCACCTCAACTCCACAGATCATTGGCTATGATTTTGAATTATAGTCAATTGAGGTGTTGGGCAAAAATCTTAACATCAGTTACCCAAATTATTTCATGCTCATTCCTAAACAGCATCACTCGAAATAGACTATGAGCTTCCACGAACTGAACGCCCGTTTTCGCCGCCTGCATAAAGAACATGCCGCCTGGAAACTGCTGCGTTCCGATAACGCGCCGTTGATTCTGGCGTTTGTCGCCGATTTGTTTGACGAAACCGGCGATATCGCTTTCGGCCGCGCCAAAATGGCGCTGGATACCGAACTGGAGCTTTGGCGCGAACAAGGTTTGCTGGATAGTCAAGTCAATGCCTCGACTTATTTACGCGAGTGGATTCAGGCCGGATGGCTGCGTGAACTCGATAATCAACTCGGCAAAACCGACGCACTGGAAATCGCGCTGCGTTTTTGCCGCCAATTGGATCAGCGCGAAACCAATGCCACCGCCTCGCATTTGCGTATCGTGCAAGATGCGGTACGCGATTTATCGATGGCGATCAATCCCGACCCGAAAGCGCGCATGGCTTTGCTGGAGACGCGCAAAGCCCAGATTCAACGCGAACTGGATGAACTCGATGCCGGTATCGTGCATGAATTGTCCGAAGCCGAACAACGTGAACGCATCATTGAAATTTACCAGTTGGCGGCGGTGCTGACCGGCGATTTCCGCCGTGTCGAGGATGAAATCCGGCATATTGACCAGAATCTTCGCGTGCAAATGATAGAATCCGGCGGCAGTCGCGGGGAAGTTATTTTAAACTTGCTGGAACAAGAGCAACTTCTGGCCGACAGCGATGCGGGCCGTGCTTTCGACGGCTTTTTTCAGTTACTGTGCGACCAAGACCGGGGCGCCGAACTGCGTGAACAGCTCAAAGCTATCTTAAGCCGACCGGCGGTAAACTATCTGAATGAACAACAGGCGCGTTTTCTCGGTAAATTGATGCGCGAACTGAGCCGGGAAAGCGAGCGGGTGTTTCAGGTGCGCCGCCGCACCGAAGAAAACCTGCGTCAGTTCGTCGAAAGCGGCGTCGCGAGTGGTGCGACTGGCATGGTAGTCAGCTAGCTGGTGGAAGTCCAGCCATTGCCCTGTGAGAAGGGAAAATGTAGGTGAAGGCAAGGGTGTCCAAAGAAA
>PGZD01000067.1 GCA_002843155.1 Gammaproteobacteria bacterium HGW-Gammaproteobacteria-3
TCATTGCGCCGATTGCGATGGATGACGGCTTGCGTTTCGCGGTACGCGAAGGTGGTCGCACAGTCGGTGCGGGTGTCGTTGCTTCAATTGTCGAGTAAGAATATGTCAAGTCAAACCATCAGAATACGCTTGAAAGCATTTGATCATAAGTTAATCGATCAGTCGACCGGCGAGATAGTAGAGACAGCAAAAAGAACGGGTGCGCAAGTTAAAGGCCCCATTCCTTTGCCTACTAAAAAAGAACGTTTTACGATTTTGATTTCACCGCATGTCAACAAAGATGCGAGAGATCAGTATGAGTTGAGAACATACAAAAGGTTGCTGGACATTGTCGAACCGACTGAAAAAACAGTTGATGCGTTGATGAAATTAGATTTGGCGGCCGGTGTGGACGTACAAATAAAATTGAATTAAGAAAAAAGAGGAACTGGCAGATGTCAATAGGTCTGATAGGTCGTAAATGTGGGATGACCCGGGTATTTTGTGAGGATGGTTCGTCTGTGCCGGTAACTGTGCTTCAGATCGAGTCAAACAGAGTGACTCAGGTTAAAAGTATCGAAGTGGATGGCTACCGGGCTGTGCAGGTTACTGCAGGCGAAAAAAAATCTTCCAGGGTCAACAAAGCAATGGCGGGGCATTTTGCGGCGGCTAATGTTACAGCCGGAAGAGGGCTTTGGGAATTCAGGCTGGATGACGGCGAAGGCGATGACTTATCTGCCGGTTCCGAAATACCCGCAAGTATTTTTTCAAACGGTCAGCTTGTCAATGTTCGGGGAACCAGTATCGGTAAAGGTTTTGCCGGCGGTGTCAAGCGGCATAACTTCAGAATGCAGGATGCCACGCACGGTAACTCATTGTCTCACCGGGTGCTGGGTTCGATTGGTCAATGTCAAACACCAGGCCGGGTTTTCAAAGGCAAAAAAATGGCGGGTCACCTGGGGGCTGTTAAAGCAACTGTCGATAATCTGACGATTCATTCAGTTGATACAGAAAGAAATCTAATTTTAGTAAAAGGGGCTGTCCCTGGTGCTAAAGGTGGCGACGTTGTGATTACGCCCGCTACTAAAATGCGAAATAAAGGTTAAGTTATGAGCGTACAAATTCCGGCGCTGAATAATCAAGGCGCAACGGCTTCGGTTGAGGGTGCTGATAGTATTTTTGGACAACTTTTCAACGAAACGCTTGTTCATCAATTAGTGGTCAGATACTTGGCTGGCGCCCGTTCCGGTACTAAAGCCCAAAAAAACCGTTCAGATGTCAGCGGTGGTGGTATAAAACCCTGGCGACAAAAAGGGACGGGGCGGGCCAGATCTGGTACACTACGCAGTCCAATCTGGCGCACCGGTGGCGTGACTTTCGCGGCACGTCCGAGATCATTTGAGCAAAAGCTGAACAAAAAAATGTTTCGTTCAGGGCTGCGTTCGATTTTGTCTGAATTGGTCAGACAGGACCGGTTGGTTGTTAGTAACGATATTTTCCCCTCTGCGCCAAAAACGAAAGAGCTGATCGCTAAATTAAAAGATTTAGATGCCAAGCGTATATTGATTGTTGCGGATAGTATCGATACTAATCTGATTTTGGCATCAAGAAACATTCCTTATGTCGAAGTAACCTTGGCGGAAAATCTGAGCCCCGTATCTTTGGTGGCGGCGGATAAAGTCATTGCAACGACTGCGGCAATCAAACAGCTTGAAGAGAGGTTGGCATGAACGTGATCGAGAAAAGTAATCTGGCAACAGTCTTGCAGGCGCCTGTCGTATCCGAAAAAAGCACGATTGCCGCTGAAAAAAACAAGCAGTTTGTGTTTAAAGTAACGAAACAAGCTTCAAAAATTCAAATAAAAAAAGCGGTTGAAGCGATGTTTGAAGTACAGGTTGATTCTGTCAATACGCTTAATGTCAAAGGCAAGAAAAAAAGATTCGGCCAAACATTGGGTAAAAGATCGGATTGGAAAAAAGCATATGTAAAGCTTAAAGAAGGTCATGATATTGACTTGTCTGTGGCTTAATCGAAGTTAAAGTATAAAAGATCAATAGGAAACGGTAGATAAGCATGGCTATTGTAAAATCAAAACCTACATCACCGGGAGCAAGGTTTGTAGTACGTGTCAAAAATGATGAATTACATAAAGGCAAGCCATTTGCGCAATTGCTTGAAAAAAATAGCAAAAGTGGCGGTCGTAACAATCAAGGGCGCATAACAACTCGTCATGTCGGTGGAGGTCATAAGCAGCACTACCGTATCATTGATTTTAAAAGAAACAAGACGGATATTGTCGGTGTTGTCGAGCGTATTGAATACGATCCAAACAGAACTGCGAATATTGCCTTGTTGCTGTTCAGGGATGGCGAACGCAGATATATCATTGCGCCCAAAGGCATTGTGATCGGTCAGGAAATTGTTTCGGCAGAAACTGCGACGGTTAAACCCGGTAACTGCATGCCCTTGCGTAATGTGCCTTTAGGTACGACGGTTCACTGTGTTGAATTAAAACCGGGAAAAGGTGCGCAGCTGGCGCGCAGTGCCGGGGCTTCGGCTCAGCTTGTGGCGAAAGATGGCATACATGCCACGCTGCGTTTGCGTTCCGGCGAAATGCGCAAGGTCATGACTGATTGTAAAGCGGTTGTCGGTGAGGTATCCAACTCAGAGCATAATCTGGCTTCGTTAGGTAAAGCCGGAGCCAAAAGATGGCTGGGCGTAAGGCCGACTGTACGCGGCGTTGCTATGAATCCCGTGGATCACCCGCACGGCGGTGGCGAGGGAAGAACGTCGGGAGGCAGGCATCCGGTGTCGCCATGGGGTACTCCAACGAAAGGGTACAAAACACGAAAAAACAAGCGTACCGATAATATGATTATCAGACGCCGCAAGCAGAAATAGAGAGGAATAAACGTGCCACGTTCAATTAAAAAAGGTCCTTTTATAGATCATCATCTTCTAAAAAAAATAGAAAATGCAGTGCAAACTAATAATAGGAAACCGATTAAGACATGGTCGAGAAGATCGATGATCGTGCCTGATATGCTGGGTTTGACGATTGCCATACATAATGGGCGGCAGCATATTCCTGTTCTCATTTCTGAAAATATGGTGGGCCATAAGTTAGGTGAGTTTTCGCCTACCAGAACCTATAAAGGCCATGTGGCTGATAAAAAATCACGTTAAAGGTGTGCGATGGAAATTTCAGCAAAGTTAAGTAACGCACCTCTATCGGCTCAAAAAGCGAGATTGGTAGGTGATCAAATACGCGGCCTGCCGGTTGACAAAGCTCTGGCGACTTTGAATTTCAGCACCAAAAAAGCGGCGGCTATCTTCAAGAAAATACTGGAGTCTGCCGTAGCCAATGCTGAGCACAATGAAAGTGCCGATGTCGATGAGCTAAAAGTAACAACCGTTTTTGTCAATGAAGGTCGGACTATGAAGCGTTTTAAAGCGCGGGCTAAGGGACGTGCTAATCATATCCTTAAACGGACCTGTCATATAACAATCAAAGTAGCAGAATACGAATAGAGGCTAAAATGGGACAAAAAGTACATCCAACAGGTATTCGACTGGGTATTGTTAAAGACTGGACTTCGAGATGGTATGCGAATAGCAAGGATTATCCGCTATTCCTTCATCAGGATTTGACCGTCAGGGATTTTATTAAAAAGAAACTGGCGCACGCCTCGGTGAGCAGGATTCAGATAAACAGGCCCGCGAGTAATGCTCATATAACGGTACATACCGCAAGACCCGGTATTGTTATCGGCAAAAAAGGCGAAGACATCGATAAGCTGAGACAGGAAGTTTCAACAATGATGGGTATTCCGGTGCAGATGAATGTCGAAGAAATTCGCAAACCGGAGCTTGACGCGCAATTGGTCGCGGAAAGTATCGCCCAGCAACTGGAAAAAAGGATTATGTACCGGCGCGCAATGAAACGGGCTGTTACCAATACCATGCGTTTGGGCGCCGAAGGAATTAAGATAAACGTTGCGGGCCGGTTGAATGGTGCGGAAATCGCCCGTGCCGAATGGTACAGAGAAGGGCGTGTCCCGCTGCATACATTAAGAGCCGATATTGATTATGGTACGGCTGAAGCGAACACAACTTACGGAATCATAGGTATTAAAGTCTGGATTTTTAAAGGCGAAGTGTTCAATGTGGATACGCAAACCGTATCCGATCCTGTTGAATCTAAAAAATAGTTGAAGGGAAATAGACATGCTTCAACCCAAAAGAACAAAATTTCGAAAACAACATAAAAACAGGAATAATGGCGTTGCCGTCAGAGGTTCCTCGGTTAGTTTCGGCGAATACGGCTTAAAAGCAACATCTCGCGGTCGGTTGACGGCGCGCCAGATCGAGGCGGCACGTAGAGCTATAACGCGTCATGTTAAACGGGGCGGTAAAATCTGGATCAGAATATTCCCGGATAAACCGATAACCAAAAAACCTTTAGAAGTACGTATGGGTAAAGGCAAAGGTAGTGTAGAATACTGGGTTGCTCAAATAAAGCCCGGATCTATGTTATACGAAATTCAAGGTGTGCCTGAAGAACTGGCCCGTGAAGCGTTTGCCTTGGCTTCGGCAAAACTACCCATATCGACAACTTTTATAGCTCGGACAATAATGTGATGAAAGCAAGTGAATTACGCCTGAAAACAACCGATGAGCTCGATTCAATGTTGCTTGAGCTATCTAAAGAGCAGTTTAATCTCAGGATGCAAAAAGGCACGGGCCAATTGTCCAAGCCTGACCAAGTGAAAAAAGTCAGGCGTGACATCGCTCGTCTGAAGACGGTAAAGACTGAGTTGGCGAGGGCGTAACGATGAATGAAAAAACAGAAAAACTTAAAACGCTGACAGGTCGTGTTGTCAGTAACAAAATGGACAAAAGTGTTGTCATTCTTGTTGAAAGGTTTGTAAAACATCCGGTTTATGGCAAATATATCAAGCGTTCGACTCGGCTAATGGCGCATGACGAAAGTAATCGCTGTAATGAAGGCGATATTGTGACCATAACTGCATGTAGGCCGTTGTCAAAAAATAAAGCATTTAAACTTGTCGACGTTGTCGAAGCAAGTGCGAAGTAAACATAAATACGTAGTTTAATTAATTGGGATTTAATTATGATTCAGATGCAAACTAACCTTGACGTTGCTGATAACAGCGGCGCAAAAAAGGTCATGTGTATCAAGGTTCTTGGCGGGTCGCACAGGCGCTACGCCGGAATTGGCGACATTATCAAAGTCAGCGTAAAGGATGCTATTCCTCGAGGTAGAGTAAAAAAAGGCGAAGTTTATAATGCTCTGGTTGTTCGTACGCGTAAAGGTGTGCGTAGACCGGATGGTTCGGTGATTCGCTTTGACGGTAATGCAGCAGTCATTCTTAATAATCAATTGCAGCCCTTGGGTACGCGTATTTTTGGCCCTGTAACCCGTGAACTGAGAGGTGAAAAATTTATGAAAATCATCTCTTTGGCACCAGAAGTATTATAAGGCGAGGGGCGTACTATGCAAAAAATCAGACAAGGTGACGAAGTTATCGTTCGAACCGGAAAAGATAAAGGTAAACGCGGTAAAGTTACAAAAATACTAAAAAACAACAAGCTTTTGGTTGCGGGGATCAACAAGGTCAAGAAGCATCAGAAAGGTAATCCGAACGCAGGAGTTGCCGGTGGTATCGTTGATAAAGACATGCCGATCGATGTTTCGAACATTGGTTTGTACAACCCTGAAACACAAAAAGCGGATCGTATCGGCTTTAGGTTTCTGGATGATGGGAAAAAAGTCAGATTTTTCAAATCAACAAATGAAAATGTTGATGCATAAGGAGACTAATCATCATGGCTAGACTGGAAACTGAATATAAAGAAAAAATTCTCCCTGCATTGGTGGAGCAGTTTAAATACAAATCAATAATGCAGGCGCCCAAAATCACGAAAATAACTCTGAATATGGGTGTAGGTGGTGCTGTGGCCGATAAAAAAGTACTGCAATCGGCTGTTGCCGACATGGAAAAAATATCAGGTCAGAAAGCGGTTGTAACCCTGGCGCGCAAATCGATTGCCGGATTTAAAATTCGTGACGACATGCCTATTGGCTGTAAAGTAACTTTACGCAGTGCAAGAATGTATGAATTCCTGGATCGTTTGATTAATATATCAATACCCCGAGTCAGGGACTTCAGAGGTATGAGTCCTAAAAGTTTTGATGGGCGTGGTAACTATTCAATGGGCGTCAAAGAGCAAATCATTTTCCCTGAAATTGATTATGACAAAATTGACGCATTGCGTGGTATGGATATAACCATTACCACAACAGCAAGAACCAACGAAGAAGGTTTGGCTTTGCTGAAGTTATTTAACTTTCCATTCAAACATTAAAGGGCGTTTATATAATGGCAAAAAAATCCATGATTGCGCGTGAAGTCAAGCGTAACAAAGCAGTAAAAAAATATCAGGAAAAGCGCCGCGCGTTAAAAGAAATTATTCGGGATCCGCAAGCCTCTTTTGAAGATAAAGAATCGGCTCATATTCAATTGCAAAAATTGCCGAGAGACTCCAGTTCTTCCAGATTGCGTAATCGTTGTAATTTAACGGGACGTCCTCATGGTTACTACCGGAAATTTGGCCTGTCACGCAATAAATTGCGTGAAGCAACCATGCGTGGTGATGTGCCGGGTTTGGGTAAAGCCAGTTGGTAAGATCTGTTAGATCGAATTTGGAGAATTGAACAATGAGTATGACAGACCCCATAGCAGATATGTTGACCAGAATCAGAAATGGTCAGACTGCAAGAAAAGAAAATGTAAAATTGCCGTCATCCAAGCTGAAGATTGCAATTGCCAAAGTCTTGAAAGAAGAAGGTTATATTGTTGATTACAGCGTCGAGAGCAAAGGTAATCATCAGGAAATGACAGTGGTGTTAAAATACTATAATGGTGTGCCGGTCATTGAAAAAGTGAAAAGAATCAGCAGACCCGGTTTAAGAATATATAAATCCAAGGAAGAATTACCTAAAGTATTGGGTGGTTTGGGCATTGCTATTGTATCGACATCGAAAGGTGTCATGACCGACAGAGCTGCACGCGCCATCGGGCATGGCGGTGAAGTTGTTTGCACCGTTTGTTAATCCGGGAGATTTCAGTGTCAAGAATAGCTAAAATGCCAATAACCCTCCCCAAGGGTGTGGATATTAAATTAGACGGATCCAATATTCGCGTCAAAGGTTCAAAAGGCGAGCTTGCTTTTGAATTGAACAAAGCCGTCGGTTTGGAAATAAACGATGACAATATCAATGTCAAGTGGGATAAAAATGATAAGCAAGCGCAGGCGCAGGCAGGTACTGCTCGTGCGATTGTCAATAATATGGTGACAGGAGTCACAGCCGGTTTTGAAAAAAAATTAACGCTTGTTGGCGTTGGTTACAGAGCACAGGCAAAAGGGGATTCTCTGGCTTTGTCGCTCGGCTTTTCGCATCCTGTCGATTACAAAGCTCCATCCGGAATAACAATTGAAACGCCTACTCAGACAGAAATCCTCGTAAAAGGGGCTGATAAACAGAAAGTAGGACAGGTCGCCGCAGAGATCAGAGCTTATCGTTCACCTGAGCCTTATAAAGGCAAAGGTGTAAGATACGCCGATGAGCAAGTGGTTAGAAAAGAAGCCAAAAAGAAGTAAGGTAGAGTGATGGATAAGAAAGCATCCCGCTTAAAACGGGCTTTAAAGCTGCGTTGTAAAATCAAAAAAGTAGCTACGAACAGGTTGACCGTCAATAAAACATCACAGCATATTTATGCTCAGGTGATCAGTCACGATGGCAGTCATACATTGGCAAGCGCTTCGACACTGCAAGCCGACATCAAAGCTTCGGTTAAAAATACCGGCAATATCGAGGCTGCGATCGAGGTAGGTAAATACATTGCAGAAAAAGCCTTGGCCGCAGGCGTCACCGAGGTTGCATTTGATCGATCCGGTTATAAATATCATGGTCGAATTAAGGCATTGGCAAATGCAGCGCGTGAAGCTGGATTGAAATTTTAGGAGTTTATGATGGCTACAGCACCTTCTCAGGGCAGTACAGACGGTTTACAAGAAAAATTAGTATCGGTGAGACGCGTTGCAAAAGTCGTAAAAGGCGGCAGAGTCTTTGGTTTTGCTGCATTGACAGTAGTCGGCGATGGTGAGGGCCGGGTCGGCTACGGCGTCAGCAAGGCCAGGGAAGTGCCTGTTGCGATTCAAAAATCTCTTGAGCAAGCGCGCAAAAATATGCGTAAAGTCGCGCTTAAAGGCGATACGTTGCAATATGCCGTAATGTCCTCAACGGGCGCGGCAAAAGTATACATGCAGCCGGCATCCGAAGGTACGGGCATTATCGCAGGCGGTGCTATGCGCGCTGTATTCGAAGTGGTTGGTGTGCATAATGTACTGGCAAAATGTATTGGTACCAATAACGCAATCAATGTCGTTAGGGCTACCATCAAGGGTTTGACCGACATGCGCGACGCCAAGTCGATTGCTGCGAAACGTGGTTTGAAAGTTGACGAGATAATTGGATAAAAGTCATGGCTGAAAAAAAACTACAAGTAACAATGTCGAGAAGTCAAATTGGTCGCCTAGCCGCGCATAAAGCTTGTTTAAAAGGCTTGGGGCTGCGCCGGATTAACCACTCTGTTCAAGTGTTGGATACGCCTGAAAACCGGGGCATGATCAACAAAATTTCCTACATGGTAAAAGTTGAGGAATTATAATGTTTTTAAATACTATTCGCTCAAGTGAAGGCGCCCGGAAAAAAGCTAAACGCGTGGGCAGAGGTATTGGCTCTACTTTAGGTAAAACCTGTGGACGGGGTCACAAAGGCCAAAAAGCAAGAAGCGGCGGTTTTCACAAAGTAGGTTTCGAAGGCGGTCAAATGCCGTTGCAAAGAAGACTTCCGAAAATTGGATTTACCTCTCGCGTGAAGGAATTGTCTGCCCAGGTCAGGCTTGATGAGTTGTCTCGAGTCGATGCCGATGTCATTGATTTAGGTGTCTTGATCAGCAAAAAATTGGTTCCCGCGCATACCAAAATAGCAAAAGTCATTAAATCCGGAGAGGTTTCCAAAGCTCTCAATTTAAAAGGCTTGAAAATTACAGCAGGTGCGAAAGCGCAGATTGAAGCGGCTGGTGGCAGAGTAGAGGTTTAAGTGAGTACTTCAAGAGCGGAGATGAAAGAAAAAACAAGCGGCTTCTCCGAATTGAAGTCCAGGTTGCTTTTCGTATTGGGAGCCTTTTTCGTCTACAGGGTAGGTGCGCATATACCGGTGCCGGGTATTGACCCTAAAGCCTTAGCATTAATGTTTGAGCAACAAAGCGGTTCGATCCTGGATATGTTTAACATGTTTTCGGGTGGTGCATTGATGCGTTTGAGTCTGTTTGCCCTTGGGATCATGCCCTATATTTCCGCGTCAATCATTATGCAGTTGATGACCGTGGTTATCCCGACGATGGAGCAGATCAAAAAAGAAGGTGAGTCCGGGCGCAGAAAAATATCACAATATACCCGCTATGGCACTGTTGTACTTGCCAGCTTTCAGGCGATAGGCATTTCATTGGCGCTTCAGAATCAAACCGCAGGCGGCTTGCCTGTCGTCATATCGCCGGGTTTGAGTTTTACAGTGATCACGGCCATCACCTTGGTGACAGGTACTATTTTTCTGATGTGGCTGGGTGAGCAGGTCACCGAAAGAGGTATAGGAAACGGAATTTCATTGATTATTTTTGCCGGGATCGTTTCCGGGTTGCCTTCTGCTGTGGGCGGTACGCTGGAGTTGGCCCGGACGGGTGAAATGAATGAAGCCTTTATTGTGTTGCTGTTTTTAGTAGCAATTGCCGTGACCGCCCTGGTTGTTTTTGTTGAGCGGGGGCAGCGCCGTATTATCATCAACTATCCCAAAAGACAGCAAGGCAGAAGAATGTATGCGGGCCAGAGCAGTTTCCTTCCGCTCAAGCTGAATATGGCGGGGGTTATTCCTCCTATTTTCGCCTCCAGTATAATTTTGTTTCCTGCCACTATTGCCGGTTGGTTTGGCAATGCCGACGGATTTGACTGGTTAAAGGATATTGCTACCATGCTATCTCCTGGTCAACCGGTTTATGTATTATTTTATGCAACAGCCATTATTTTCTTCTGCTTTTTTTACACGGCTTTAGTGTTTAATTCTAAAGAGACGGCTGATAATTTAAAAAAATCAGGTGCTTTTTTGCCTGGAATCAGGCCGGGACAACAGACTGTGGCTTATATAGATAAGGTCATGACGCGATTGACTCTGATCGGAGCTTTCTATATCACTGGAGTTTGTTTATTGCCCGAGTTTTTAATAGTCTATTGGAATGTGCCATTTTATTTTGGCGGAACATCTTTATTGATTATTGTTGTTGTGGTCATGGATTTCATTTCACAAATGCAGACGCATTTAATGTCGCAGCAATATGAAGGATTGATGAAGAAAGCCCATCTTAAGAAATAAGATTACTGATTATAAATTTAGGAGTTGCTGTGAAAGTTCGTGCTTCAGTCAAAAAAATATGCAGAAAATGCAAAGTTATTAAAAGAAATGGTGTTGTAAGAGTCATCTGTGATGATGGTCGACATAAGCAGCGCCAAGGTTGAATTTTGTTGCGCCATTAATCATACGATGCTATAATTCGGCGCTTAACTTTAGATTGATTACTCAGGGGAGTATCTAAATGGCACGTATTGCCGGGATTAACGTACCAGATCATAAACATGCTGAAATCGCTTTGACGGCCATTTATGGCGTTGGGCGTAAAACAGCAAATGAGATTTGCAACAAGGTAGGTATTTCGCCTTCCGTTAAAATTAAAGAGCTTAACGAAGAACAGCTTGAGGCTGTTCGTGACACTCTTTCAAAGATGACGGTTGAAGGTGATCTGCGCCGTGAAGTTTCAATGAATATCAAACGCTTAATGGATCTTGGTTGTTATCGTGGTATCCGGCATCGTAGAGGTTTGCCTCTGCGAGGACAAAGAACGAGAACAAATGCAAGAACTCGTAAAGGTCCTCGTAAGCCAATAAGAAAATAAGACAAGAGATAAATCAATGGCAAGTTCAAATCGTGCTAGAAAACGTATCAAAAAAGAAGTGGCGGATGGTATCGCTCATGTCCATGCTTCATTCAACAATACAATAATTACCATTACCGACAGAAAAGGAAATGCACTGTCCTGGGCCACATCTGGCGGCTCAGGTTTTAGAGGATCAAGGAAAAGCACTCCATTCGCGGCTCAGGTCGCAGCGGAAAAAGCGGGAACCATTGCTCTGGAATATGGCATGAAGAATCTCGATGTTATGATAAAAGGCCCAGGCCCCGGACGGGAGTCCGCTGTTCGTTCTCTGAATAATTTAGGGTTTAAGATCAGTAATATTGTTGATGTTACGCCAATCCCGCACAATGGTTGTCGCCCACCCAAAAAACGCCGCGTTTAAGAACTGGAGTAGTTTATTATGGCAAGATATCTCGGCCCTACCTGTAAATTAAGCCGCAGAGAAGGCACTGATCTGTTTTTGAAAAGCAGAGGCAAGTCGCTCGAAAACAAATGTAAATTGGAGCAGCGTCCAGGTCAGCATGGAACGAAAAGAACCAGAAGCTCGGACTATGCCCTGCAGCTTAGGGCTAAGCAACGTTTGAGAAGAATTTACGGAATCCTTGAAAAACAATTCAGAAATTATTATAAAACTGCAGATTCAAAGAAAGGTGCCACAGGCGAAAACCTGCTGAACCTTCTTGAGTCCAGGCTTGACAATGTAGTTTATCGTATGGGGTTTGCTTCAACGCGAGCGGAGGCGCGACAGTTAGTCAGCCACAAGGCTATATTGGTCAATGATATTCTTACTAATATACCCTCGTTCCAGGTTAAGACCGGCGATGTGATTTCTCTCAGAGAGAAAGCAAAAAAACAGCAAAGAGTCATCGATGCGTTGACGGTAGTTGAACAGTATGGTTTTCCTGTTTGGGTTGATGTCAGCAGTAAAGAAATGAAAGGAACGTTTAAGTCATTGCCTGATCGGGTTGATTTGGGTTCTGATATAAATGAACAATTAGTTGTAGAGCTTTACTCTAAATAATCGATAAATCAAGGGTTATAAATGCAGACATGTATTTCAGGCTTGTTAAAGCCTCGGTTAGTCGAAGTCGAAAGCAAATCAGCCAATCATTCCAGAATAGTCATTGAGCCTTTTGAGCGAGGATTTGGCCATTCTTTAGGCAATGCTCTAAGAAGGGTGTTGCTTTCTTCTATCCCCGGAGCGGCAGTAACCGATGTGGAAATAGACGGTGTGTTGCATGAATATACTACTATTGAAGGTGTGCAAGAGGATGTCATTGATATTCTCCTGAATTTAAAACAGTTGGCTGTCGTGCTCCATGGTGCTGATGAAGTTGTACTTAGGTTATCTAAAAATGGCGTCGGTATCGTTACAGCGGCGGATATCAATTTACCGCATAATGTGGAAATCATAAATCCTGAATTGATAATCGCAAATCTAACCCAGGCGGGTGATTTGAATATGAAAATCAGAGTCAGGACGGGCCGGGGCTATGAGCCCGTTAGCCTACGCAAATTTCGGGCAGAAAATTCTGTTGTCGGCGCATTGCAAATCGACGCGTCGTTCAGTCCTGTTGTTAAGGTGGCCTACAGTGTCGAAAGTACGCGTGTTGAGCAACGAACGGATCTTGATAAGCTTATTATAGAACTGGAAACCAACGGAACTGTCGACCCGGAAGAAACGATCAAAACGGCGGCAACTATTCTTCATGAGCAGTTGTCGGTATTTGTTGATTTTGAAAAAGTAAATGAACACGTTGAAAATGATATTCCAGAACCTATAGATGATATAGACCCGGTGTTGTTGCGACCTGTTGATGACCTGGAACTGACTGTGCGTTCTGCAAATTGCCTGAAAGCCGAAAATATTTTTTATATCGGCGATTTAATTCAACGTACGGAAGTTGAATTATTAAAAACACCCAATTTAGGTAAGAAATCCTTGACCGAAATAAAGGATGTTCTTGCTGGAAAAGGTTTATCACTGGGTATGCGATTAGAAAATTGGCCTCCAGATAATCTTGTGGAACAAAATCACGCTGTAATTTAACTAACTTAGGTCATTATTCACAATGAGACATCTTAAATCCGGTAGAAAATTTAATATCAATAGCAGCCATCGCAAGGCGCTGTTTAGTAATATGGTAGGTTCGTTAATAAAGCATGAGCTGATTAAAACGACATTGCCCAAAGCTAAAGAGTTGCGTTCATTTGCGGAGCCGCTGATTACTCTGTCAAAAGAAGATACTGTTGCAAAAAGACGTCAAGCTTTTGCCAAGTTACGTGACAGAGAGAGCGTGACTAAATTATTTAATGAATTAGGTCCTCGCTATAAAGATAGACAAGGTGGTTACTTGAGAATAATGAAATGTGGATTCAGACCCGGTGATGCCGCCCCTATGGCCTATGTCGAGCTTGTAGACAGAAGCGAAGTAACAGAAAGCGCAGAATAAATCCTGTGTTTTATGGTCAGTCCTAAAAAGCCGGTATTCCGGCTTTTTTTGTTTTAATTCTCTGCGCAATACAGGCTAAAATATTGGTAAGCAGTTTGGTTTGAAGTTTTTATTTTTGGCTCGCTTCCCTCTGGCGTCGGGTCAATATTTTGCGGCGACGTGGTGTTAACGCAAGCGGCCGCGACACGCTATTAGTCATGCAACGGATTCTGTGTTTTAGCTCATTGATAGTTTCTACCGTAAAAAATTTCAGCCATTTCGGTTTGCAATTGATCCAGGATTCGTTGTTTTTCCTGATCAGTAAAAGCGCTTTCTTTTTCAAATAAATAATTTTCCAGCTCAGTTTCTTTCAACATCATTTTAGTGTGGAAAATTTTCTCTTGATACACATTGACATCGATCATTTGATATTTTTCGCCGGTGTTCTCGGCGATATATTTTTGTATTGAATTGATTTTATGGTCGATATAATGCTTCTGCCCCAGAATATCGCGCGTAAAGCCGCGAACTTTATAGTCCATAATGACAATATCCGATTCGAAGCTATGAATCAGGTAGTTCAGTGCTTTTAACGGTGAAATTTGACCGCATGTCGACACATCGATATCGGCCCTAAAGGTGCTTATTTCAGTGTCTGGATGGGATTCAGGATAGGTATGCACGGTAATATGGCTTTTATCCAGGTGTGCCAGCACAGTTTCCGGCAAGGGTCCGGGAGATTCGCTATTTAATTGTTCAGCTTGTTCAGGGTCATCCATGCCTTCGGAAATCAACATGGTCACACTGGCGCCTTGAGGGTCGTAGTCCTGGTGGGCAATATTCAGTATATTGGCGCCGATGATTTCCGCAACATCTTTCAGAATCTGGGTCAGTCGGTCGGCATTATAAGCTTCGTCGATATAATCAATATAAGCCTGTTTCTGATCGGACGGCGTATAACAAACATCATAAATATTAAAGCTTAATGACTTTGTTAAATTGTTAAAGCCGTGTAATTTTAATTTATTCAAACTTATTCTACCTCGATTACTTTAAAACTATGGGTTATATCAACAACTTTATCCAGCATAATAGACGCCGAGCAGTATTTTTCTGCGGAAAGTTTAACGGCGCGCTCAACTGCAGATGGTTTAAGATTTCGCCCGGTTACGGTAAAATGCAAATTAATTTTGCTGAATACACTGGGTACCGCATCGACTCTTTCTGCGATTATATCAACCCGACAATCGACAAGATCATGCCGCCCTTTTTTTAGAATTTGTACGACATCAAATGATGAGCATCCGCCCAAACCCAAAAGAATCATTTCCATCGGTCTTGCGCCCATATTACGTCCGCCATGATCACTCGGTCCATCCATTACCAGCGCATGGCCGCTTCCCGTTTCACCGACAAACATTACGTCTTCAACCCACTTGACTCTTGCTTCCATCAATTCCTGTCCGCAACTAAAAATGGGCATAGATTATCACACAAATTATTATTTGGCAGAGTTCAATTGTTGATTTTTTTTAAAAAATACGGCACTGTTAGATGAGTTTTAAAGAATATAATTACCGGACGATTTTAGTTGTTATGATTCATATTCCAAAAGTACCTGGATACAAGGAAGCAATTCCGCCTTTTTTACGCCTTTGCCATACCCGTAGCTATCCTGCCAAAACTGCGATAATTCGTCCGGGTGATTTTGGTGATAACCTTTATTTCATTATCGAAGGCTCTGTTAGCATTGGCATTGAGGATGAAGATGGACGTGAATTAATCTTGGCCTATCTGAACAAACATGAATTTATTGGCGAGATCGGTGTTTTTAAACAAACAGAAGCGCGCGAAGTCTGCGCAACAACGCGCACCCCATGTCAGTTAGCCGAAATCGGTTATGACCGGCTTCGGCAAGCATTGAAAAAGGAATTATTGGAGTTTGCTCCGGATATACTCGGCATGTTGGGAGAACAGCTCGCTTCGCGCTTATTGATTACCAGTCGAAAATTTCGCGATCTGGCCTTTATGGATGTTGAAGGCCGAATTGCCCGAACCTTGCTGGATTTATCTAAAGAGCCTGATGCCATTACTCATCCGGACGGCATGCAATTGCGCATTACTCGACAGGAAATAGGGCGTATAGTCGGTTGTTCAAGGGAAATGGCCGGGCGTGTTCTTAAAGAGCTGGAAGACAAAGGTTTGATCACCGCGCACGGCAAAACTATTGTGGTGTTCGGTACACGATGACAGACTTGTTTCTGTAGTTCTCGCAATGATGAGTCGTTGGGGCTCCCTGTGCATCAGGGGGTGGGGCATGCAGAGGTGCTTTCCGGCACTTCTTTTTGATTTAAATTCCATTTTGCAATAGCTGAAATTTCGGCATCTGAGTCTTGCTGGAAATATTCCAAGGCATGGCGACGTTTGACCAGTACGAAGCGGACAAATTCGTGCTCATCCTGGATCAATGTATTTAAAATATGCTCATCTGTGCTGTATTTGGCCACTGTCGCTCTTACTCGCCAGTTTAAGTCGCGGACCAGTGATGAATGGCCAACACCTTTTCTAGCTACCGCCATTCTGACCAGTACCGAAGGATCGTTGACAAGTTCTCTCAGGGCAAAGCATTTATCAACAGCTTCGAGTCGAATATATTCATCTTTAACTTTCAGTAAACCGGTAACTGTGTATTTTTTTCCGGAAATCGTGGCAGTTTGTTCTTGTTCTTGCGCCATGAGTAACCTCTAATTCGTCCGATGGGCTATGCTAACTTAAATTAAAGTCAGTATAGGGTAAATTATCGAAATTTGTGAGCGCCATCTCATTTTTATTTGTTTTGCTGCTAGTAGTGGGACAATCCTCTCAACTTAACCCAACTTCGTCACCTAATAACGAAGTTCCCCGCCATTTCAATCAGTTAAAAATTTTAACTACTGTCGGTTGGCACTACAGATTTTTTGCTGT
>PGZD01000007.1 GCA_002843155.1 Gammaproteobacteria bacterium HGW-Gammaproteobacteria-3
TTTCTTTGGACACCCTTGCCTTCACCTACATTTTCCCTTCTCACAGGGCAATGGCTGGACTTCCACCAGCTAGCTGACTACCATGCCAGTCGCACCACTTCGTTTCCAAGATTTTCAGCGCACGAGCAATGACGGCCATATCAATACGGTCAGCATCAGTAATAAAGTCAACTTTGTCCGAAGCGGCGTGTGCTCAGTCATATTGGCGTCTCCGGCGCTGAATTTCCTGATACAAGGCATCGAGCAACTGTGAATCTTGTTCTTCCAGCGAGCCGACCAGGTGGCTGATCTGCGGTGACGACAGATCCTTGAGAATCTGGTTCATCAGGCCGCCATACATGCGCTGCTCGAATTCGGCGCGGGTCGAAGTTGGCCAATAGCGATGCGCGAACTGCGTCTTCTCGACCCGCAGCAAGTTTTTTTTGACCAGATTGCTCATCGTGGACAGTACGCTGGTGTAGGCGAGCGTTCGCTGCTGTGCGGCGACCGCGCAAATATCCTTGACGGTGACCGGATACGCGCCGGGCCAATTCCAGATCAGATCCATCAGAAACAGTTCCAGATCGCCGAGAAATTTGCCTAAACCTTCGCGGTTGGGCCAGATAACGGATTTTATCGAAGGCATGATGATTTTCTACTGATAGGGTACGTAGAAAATTACCTGACTCGTCCGCGTCTGTCAACAGACTTTTGCTTTTAACAGCAATTCCCGGTCAGGATGATTTCGCGCTGTTTCAGGCGCAGCGGGCTTGACCGAAAGGGTTTAAAATAGTCAGTGATAATTTTTCCCGATTGCACTATCCTCAACCTGTTTTGCAGCAGTCGGGATATAACGATGAATATAATTCAACAACAACTAAATGGCTTCAGTGTGCTTTATATCAAGGAAGAGCGTATCGACGCACATAATTCAAACGATTTGAAGCAATACATTGTCGAAAGGATAGAAGCCGGTGAAATCAATCTGGTGGTGCAGTTGCAGGAAGTCAAATTTGTCGATAGTTCCGGGTTGGGCGCGTTGTTGGCGGGTTATAAACACGCGGCGGCCAAATCCGGGAAACTGGCGCTATCCAATATGCAGCGGCAGGTGCTGTCGATGTTTGAGCTGACGCGGCTGAACCGGGTTTTTGAAATTTATACGGATTTAGATGACGCTTTTACTAACGAATCATAGAGGCCTTTATGGAAACTACCGAGATTCAGGTGGATGTCATTATCCCAACGCAAACAAAATATCTGGATTTGATCGGCAGCATAGGCGAGAGAATTGCCCGAGAACTGGATAATTATTCCGGTGACAGGGAAGCCTTAGCTTATCATTTAAATCTGGTATTGACCGAAGCCACCACCAATGCCATCAAGCATTCCAGTCATAAAGACATGAAAGATACGGTCAGGATTACCCTGCGTATTCTGGAAGATGAGCTGAATATCAAAGTCTATGATCACGGTCAGGGTTTTGATCTGGAATCGGTGCCGATGCCGGATTTCGATAATCCGAAAGAAGACGGCATGGGGATTTATTTTATCAGGACACTGATGGATTCAGTGACATATTCTAAAAAAGACGAAACGAATGTTCTCGAAATCAAAAAATATCTGAAATGAGGCGGGTATGAAAATCGTTCTGACGTCCGGCGATTCCGAACTTAAAACAAAACGGCAGCGGCAAAGGCTCGAAGCCGTAATCAAGTTACTGGATAGTGATAAAAGCCTGGATAACCGGACTTGCCTGACTAAGCTGGTCGAATTATTGCTGTTTCCCGACAGTTATTTCATGACTTTGCCTGCGCCGTTGGCGGCGAGCCTGATCCGGCAGATATTTGGCTGTATCGAACCCGATAACCCGCTTTTTTCCATACAGAGCCTGACATTGGCGGACGACCCTCAGCGCTTTATTGTCATCAATTGTCAAAATCTGCTGCATGTCATTGAAGCTTTGCTGGTTTTTCAGCAAAATCAGGAAATACCCTTCCAAATCCTCGCCCATCCTGTCATCAGTGTCAAATGCCAGGGCAAATTCATGTCCTGGCTGAAAAACAGTGGCTCATCGGAAACCCGGCAACTGCTGATTGTTTTGCGCCTTGAAGCCGTCAGTCAGGCCAGTCACCAGTGGTTTTTACAGCGCCTTGAACAGGTTCTTACCCGGGCGCTCAAACTGGATAAAGACAGCTTGAGTTTGCAAAAGCAACTGAAGGCATTGCAAGCGGTTCCGGCATTTAACCGCTTTTCGGCCTTGATCGACTGGCTCGCGCAGGGCGCTTTTGTCCCTTTCAAAGCCTGGCGCATGGACGAAGGTGCGCTTGACACATTTGACAGCGACGCCATTTATGCTGAATTTTGCCCGAATGGTGCGGCGCCCGATAATGATGCCCTGGCTTTCAGACGGCAATTTGCGGCGGTGTTGAACAGAGAATCCGCATTGATTATGCAATCTTTACCGCTGCCCGATCCGTTGCTTCATGGCAGACAATTGGTTTATCTGGGGTTGCGCCAACCGGATATTGCGGGCGGTGCGTCGGAGGAAGGTTTTTTCGGCGTATTGAATGAAACCGAGCTTAATGGCGCGGCCTGTAGAATCCCTTTTTTATGTCAAAAAATCAATCGGATGCTGGAGCAGGTCAAGAGTAACGCCAACAGTTACGAATACCTGCAATTAAGGGAAATAGTGAATTTATTTCCCAAAATTGATTTGTTTTTGCTCGATGAAGCGCAGTCCCGGTTAATCGTGCAATCATTGCAACGCTACCTTTACCGGCCCGAAGGCATCAAGCTACTGCTGTTGTCAAGCTCCAGCCCTTACCGCATCTCGGCCTTGATAATCATCCCCGAGCAACTGTACACCGAAGACATGGAAGAGGTGCTTCTGGATAAATTATGCAGTGAATTGGCGTGTACCGCCGAGCGTATGCAAAAAATCGTGCAGGGCGGACGTTACCTTGGTCTGCATTTGATTCTGAACCCGGCACGGGAGAGCGTTTCGATCGACATTGATGGTCTGGACAGGAATCTGAACCGGCTGATCCGGCCCTGGCCACTCGCTTTGCGCAGAATCATGGAAAGGGTTTACGGTAAATTAGCAGGCGGGCAGTTATGGCGGCGCTACAAAAACATGTTTCCGGAAAGCTATCAGGCGCTGATGCCGCCGCGCCATGCGCTGAAAGACATCAGGATGATAGAGCAGTTTCCGCTTCAATCCGGCCAGACGGTCAATCTGCTCGGCCCCTGCCGGTATTTTAAATTTTACCGGCTGCATTTTTTAAGCCGGGAGCAGCGTTATCTGGACGAATATATACCGGTTCTTGAAAATCTGGGTTTGCGTGTCATGGATCAGGTTCAGTTTCTGCTTGAACTCGATGGCACGACTTTATTTATTAAAAGTTTTTCAATTTTTTCGGACAAAGCCCCAAACGAAAGTTTCAATAAAATCAAACAACGTTTATTGGAATGTATCCAGGCCATTCTCGATTGCCAAGCCGAAAACGATGCCCTGAATGGCTTGTTAGTGCCTTCGGGCCTGTCCTGGCGGCAAATCGATGTGCTCAGGGCGTACCGTAACTATTATTTACAATTGGGTCATCAGACCACTGGCGCCAGTTTCAACAGCGCCTTGCTCAAAAATCCGGCCGTGGCCCGTGGTTTGTTCGACTATTTCGATGCCCGTTTTAAACCTGATACCCACTGGGACGATCCCCTGCTCAGGGAAGAACAGGCGCTGTCGCCGTTGCGCTTGCAATTACTGGACTATCTGGCGGCGGTGGACGATATTAACGACGACAAAATTCTGCGCACCGTATTCAATCTGATCGATGCCACCATGAGGACTAATTTTCATTTGCGCCGTGACTTGGCGGATTATTTTGTCGCGTTCAAAATCAACGGATTAGGCATCATCGACATGCCGCCGCCGGTTCCCGCGAATGAAATTTATGTCCATGCCTACAGTATGGAAGGCATTCATTTGCGCGGCGGTAAAATTTCCAGAGGCGGTATCCGCTGGTCGGATCGTGTGGATGATTTCCGCACCGAAATTCTGGGCTTGATGCAAACCCAGATGAGTAAAAACGCATTGATCATTCCAAAAGGCGCGAAAGGCGGTTTTGTCGTCAAACGCCTGTTGCCGGGTATGAATTTCAGGGAATCCGGCCAAAGCGCTTATGTGACACTGATGCGTGGCCTGCTTGATTTGACCGATAATTATGTGCAGGAACAAGTGGTCACGCCGGACGGCATTGTCAGTTACGATGATCATGACCCTTATCTGGTGGTCGCCGCCGACAAAGGCACCGCGCAGTTTTCGGACGTGGCCAATGGGGTGGCTGAAAACTATGGTTTCTGGCTTGGTGACGCTTTTGCCAGCGGCGGTTCGACCGGCTATAACCATAAAGCCTTGGGCATTACCGCCAGAGGCGCATGGGAATGTGTAAAACGGCATTTCCGGGAAATGGGCAAGGATATTCAGACCGAAGCGTTTACCGTGATCGGCATCGGCAGCATGGATGGCGATGTGTTCGGCAACGGCATGTTATTGTCCCATTGCACAAAGCTTTTGGCCGCCATCAGCGGACAGCATATTTTTATCGACCCCACGCCGCTTGATCCCGAACGGGCCTACCAGGAACGCAAACGTTTGTTTGATCTGCCGGGTTCCAGTTGGAATGATTATGACCGTCAGCTCATTTCGCAAGGCGGCGGCGTTTTTGCCCGCACCGACAAGGATATCAAAGTGTCGCCGCAATTACGCAAACTCCTGGCGATTCGTCATCAAACACTCGATGCCGCGAGTCTGATCCGTTATTTGCTGGCGGCGCCGGTGGAATTGCTATGGCTCGGCGGTATCGGCACCTACGTCAAGGCCAGTAACGAAAAAAACGAGGACGTTGGGGACAGGAGCAATGATGAAGTGCGTATCGACGCGTTGCAACTGGGCGCCCAAGTGGTCGGCGAAGGCGCCAATCTCGGCTTTACCCAGAAAGCCCGGATTGAATACGCGCTGGCCGGAGGCCGTATCAATACCGATGCGGTCGATAATTCCGGCGGCGTCGATACTTCGGATCACGAAGTGAATCTGAAAATATTGTTGGTCGATTTACATAAAAAAGGCGTCCTGGACGATTATCAGCAGCTTTTCACCGGCCTGACCCCGGAAGTGTGTGCCTCGGTGCTGGACAATAATTACCGGCAGAGTTTGTGCCTGTCTTTGGAACAGGCGCGCGTCAGAAACAATGCCGAAACCTTTTTGCAACTGGCCGAGCGTTTGCAAAACGCCGGTGTGCTCGATCGGGCCGTGGAATCGTTTCCCCGCTTCAAAGAAGCCATGGCACGGCCGGAACAGCGGCTTACCCGCCCGGAGCTTGCGGTATTGATGGCGGCCACCAAAATATACCTGACCCAGGCTATTCTGGATCAGGCGGAATGGATTGCGGACGAAGAATGCGAAGGCTATCTGGCCTGTTATTTTCCTCAAGCCATTCGCCGCGATTATGGACGCCATTTGTCCGGGCATCCACTGGCGCAGGCCATCAAAGCCACCGTCATCAGCAATAAAATCATCAATCAGGCCGGTTGCGGTTTTCTGGGGACGGATGTCGATAACGGCGGCTTGATCGACTGCGTGACCTGCTATCTGACTTTTGATCAGGTGCTGCAAGGCAATGCCCTGCGCCGGAGTATTTACGCCCTGGACAATCAGGTCGAGGCAGCGGTGCAGCACCGCTTGTTGCTGGTGCTTGAAAACGTGCTGGCGGATTTTTGTCGATGGGCTTTTCTGCGCGGCAAAAAAATTCGCCCCGATCACTCTGCGCTCAATAACTATGGCGCCTGTTTCAAGGCTTATCAAGCCGGTTTCGATGCGCGTGAAGATGCCTTGGAAAAAATCGCGGCGTATCAAAGCGAAGGCATGCCGCCTGACTTGGTGCGGCAAATCGCCCTGATCGCCACGATGACCGACTTTCCTTTGATTGTGGCTTTAACGGTCGAGTCGGGGTGTGACTTTAACCGGGTTCAGCAGGTTTTCCATGAAGTGACGGTTTATTTCGAGCTGGATAAAGTGTTTCGGCAACTGGCTGATCTGGTGCTGCATGATTCCTGGGAGCGCAAGGTTTTTGACGAATTCCGGGCCGACCTCAAGCAAACCCTGGCGCAACTGGTTTTGGCCGTGCTATCGAGCGACCGCCCGGAATGCGCGGCGTTTTTTGCCCAGCTTTCGGCAAGACCCAAAATCTATCGCTATCAGCGCTTGTTAAAAGATCTGTGCGCGCTCATGCCGAACCAACTATTGCCCTATCTGACGTTGAGCAAAGCTTTGCGCGCGGTTTTGTAGGCAGGGCCTTTCTGGCAGTAAATGCAGGGTGGATAAGCATTAAGCGCATCCACCTTTTACGCTTGTACCGGAATTTTAAGTGCGAAAAGTATATAATCTTTGATCAAGAGGCGACCATGCCACTGAACAACGGGAACTCCAGATGGCCAAAGCCGCCCAGCCAAAAAACAACAATGCCAGCGCCAACCTCGGCTTCGCAGCCGAGCTGTTCAAAACCGCCGACAAACTGCGCGGCAACATGGAACCTTCCGACTGCAAGCACGTCGTCCTCGGCCTGATCTTCCTCAAATACATCTCCGACTGGGGCGGCGAGCGCCTGCGCGAAGACCCGCGCTGGCAGTACTGACCGATGCCGACCATCCAAAAAATCGCCGACACATACCACGCCTAGCGTGGTCAGCCGACAAACCTCGTAGATTGGGCTGAGCGCAGCGATGCCCAACGTCAACACTCCGATCATGTTGGAGTTCCTGACGTCACCCCAACGGGTTACGGGTTTTGGTCTCGTTCAACTCAATCCAGCACCTGCCGTACCGTGGTCAATGGTGCATCAACTGCGCCTGCACACAGCACGACAAAATCATCCGCATAACGCTAGAGTTTCCTCGGCAACTGCTCCTGCGTCGCTTAAAGCGCCTACTGTTGGTGCTCTACCTCCTGCATCCTTGCAGTCGTATGAACTCCTCCGACTCCCGTTACGGCCTGTTGCGCTTTCGTTTCCTTATACGCCGCAGTCGATGGCCTCCCCACCACCGCAACAGGTCTCCAGCACTGGGCAATAAATCTTCGAGAACATGCCGACCTTGCTGCCCCGGAAGTCGATGGACGCCACTCCCGTTATTTCAGCATCCAGCCAACGGCCTTCCCCTTCTGACCACAGGGTCGGCTCCTCCAATTCGTTTGCGAGGCTATGTGTAGGTTCACTTGCGTTACGGCCTGCTCTTTTTGTTTAGAAACTTACGACCCCGCGTTACCACGATGCCGCTTCCTCATGCTACCAAGGCGTACGGACAACTCCTTGGACGGGACTTTAACCCGCTAGATTTATTGCTGTTACTGCGAACGGTCAGGTCTTGCAATCAAACATTTTTGTCTCTGCATTTATTAATCGCTCTACAGAATCAGGATTTAGGTTAAATTAGACACACACGCTATTCAACAAGCAAAAACCAACACCATCTTGTCTGAATTTATTCTTCTTTCAAAAAGCGTTTGGCATAGCATTCCAGATGCGGAATATCGATGCGATAGCCTTTGACCATCAAATGCCAGTACAGCCACGGAAAACCGGTGGTTTTACCCCACCACCAGATCCAGCGGTTTTTTCTGGGATCCAACAATGGAAAAGAAGGCGTCACTTTACAATCGTAGGAAAATTCCGCCAGCATGACCTTGTTCAAAGAAGTGGTGAGCGGGCAGGAGCCATAACCATCATAGCCTTCTACGAGGTTTTTGTTATCGATCAGACTGAGAATATTGTCCACCACGACCGGCACCTGTTTGCGCACTGCGGCGGCGGTTTTAGCGTTTGGCGTCGAACCTGCGTCCCCTAAGCCGAAAATATTTTTGTATTGGTTGTGTTGCAAGGTTTTTGGGTTGACATCGACCCAACCGGCGGCATTGGCCAGCGGGCTTTTTTTAATGAAATCCGGTGCGCTTTGCGGCGGCGTGACATGGATCATATCGAACGTTTTGTTCACTTGCTGCTTGTTGCCGTCGCTGTCGGTCACCTCGAAAGTGGCTGTTTTGGCCGGGCCATCGATAGCCACCAGATTGGTGTTGAAATTGACTTTAATGCCGTAGTCGGCCACCACTTTGTCCAGGGCCTTGGCAAAAAGCGGCACGCCGAACAGAACGGGGCCGGCATTACAGAATTCGAGGGTGAATTTGTCCAGAATGCCTTTTTTGCGGAAACGGTCGGCAGCCAGGTACATGATTTTCTGCGGCGCACCGGCGCATTTGATGGGCATGGGCGGCTGCGTGAACAGCGCCGTGCCTGATGCCATATTCTTGATGCATTCCCAGGTGTATTCGACTGTTTCAGGCGAATAATTGCTGCATACGTTGTTTTTACCGAGGGTTTCTTTCAAACCCTTGATTTTATCCCAGTCCAGTTGTAAACCGGGGCAAACGACCAGATAGTCGTAGCCGATGACATCGCCTGAACGCAAGGTCACGGTATTGTCTTCGGGTTGAAAAGTTTCGGCAAAGTCTTTGATCCAGTTTACACTGGGATGAATCAAATCGGCTTCCTTGCGGATCGTTTGTTTCAAAGTATAAGCGCCGCCACCGACTATCGTAAAGCCGGGCTGGTAGTAGTGAATTTCAGAAGGCTCGATCAAGACTATGTCGATAGCCGCGTTTTGCCTGCGCATATTGTTGGCTAAAGAGACGCCCGCCGCGCCGCCGCCGATAATCAAGAGCGTATGATGTTTGTTGGACATGAAATCCTCCGGGAAGTAGTTATTTTTATATTGAAGTATTCAACGATGATGTCAGGCTTAAATGCCGACAAAATCGCTCAACAATTTATCTTCTACCCGATTCACCGGTCAAGTCAACTCATCTTTATATGCTGTCAGGTATGTACTGATCGCTTCCCTGGCATCTATAAAAGCACATCCAGCACCGGCAATAACGAGGTATCGGCAATGAAAAAATCAGCGTGCGCGCGTACTATGGGGCGCTCGACCACGCCGCCGAAACCGATGAAATAGGCGCCTGCCTGTTTCGCTTCCAGATCGGTGTTACCGTCACCAATCATCGCCAGGGTTTGTTGTGGATGGCTCAATTGCCGGCAAATTTGCGCTTTACCACCGGCTTTGGCCAGTACGCAATCCTGATCGAAATCCCGGTAGCTGCCATCGGCATTGAATACAATATCCACGGCATGAACATGACTAGCCGGTAAATTCAGCCACCGCGCCATCGGCTCGATGGCCTGGCGCAGCCCGCCGCTGATGATATAAACGGCCTTGCCTTGGGCGAGCAGGGCTCCGAACACTTCGGCCACGCCTTCGACAATTTCGCGAAGATAAAGCTCGGCCAGCCAGTCTATGGCCTGTCGGTCAGGCTTGATCAACGCCAGACGGCGTTCATAAATCGCTTCCAAAGGCACTTCACCGTTCATCGCGGCATCGGTCAATCGGGCCATTTCGGGGCCTAGCCCCGCCCGTTTTGCCAGCTCGTCTATGCCTTCAATCCGGCTCAAGGTGCTGTCGAAATCGAAACAGATGCGGTCAAAACTCATAAAATGACCTGGGTCGCCTGATGCACTGACGGCAGATCGCGCAGTTGCGCCAATATCGTTTCATTCAAAGGCGCTGAAATGCTGATGACAGCCATGGCATGTTGCTCCTCGTCGCTGGCGCCGACTTCCATGCGGCTGATATTGATCTGGTATTGCCCCAATATGTTGCTGATGGCGGAAATCATACCGGGCTTGTCGTCATGCCGGGTAAAAATCAAGGTGCCTTGGGGCACCACTTCGATTTCAAACTGATCGAGCTGCACCAACCGGGGATGGCGTCCGCCCAGTAACGCGCCGGACAGGGTCATCGTGTGTTCACCGAAAAAAGCCGTGACCTTGACCAGTGACAGATAATCCTGAAATTCCTCGGTTTTCATTTCCACCAAAGCAATGCCTTGGCGTTTGGCGATTTTTTCGGCATTGACCCGGTTGACCGGCGACGAGACTTTGCCTGCCAGCAAGCCCACCAGCGCTTCCACCGACACCGGGCGCACTTCAACTTCAGCGGCGCGGCCAAACAAGGCCACTTCAATCCGTTCAATCGGTTGCGTGACCAGATGAGACAAGACTTTGCCGAGGGTGTTGGCCAGATTCATGTATTGCTGCGCTTTTTGCAACTGCTCGGCGGACAGCCTGGGCAAGTTCAAGGCATTGACTGCCTCGCCGGTGGTCAGATAGGTCACGGCTTGCCGGGCGATTTCGACACTGACGGCAACCTGCGCTTCGCTGGTGGAAGCGCCCAGATGCGGGGTGAAAACGATGTTGTCCAGGGTCAGCAACGGCGAGTTGACCGGCGGTTCATGCTCATAAACATCCAGCGCCGCACCGGCGATCTGTTTGTTCTTCAAAGCTTCATACAACGCCGCTTCATCGACCAGCCCGCCCCGGGCGCAATTGATCAGCAGGGCGGTTTTTTTCATCATCGCCAACTGATTGCGACCGATGATATTTTTGGTTTTTTCAATCAACGGACAATGCAGTGTCAAATAATCGGCCCGGGCAATCAGCTCATCCAGCTCGACCGTGTTGACACCATAACGCTCGAAAATTTCCGGCGCGACAAAAGGGTCGTAGGCAATGACTTCCATGCCCAAACCTTTAGCACGTTGTGCGACAATGCGCCCGATGGTGCCAAAACCCAGTATCGCCAGGGTTTTGTAAGCGACTTCGGAACCGACCATTTTGGCGCGCTCCCATTTGCCGGCGCGAATGGAGCGGTCCGCAGCCGGTAAATGGCGGCTCAACGACAACAGATGCGCGATAGCCAATTCGGCTGTCGTAGTGGCATTGGCATCGGGTGTGTTCATCACGATCACGCCTTGTTCGGTCGCAGCCGCAAGATCGACATTATCGATACCGATACCGGCGCGGCCGACCACTTTCAAGCGGGTGCCGGCTTTGAGCACTTTTTCGGTAACTTTAGTATCGCTGCGGATTAAAAGTGCGTCGTAATCGCCAATGATCCGGCATAGTTCATCTTCTTTTAAACCGGTTTCAAAGTGGGTATGAATGCCGGGTTGATCATTGAGATAATTGATGCCGGCTTCCGCTAATTTGTCGGATATAAGTATGTTGTGCATGAACTGGGAATCTAAGGTTGGTCGGAAAAGTACATAGCTTAACAGTTTTGGTATAATTGCAATATTATACTTCGTACTGCCTCATTTGCGTTAAGCTAACGCGCTATGTCTGGGATCATCGATGAAAATCAAGGTAATCTTGTCAGGTCTGGCGCTGGCCGCTTTTTTTTCCGGCGCCTGGGTGATGCTGACGCCCGGGGCTCAGCCTGCGCCCGATGTCACTTTTACCACGTTGGACGGCAAACGGATTGAATTACAGGCGTTAAAAGGCAAACCGGTCATCGTGACTTTCTGGGCCACCGATTGCCCCGGCTGCATCGAAGAAGTACCGCAGTTAATAGACCTGTACCGGCAGTATCATCCGCAGGGGCTTGAAATTATCGCCGTCGCCATGTACTACGACCCGCCCAATCATGTCCTGGCCATGACACGGGCCAAAGGTATACCCTACGCCGTCGCGCTGGATTTACAAGCACGCCACGCCAAAGCTTTTGGCGATGTCAGGCTGACGCCGATCCATTTTGTCATCGCCCCCGATGGCCGCATCGTGTTGCAAAAAACCGGTGTTTTTGAACTGGACGCGATGAAAGCACTGATCGAAAGTTTAGTGGGATTGTAAAGGGCGCATTTGAATATAGAGTGGATCAACAGTTTTCAAGGGAAACAAGCGTGCCTATAACCTTACAAAATATAGTAAAAATAACTCACATAACAAGGTCCAGCATAATGCTAGCCGTTGCTTTTTTTACGGTATTTTTTTTATTTCTGGCGGCGGCTCAAAATACCTGTGCGGATTCGGGCATTGCCCGTGATTCAGTCGTGCAGGGCCATGTCGATTCAGTTAGCGTTACCGGCGGTAAATTAATGGCTCAAGGGTGGGCAGGCACGATGCAAGCCGATAATCCGATCGTTGCCGTTTCCATTCGGCTTGCCGATACAGTGGTTTATCAGGGTGATTTTGATCCTTCCGAGCGCCCGGATGTTGTCAATGCAACCGGACGCAGTGAGTGGCTCAGATCAGGTTGGCGTATTCGGGTGCCATTACCAAGCGTTTTGAAAAACAGTGATTACGCGGTCAAAGTGTCGGTGCAACTGGCGGATGGCCAGAGCGAGCCATTAGCCATCAATGCTGGGTTCGAGCAGGTTTTTATCGATCAGCGGATAAATAAACAGGTTGTGCGGATTATTCTGATTTTTTTGTTGATTGTATTGTGCGCGGTGTTTTATCGAGCCGATTATCTGACTAGACTGATTTTTGCCAAAAGCCGGTATTCAATAAAGCCGTCTGTCGTTTTCGGCCTTACGTTATTGCTGAGTTTTTCGGTTTTATTGAGTCTTGGCATCACCGGTTCTTCATTCAGTTTAGGGTTCAAGGAAACGCCGTTTGTCGATGCCGACATGATAAACGTCTGGGGCAAAGATCAGCCCATTCGCAGCGATGAATGGCTGGTGTTGACGCCGCTGGCTATTGCCCAATACCAGCATCAGCCCCAATTTCCGGTAGTCAATAGTAATTTAGGCGAAGACGGCCACAATATGCTGGTCGTCGGCATGGCTGGATTACCGGTAGCGCATATCACTGCGCTGGCCAAACCCGCGACCTGGGGTTATTTTCTGTTTGATTTGAAAAGGGCTTTGGCGTGGCAGTGGTGTTTCCCCCTATTCGCCTGTTTGTTTGCGCTTTGGGGTGTCGTCGCCTTGCTTTTGCCGGGGCGTTGGCAGGCCAGCTTTTTAATCGCTTTATGGTTCAGCGTATCGCCTTATGTGGCCGCCTGGTCTAACTGGCCCGCCTATACCGTGTTCTTTCCCAGTCTGGCTTTGCTGTTGAGCATCGCAATATTGCGCTCACACAGCCTCTATGCATTATTGTTGTTGGGCTGTGTTTTAGGATTGGCATTGGCGGGTTTTGTGTTAGTTTTATATCCGCCCTGGCAAGTCTCTTTGGGCTATGTATTTCTGGCGTTGACTGTTGCGATTGTTGTTCGGGACAAGCTTTACCAAAACTTCAATACCAGCCGACTGACGGCTTTTGGCGTCGCCATCCTGGTGACAGGCTTGATTCTTTGGGAATGGTGGTCGGATGCACAAACAGCCATTGCAGCCATGATGGCGACAGTTTATCCCGGGCAAAGAACCGCGCTGACAGGCGGCGATCTTTCATTGCCTTTTTTACTGCGCGGCTTTACCAATATGGTCACATTGAAAAAATTGGCGAGTCCGGTTATCAATCAGAGCGAAATCGCTTCCTTTTATTACCTGCTGTTGCCCCTAATAATGCTGTTTGGCATCCGTTTATATCAAAAAAAAATCGGCATCGTGGAAGTGGCCCTTGCCGCATCGATAAGCTTCATCTTGTTTTTTGGCTTTATTGGCATTCCGGCTGAAGTCGCGCAGTTTTCGCAGTGGGGACGCGTTCTGCCACGTAGAGCCGATTTAGCTTTAGGGCTATCCTACATACTGCTCTGCGGGGTATTGCTGTCATCCAACATAAAATCCAAGCTATTAAAAATGCCAATTAAAATATTGGCATTCGTAGTAGCGCTGACTTGGGCGGCCATTGCGTTGAACAGCGTTTTCGGCCTCCACGAAACCATACTGGCACGTTTATCGCCAGGCAAACTTGCTGTACTTTTTCTTGTTGTTGCGCTTGCGGGTTACTGGTTAGCTGTGGGTAAATTACGTGAATTCATTTTCCTTAATTTGGCGGTGTCAGTGGTAACGATATGGCCATTTAACCCAATCAATATTGCACCAAATAGTATTAAGGCCATATCAACTATTGCCTCTTTCAATAAAAATAATACTGACAATGGCCTAAATCAGCGGATTCTTGTGCTCGAATCACACGTTCCAGCAATGTATCTATTGGTAAGCGGGCTGCCTGTAGCCAATGGAGTTTTCTATTATCCACAGCCTTCTTTGTGGCAACGCTTGGACAAAGACAGACAAGAATCGAACACCTACAACCGCTATCAACATCTGTTTTTTACTAGCGGAATTGTCGAGAATAGCCGTCATTATAAAATCGAGTCACCTCATGTAGATGTGGTGCGTGTTGTTCTGGAGTCACAAAATTTTGACTTTCGCCTGACGGGTGCTGGGCTTCTTGCGTCGCCGCTGCAATATCAGGATACCTTGGCCAGAAATACTTCGTTAAACTACCTGAAAAGCACACAAGGCTGGTCGTGGTTTCGGATAAGAGGCGCTACCAATGACAATTAAATCGACACCGACTATTGCTGTTGTCATACCTTGCTACCGGGTTACTCAACAGGTATTGGGTGTAATCGCGGGCATCGGCGCGGAAGTTTCGGCAATTTTCGCGGTGGATGACGCTTGCCCCGAAGGCAGCGGCGACTTTATCATGAGCAATTGTACGGACCCGAGGGTGACGGTGCTGCGCAACCTCCAAAACCAGGGAGTCGGCGGTGCGGTTTTAACCGGCTATCGCGCCGCCATCGAAGCCGGTGCGGATGTCATTGTCAAAGTGGACGGAGATGGTCAGATGGATCCTCGGTTGATAGCCGATTTTATCGCACCTATCCTGGCTGAAGAAGCCGATTACACCAAAGGCAACCGCTTCTTTGATCTTGAAGAAATTCGGGCTATGCCCAAAGTCCGTCTGTTCGGCAATGCGGTGTTGTCGTTTATGACCAAATTGTCATCCGGGTACTGGGATTTGTTCGACCCCACTAACGGCTATACGGCCATTCACGCCGATGTGGCCCGGCATCTGCCTTTTGATAAAATCAGCCACCGCTATTTTTTTGAAACCGATATGCTATTCCGGCTCAATACCTTACGCGCGGTGGTGGTGGATGTGCCTATGGATGCCCGGTACGGCGACGAAGTGAGTAACCTTAAAGTGTCAAAAGTTGTCGGTGAATTTTTGTTCAAGCATGTGCGCAATTTTTTAAAACGAATTTTTTATAATTACTACCTGCGTGATATGTCGCTTGCCTCTATGGAACTGCCGCTTGGCTTGTTGCTGCTTACTGCAGGGAGCGGTTTTGGTCTCTATCATTGGCTGAATTCTTTGCACCAAGGCACGGTTACCCCGGCCGGAACGGTTATGTTGGCGGCATTGCCGGTTTTGATGGGAATACAATTGATACTGGCTTTTTTGAGTTACGACATTGCCAATGTCCCACGCCGAGCTTTTCACAAGCTGAGGCGCGTGCAAAAAAACAGTTCGACGCATGGCGGTACATCCCGTCTGAAGTAAGATGACTTAAAGTCAGGTAAGCGTCATAGAACCCTCTAATAACTTTTCAATGAATATTACCTCTATTTGAGAAAATGCTGATTCAAATTATTACCTTATTGTGTGTGCTCGGTATAGCGACCGGGCAGATATTATTTAAACTCAGTGCGAAATCACTCGATCAAACGCATAGTTTTTTTGCGCCAAAAACCGCCGCGATACTTTTTGCAGCGCTGGCGCTTTATGGCATTACTACCCTGGCCTGGGTCTGGGTTTTGCAAAAGGCGGAACTGGGGCGCGTGTATCCTTTGATGGCGCTGGCGTTTATTCTGGTTCCTTTGGGCAGTTATCTGGTTTTTGACGAACGCTTCCAGATTCAGTATTTTGTCGGCGTGGCGCTAATCATGGTGGGTATTGTGGTGACGGTTCGGGCGTAATAAACCTTCAAAGCTTCGTTATATAAGCCGTTATACTCATCGTAGGAGCGTGCTTGATAGGCTTCATGCCTCAGCCCATACCCCTGTTTGGATCTTCCAAGGGTTTTTACGGAAAGAGACTAAAGTACGCCTGGTTAATGTGTCGCATCATTATCGAAAACAGCATCCAGGGTAGGTGCTGTCAGAACGGCTTCAGCCCAGGATTCTAAGTCCTGTTGTGCAGCGTTGTTTAACTTGTTCGCCGCCCATGCAGGCAAGGCGCCAAAGCGACGCTCCAGTTGCTTTCTGAGCAGCCTGGATTCGCCCTGTTGCAAGCCTTGCTGAATACCTTTTTCTATTCCGATACGTTCAAATACTTGTTACATACGCCATCACGGTTTCTCCTTCATTTTTTTGAATATCTTGCCATAACTGCTTGTCCATTTCCGCCGGTAAATGCAGCATCCAATCCAGTACCTTGAATAAAGGGCGAATCCGGTCACTTGACCAACCTTTGCGGAGCAGTGTTCGCATCAGTGTAAATTTAAACTGAAAACGCTCGCCGCTTTTGCTGCGTGTCGCGCGTGTTTGCAGATGCGCGGCGGTTACCAGTGCAAATGGATTGTCAGCGGTCAGTAATGCGTCTATCTGATCGGCATAGTGCAACAGTTTGGCCGCTGGAAATTCCAGATAATGCCGACTTCCACCTACGTCATAACCAAATCTATCCGGTTGCCACTTTGGATGATCGTCCGCTGATACGGCAAAGCTGCCTACGGGTAAGTTGTACTTGTCGAAAATACGATAATTATAGGTGAGCATGCGTTTGGCAAAGTCATTGCCTTTAGATGCCTGGACTTCAATATGGACATAAATCCAGTTTTCATTACCTTTTTTATGTTTGAGTCGCGCCAGTTTATCAACAAAACGCTTACCTAATGCCGCCTCATGGCTAATTGATCGCAATTCCTGTTCTAAACAAAGTATAGCCCAAGCTCCAGTCAAAACAGTCATAAGCCGCTGGAAAATAAAACGCCATAAACTCGGGGAAATAACACTCAACAGCCTCTTTCCACGGGCTATCGTAGTCGTCGCTCGATGTTTCCGTACTGATTTTGTGTCCCTCATCTTGTTCGACCATGCCGACCTCGTTGAGTTTTCGATGATTATCCCCAAAGATGGTTTGCGTGAGCCAAGATGTTGTGTCGATGCAGTGCAGTAGTTGAGTTAAACATCGAAAATGAATCCGATGCCGAGGCGTTGAATAGTGGGATGAGGTAGGTGTTTTGAAGGGGTTTTGAAGTTCAAAGCGCAGAATCGAAAAACAGCGCCTTGAACTCTTGACTTAATGCTTAGAACAGAGTTTTGATCTCTTTAAAAGTGCTCAGTGCTTCGGTCAAAAAAGCAGTGGCTTGGTCTTTCTGGCCTTTTTTGACGGCTGATCTGGCTTTGGCCAGATTGCTATTGGCTTTGCTGCGCATTGGATCCAGTCTGTTGCTTTCAATTTTTTTGGAAGCTTGCTTGGCTGCTTTAATGAATCCTAAGGTAGTCTCTTCATCTGCATTATTTTGAACAGCTTCGATAGCGGCTTCAGTGCTTTTGACGGCATTGTCGATTTCTTCTCTGACTTCAGCTGTGGTAGCGTTTTCTATTTTACCGGCTGCAAAAGAGGGCAATGACGCTGTGCCGAGAGTGGCCGCAATAAAGACGAGAAGTGAAATTTTTTTTAAAAAGTACATTAATAACCTCAAATAGGTGTTTGAAAAATAATGTCCACAACCTGCCTAAGGTTTTTAGCGGATTGTACACGGCACACCATAACACAGAAAAGACAGCAGGGGGTTAAAAAGCGCGGCGAAAGGTTGGAGGTGGCAATCGATTTTTCGGTAAAGCCTAATTAAAACAACGAGTCCCATATTTTATCGACCTGTTGTATGATTTCTTTGGACATTACAATCGGTCTGCCCCATTCTCTGTTGGTTTCACCCGGCCATTTGTTGGTGGCGTCGAAGCCGACTTTTGAACCCAGACCCGATACCGGTGAGGCGAAATCCAGATAATCAATGGGCGTGTTGTCCAGCAGGGTGAGGTCACGGCTTGGATCCATCCGCGTGGTCATGGCCCAGATGACATCCTGCCAGTCGCGCGGGTTGATGTCATCGTCAACGACAATGACGAATTTGGTGTACATAAACTGACGTAGATACGACCAGGTACCCAGCATGACGCGTTTGGCGTGCCCGGCATATTGTTTTTTCATGCTGATGACCGCCATGCGGTACGAGCAACCTTCCGGCGGCAGATAAAAATCGACGATTTCCGGGAACTGTTTTTGCAGAATCGGCACGAACACTTCATTCAATGCAAGACCCAGAATGGCCGGTTCATCGGGTGGACGGCCGGTATAGGTGCTGTGATAAATCGGCTGGTAGCGCTGGGTGATTTTCTCGATGGTAAACACCGGAAAACTATCCACTTCGTTGTAATAGCCGGTGTGGTCACCGAAAGGGCCTTCCGGTGCCGTTTCATCCGGATAAATAAAACCTTCCAGAACGATTTCGGCGCTGGCAGGCACTTGCAGTTTATTGCTCAGGCACTCGGTCACTTCGGTTTTGCTGCCGCGCAATAGACCCGCGAATGCGTATTCCGACAGGGCATCGGGTACCGGTGTTACCGCGCCCAGAATGGTGGCCGGGTCGGCGCCCAAAGCCACAGCAACCGGGAACGGCTGACCGGGATAAGCTGCGCACCATTCTTTAAAATCCAGCGCCCCGCCCCGATGCGCCAGCCAGCGCATGATGGTTTTATTTCTGCCGATAACCTGCTGCCGGTAAATACCGAGGTTTTGCCGGTCTTTATACGGGCCTTTAGTAATGACCAGCGCCCAGGTGATCAAAGGCCCTGCATCTTCGGGCCAGCAGGTCTGGATAGGGTAGCGGCTCAGATCGATGTCATCACCTTCCAGCACTACTTCCTGGCAATGCGGTGATTTGACCAGTTTGGGGGCCATGTTCAAAACCTGTTTGAAGACCGGAAATTTTTCCATGGCGTCTTTCATGCCTTTGGGTGGTTCCGGCTCTTTCAAATAGGCGAGCAATTCGCCGATGCCTCTCAAGGCGCTGACCGATTCGGCACCCATGCCCATGGCTACCCGGTGCGCCGTGCCGAACAGGTTGCCGAGCAAAGGCATAGCGTAGCCTTTGGGTTGTTCGAACAGCAGCGCGGGGCCTTGCTGCTTCAGAGTCCGGTCGCAGATTTCGGTGATTTCAAGATAAGGATCGGCTGGATACCGGATACGCTTGAGTTCGCCCTGTTTTTCCAGTTGCTTGATGAAATCGCGAAGATCCCGGTATTTCATGCGGCAATACCGTTGTGTCTGAGCAAGGCGTCGATGGCAGGTTCCCGGCCACGGAATTTGATAAACAAGGACATGGCGTCTTCGCTGCCGCCTTGCTCCAGAATATTCGTTAAAAACGCACGACCGGTGTCGGCGTCAAAAATGCCGCGTTCCTCAAATAACGAAAAGGCATCGCTGGACAGCACTTCGGCCCATTTGTAGCTGTAATAACCGGCGCCGTAACCGCCTGCGAAAATATGCGAAAAACTGTGGGCGAAGCGGTTAAAATCCGGCGTTTCGATGACAGCGACCTGGCTTTTAACCTGATTCAGGATTTCATAGATACGACCGCCTTTTTGAGGGTTGTATTCGCGGTGAATCCTGAAGTCGAACAGGCTGAATTCAAGTTGTCTGACCATTTGCATCCCGGCCTGAAAATTGCGGGCGGCCAGCATTTTGTTGAATAAGGTTTCGGGAAGTTTTTCGCCGCTTTGGTAATGGCCTGAAATCATCGCCAAAGCTTCTTGTTCCCAGCACCAGTTTTCCATGAACTGGCTGGGCAATTCGACGGCATCCCATTCGACGCCATTGATGCCGGAAACACCGAGATGATCGACCTGGGTCAGCATGTGGTGCAGGCCGTGGCCGAATTCGTGAAAAAGCGTTGTGACTTCGTCATGCGTCAGCAAGGCCGGATCGTTGCCGGAAGGCGGGGTGAAATTACAGGTCAGATAGGCAACCGGCGTTTGTATCATGCCGCCGGTTTTTTTGCGGGTGGTGCAAACATCCATCCAGGCGCCGCCGCGTTTTTTCGGACGGGCATACAAGTCGGTATAAAACTGGCCGCGCAGTTGCCGGTTTTGGTCGAGGATTTGATAAAGACGCACATCCGGGTGCCAGGTGTCGAAATCTTCGATAGGCGTTATGTGCAGGCCATACAGTTTTTCGACAATGGCGAACAGGCCGGGCAGTACCGTGGTTACGGGAAAATAGGCTTTGACCGCTTCCTGGGACAATTGGTAGGAATGCTGACGCATTTTTTCCGAATAATAAGCGATATCCCAGGCTTTGAGGTCTTTCAGGCCCTGTTCTTTACGGGCGAATTCGCGTAATTCGGCCAGATCCTTGCGGGCCTGACGCCAGGACCTAGCGGCGAGATCTTCCAGAAAATTGATCACTTGCTCCGTGCTTTCGGCCATTTTGGTCGCCAGCGACAGTTCGGCATAATTGTCATAGCCTAAAAGCCTCGCCTTTTCGTGGCGCAGCGCCAGAATTTCTTCCATGATGAGACCATTATCCCATTGCCCGGCGTGAGGCCCCAGGTCGGAGGCGCGGGTGACGAAGGCGTGGTAGAGTTCTTCGCGTAATTGGCGGTTATCGGCATAAGTCATTACGGCCAGATACGAGGGGAATTGCAAGGTGATCAGCCAGCCTTCGCGTTGTTCGCTTTCGGCGGCGGCCAGCGCCTGGATCAGGGCCGATTCAGGCAAGCCGGCAAGGTCATTGACATCGGTAATAAGCTTGTTCCATGCGTGAGTGGCATCCATCAGATTTTCTTCGAACCGGCTGGTCAATCGGGACAATGCCTGACTGATTTCCTTGTAACGTTGCTGTTTTTTTTCATCCAGATCTATGCCCGATAACTTGAAGTCTCTCAAGGCATTGACGATGATTTTTTGCTGCGCTTTATCGAGTTCGGCAAAGCTATCGTTTGCGGCGATGATCTGATAAGCCCGATACAGCGCTTTATTCTGGCCCATTTCCGTCGAGTAGGCGCTCAATTTGGGCAGGCAGGCATTGTACGCAGCCCGCCACGCATCGTTGTTCATGACTGAATTTAGATGACTGACCGGCGACCAGGCTTTGTTGAGTTTGTCCTCGCTGTTTTCAATCGGCTCGATCAGATTGGACCAGCTATAATCCGAAGTTGCCTGCAAATGCTCGGCGACAACCGCGCGGGCTTCGTTCAGCAGCGCGTCGATGGCCGGTTCGATGTGCTCGGCCCTGATTTCGGAAAAATGGGGCAAAGGACTGTTTGCGAGTAAAGGATTGTTCATAAAATAATGTCCAGGGGAAAATGCCGGTTCAACTGACAAACATCGGGTAGGTTACAAAAAGCGCGCAACCCGACACAGGCTTATAGAGATTTCGGCGCTTCCGTGCGCCGTTATACTTCGCGAGGTCATGTTTACGGCTTTTATAACATAAGCTATTTTGTTCGAGAGCAAGGCACGAAAACTTAACGATAGCCAGGCTATGTAACTGTTTTCGCAACGCCGCTATCGGACAAAATAGCACGTTAGAAAAACGAAAATGTGACCGCGCGAAGTATATGTATCAGATGGCGTTGCCGATGCGCGTCAGTGCGCTTTCCAGATTTTTCATGCTGGTGGCGATGGAAATCCTGATGTGGCCTGGGCAACCGAAAGCCGAGCCGGGTACCAGCGCGACACCGGCTTTTTCGATCAGATATTCGGCAAAATCGAGATCATCGTTGATGCCATCGAGTTTGGCTATCAGTTTGTCCACGTTGGGAAACACATAAAAAGTACCGTCGGTCGGCAGACAGTCGATGCCGTCGATGTCATTGAGTGCGGCGACGACATAGTCGTGGCGCTTTTTAAATTCGGCCAGCATGGTGTCTATGCAGCTTTGATCGCCGTTGAGGGCGGCTTCTGCGGCATATTGCGAAATCGAGGCCGGGTTGGATGTGCTTTGCGACTGTATCGTGCACATGGCTTCAATCAGGTTTTCAGGGCCTGCGGCGTAACCGATGCGCCAGCCGGTCATCGAATACGCCTTGGATACGCCATTCATGACGACGGTGCGTCCGTAAAGATCGGGATGGGCATTTAAAATATTAACGAAACTGCCTTGCTGCCACAGGATATGTTCGTACATATCGTCGGTGGCGATGATGATATTGGGAAATTCTTTCAATACCTCGCCCAATGCGCTCAGTTCATCCAAAGAATACGCCACGCCGGTGGGGTTGGAAGGGCTGTTGATGAAGAGCAGGCGGGTTTTGGGTGTAATCGCCGCGCGCAGTTGTTGCGGCGTTATTTTAAAGTGCTGCGCCTGTGTCGTTTCGATAATGACCGGTGTGCCGCCGGCCAGCAGCACCATATCCGGGTAGGAAACCCAGTAGGGCGCGGGAATAATGACCTCATCGCCCGCGTTCAGCAAAGCCTGGGTCAGGTTGAACGAGCTTTGTTTGCCGCCGCAGGAAACCAGAATCTGTTTAAGCGTGTAGTCAAGCCGGTTATCCTTTTTAAATTTTTCAATAATCGCTTTTTTAAGGCTCGCGGTGCCATCGACTGCGGTGTATTTGGTATAGCCGTTTTCCATGGCTTTAATCGCCGCGTCTTTGATATGATCCGGCGTGTCAAAATCCGGCTCACCGGCGCCGAGTCCGATAATGTCCTTGCCTTCGGCGCGCATGGCGGCGGCTCGGGCCGTAATGGCCAGAGTGGGTGAAGGTTTGACTGCTTTGACTCTATCGGAAAGTTTGATATTCATTGATTACCCGTAAGCTTTAAGTTCAAAATACGGCCATTATACTCCATGTACAATGGCTTGCTATACTCATCGCAGATCAAATTTCGGCCCCTCACCTAGCGTTAGGTGAGGGGCCGAAATTTGAAATGCAAAAGGTATAACATCCGCAGTTAAAAATTGACAGAGACTTATCCGTGAAAAAAGCATTCACCATTCACCGGCGTTTTCAACCGGCGGGCGATCAGCCGACCGCCATCAAGCGTCTGGTCGAAGGTCTGAGCGATGGCGAAGTACATCAAACGCTGTTGGGAGTGACCGGTTCCGGCAAAACTTACACGATAGCCAATGTCATCAACCAGATACAGCGCCCGGCCATGATCATGGCACCCAATAAAACCCTGGCGGCGCAATTATATGGTGAAATGAAAGAGTTTTTTCCGGAAAACAGTGTCGAATATTTTGTCTCGTATTATGACTATTATCAGCCGGAAGCGTATGTTCCGGCATCGGATACTTTTATCGATAAGGACGCCGCGCTCAATGAGCATATCGAGCAAATGCGCTTGTCCGCCACCAAAGCGTTGATCGAGCGCGAGGACACCATTGTCGTGGCGACGGTTTCGGCCATTTACGGTTTGGGTGAACCGGAGTCGTATTTCAAAATGGTGCTGCATCTGGTGCGCGGCGACCTGATCGATCAACGCAGCATTCTCCGGCGGCTGACGGAAATGCAATACACCCGCAACGACACCGAACTGCGGCGGGCGACTTACCGGGTACGCGGTGAAGTGATCGATGTTTATCCGGCCGAGTCCGAGGAAGAAGCACTCAGAATCGAGCTGTTCGATGATGAAGTCGAACGTTTATCATTGTTCGATCCTTTGACCGGCGAGGTGCGGCATCGGGTGGAACGTTATACCGTGTATCCGAAAAATCATTATGTGACGCCGCGCGAGCAATTGCTCAGTGCGGTCGATGCGATCAAAATTGAACTGAAGCAGCGTTTGCAGCATTTATACGAGCTCAATAAACTGGTGGAAGCACAGCGCCTGGAGCAGCGCACCTTGTTCGATATTGAAATGATCCTGGAAGTCGGCTACTGCTCCGGTATCGAAAACTACTCGCGTTATTTGTCGGGGCGCGGCGATGGCGAGCCGCCGCCGACCATGTTCGACTATCTGCCCGCCAACGCCATTGTGGTGATCGATGAAAGTCATGTCACCGTGCCGCAAATCGGCGCCATGTACAAAGGTGACCGTTCGCGCAAGGAAACCCTGGTCGAATACGGCTTCAGGCTGCCTTCGGCACTGGATAACAGACCGCTGACTTTTGCTGAATTCGAAGCCAAAACACCGCAGAGAATTTATGTGTCGGCAACGCCCGGCCCTTACGAAAAAGAACATTCCGGTGTTTTTGTCGAGCAGGTGGTCAGGCCGACCGGGTTGCTGGACCCTGAAGTGGAAGTGCGCCCTGCGACTACACAGGTCGATGATTTACTGTCGGAAATCAACCTGCGTGTCAAAGTCAAGGAACGGGTGCTGGTGACGACGCTGACCAAGCGCATGGCCGAGGATTTGACCGAATATCTGATGGAGCACGGCGTGCGTGTGCGTTATCTGCATTCGGATGTCGATACCGTCGAGCGCGTCGAAATCATCCGCGATTTGAGGCTGGGGCATTTTGATGTGCTGGTCGGCATCAACCTGTTGCGGGAAGGACTGGATATTCCCGAAGTCTCCCTGGTGGCCATTCTGGATGCGGATAAAGAAGGTTTTTTGCGTTCCGTGGTGTCTCTGGTGCAGACCATAGGCCGCGCGGCGCGCAATGTGCGCGGCAAAGCCATTTTATACGGCGATAAAATCACCCGTTCGATGCAGCAAGCCATCGAAGAAACCGAGAGACGCCGGGAAAAACAGTATCAATTCAATCAACGCCACAATATTCAGCCGCAGACCATTTTAAAGTCGGTGGGTGATATTCTTGGCGTTGCCATTCCAGGTTCCGGCGGCGCCATGGCCCAGCGGGTAAAGGCCGCAAAAATCGCCGAAGTCGATGCCGGATACAAAGCTTTGACGCCCAAGCAAAAAGGCAGGCAATTAAAGCGTCTGGAAGATCAAATGTATCAACACGCGCGCAATCTCGAATTTGAAGAGGCCGCCAGAATCCGGGATGAAATCAGATTGTTGCAGGAAGAGCTGGTTTAAAGGGCCGGTAGCTCGGGCTGTGCCAAGCAGCGTGATGGAAGTCCGTTTTCAGTGTGACCTGTATCGCATTGTTTAAAAGAGACTCGATAAAATTAAGTCGTGATTAAGACAGGCGTGTTACATTTCATCCTGAGTCTTGTCGGTAGAGTGTTGTTTTGGTATTCAAAAAACTCGAAAACAAGAACCGCTTTCAATAACACAAAAAGAGGGAAAACTTATGAATAAATTTATTAAAGGTCTATCGCTTTTAAGCTTATGCGTCAGCTGTAGTATGGTATGGGCCGATAAAATCGGCGGTGGGCCGCGCGCTGATTTTCGTGACGATACCTTGACTATTCCGTGCGTAAAAGTGCAAAACTCCCCTGAAGCTTTTAATGAGCAGTTTTTTGATATTGTTCTTGAGAGAAGGGGGAAATCTTTTAATTATGAATTGACACAAGCCGTTTCGGAGGATCAGGAGCTTTGCCAGAGCATTGCTGATTTTGCCGCTTTTAAAGATGACGATTTTGACGGCGACGATAATGATAATGGCAACGATGACGATGATTCCGATGACGGCAGCAGCACGCCGAGAGTTCGTTTGAGCTGCGAATCGCGCACAAATCGTTCGAAAATATCTGTCGAAGCTAAAAACCTCGATGCGGACGGCTCTTATTCAGCGATTGTTACATCCGGTGATAACACGGTAGAAAGCCAGCCTCAGACAAGCGATGATGATGAAGTTGAATTCGATTTTGACAGCAACACCAATGATGAGGGCGCTACTCTCATCAGCGCTGATTTCATTCAGGATAACACTGTGACAGCGCAAATTAAAGATACTGCTACCGGCACTGTCGTTCTGGAAGCTGACGCGACGTGCACCACGCGATAGATCAGATATAAGATACCGTATTTTCAGTCTTGGTTATACTTTTCGCACTTCAAATTTCGGCCCTCACCTAGCGTTAGGTGAGGGGCCGAATTCTGATCTACGCTGAGTATATTTGTCCGCCAATATATACATATACTTCGCGCGGTTACATTTGCGGTTTTCTAACGTGCTATTTTGTCCGCTAGCGGCGTTGCGAAAACAGTTACATAGTCTGCTACGCGCCTTGCTATCGGACAAAATAGCATTGCCATAAAAGCCGCAAATGTAACCGCGCGAAGTATAACACTGGTGCTGTACCGGAGGTGAAGCTGATGTATATAGCCACTAACCGCAAACTGAACGAAGCTGCCCAGGGGCTCGATATTTTTGGCGACACGCCCAGCGGGCAAGGGCCGAACGAGTTGAGGCTGGTTAAAACGACACTGTCAGGGAAAGAGTATCACACCGAAATACTGGACGACCGCCTGACTGAGCAGCAGGTCATCGATCTAAAGCAACAGTACCGCCTTGATATAGACACCGCCGCGCCTTGGTATGTCAGTCTGAAAGTGGCTTGTGAAATAATGGCCAAAGCCCGGGCGCAGAAAAAGCATGTATTGTTTTATGTGCATGGCTATAACAACGATATGCACGATATTGTCAAAACGGCCTTAGGCTTGGAAGCCTTGTATAACGTCTTGGTCGTGCCTTTTACCTGGCCGGCCAACGGCGGCGGCCTGGCCGGCACGGCGTCTTATTTGGGTGATAAGCAGGACGCCCGCGCTTCCGCCGATGCCTTGAACCGGTTCATCGAGAAAATACGCGTTTATCACGGTCTGTTGACACAAAACCGCAGCGCCAAGCTGATGGACAAGGCGCATAAAAAATTTCCGGACAATGCCGAAGACTGCCGCCAATATTATGTAAGCAGCCAGAATCGCGACTGCAAAGTCAGCCTCAATCTGATGTGCCACAGCATGGGCAATTATGTGCTCAAATATGCCTTGATGCCGAACGACAGTCCCGCCGCGAGGCTGGTGTTCGACAATGTCTCGCTGCTGGCGGCCGATACCAATAACGCAAGGCATGAGCAATGGGTGCAGCGCATACAGGTTCGCCATCGCGTGTACATCGTCATCAACGAAAACGATTTCGCCCTGAAATGGTCGCGGCGCAAGCCCGGCGAAGAACAATTGGCGCGCTTGGGCCATTATCTGAAAAATCTTGTCGCGGATAACGCCCATTATCTGGATGTAACCGACGCCGATAACGTGAAAAACGAACACAGTTATTTTCAGGGCAGCCCGGTACTGAAAAATCCCTCGCTCAAAAAACTGTTTCATACGCTTTTTGAAGGCGGCACGGCTGAATCCGGATTGGATTACCGGGCCGACATCAATGCTTATATTTTGAAATAATCCGGCGTTTTCGCAGCAAAGGGCGCAATCCCCTCGGTGCTGCAAGCTGTCTTCAGGAACTGCAAGAGAGCATCGAACAACCGGGCCGGTGACGCGCCCAATCCGGGCGTTTGACGGCGAATTTTTCCTGTTCGGGCTGCTCGTCATAAGGGCGGCGCAGTAACTCCAGCAAATTTTCGATCATCGAAAAATCGCCTTGTTCGGCCTGGTCGGTCGCCAGTTGGGCGAGGTAATTACGCAGCACATACTTGGGGTTGACGGCATTCATTTTGTCGCGCCGGACTTCCGCCGGGGTTTCGTCCTGTCGGATACGTTCAAGATAAGACTTCAGCCATTTGACAAGGCGAATTTTCAGGTTTTCTCTCAATTCTGTGTAGCAAGCTTCCAGCAAAGGCGCCAACAAGGCTTCGTCATTCAGTTTGTTGGCACTGGCGGCATCGATTTGCGCTAGCTTGCGATAGAAAAGGATCATATCCATTTCGGCCAGGTGCAACAAAGTCAATAATTCACTGACCAGGTCGTCATCGGTGGCCGGATTGAAACGCGCCAATCCCAGCTTGTCGGCCATCATCGCTTGCCAGCCCAGCGCGAAACTGTCCCGGTACAACGCCAGCCCTTGTTGCAAAGGCTCGACTTGTTCGAGCAAAGGATAAATGGCATTGGCCAGTTGCGCCAAATTCCAGAAAGCGATTTGCGGCTGATTGCCGAACCGGTAACGCCGCCCGGCGGCATCGGTGGTATTGGGCGTCCAGGCGGGATCGTAATTTTCCAGCCAACCGTAGGGGCCATAATCGATGGTCAGACCCAAAATCGACATATTGTCGGTATTCATCACGCCATGCACGAAGCCGACTCGTTGCCAGTGTACGACCAAAGCCGCCGTGGACAGGCAAACTTCATGGAACCAGGCGCTGTAAACTTCGGGCGAAGGCTCGCCCAGATGCGGAAAATCGGTGCGTATCGTGTAGTCAACCAATTTGCGCAATAGATCGAGATCGCCGCGTGCGCTGAAAATCTCAAAACTGCCGAAACGGGTAAAGGAAGGTGAAACCCGGCAAACTATCGCGCCGGGTTCGTTTTGCGGATTACCGTCGTAAAACATGTCGCGCAGCACTTTTTCGCCGGTTAAAATCAGGCTCAGCGCCCGTGTTGTCGGTATGCCCAAATGATGCATGGCTTCACTGCATAAAAATTCCCGCACCGACGAGCGCAACACTGCCAGGCCGTCGGCCCGGCGTGAATAAGGCGTAGGCCCCGCCCCTTTCAATTGTAAAGTCCAGCGTTCGCCTTTTCGGTTGATGACTTCGCCCAGGTTGATGACGCGGCCGTCGCCCAGTTGTCCCGCCCATTGTCCGAACTGATGGCCGCCGTAGCAGGTGGCGTAAGGCTCCATGCCTGCGGCCAGGCGGTTGCCGCTGAAAATCCGGGTAAAATAGTCGGATTCACAGACATAGGGCGGCAAGTCCAGCCGTGCCGCCATGTCTTTTGAATAAGCAACACATTGCGGACGCGCGACATGGGCGGGTTGTACCCGTGAATAACAGGCGCCGAGCACCTGACGCGGGTGTTTGTCTGATTCGGGATCGGCAGGCAATTCGCGAACAAAGCGATTGTCGAAGTGCAAAGTATCAAGCAGGGCGATTTTTTCTTCAGCGTTCATGAGGTTGACGAGGGTCGTAACTACCGGAGGAAAGGATTGTTTTTAATAGATAAGACTTAGACTTTAGACAAAGTTTCATAATTTTTCTGCTGGGTGTTAGTATTTTTTTCAGTAAACTGCTAGGATTTAAAAATACTAGGCGGAGCATATCGAGGTTGGCTTTGGAAGACGATTTAAATACCGACTTGCGCGTATTGGAAAGCCATCTGGACAGCATGCTCGATAGCGTCCGGCATAACAGCACCACGCTGAAGCGATTTCAGGCGTTTGAAAGACGCTTACTCGATCTCAACTCGCTATCGGAAATGATTGGGTATGTGCTGCACGATGGCAAAGCTTTTTTCGATCTCGATGTCATCAGTTTTTGTCTGGTCGAACAAGAAGGCCCCTTGACGGATTATCTTGCCGAGGACGGCTTTGATGTCAACGGGATTAAAGAACTCATTCTATTGAAAGACAAACACTTACTGAAATCGACTTTTGGTTTTGTCGTCAAGCCCTATATCGGGGCTTACAAACACGCCCGATGCGCCGATTTTTTTTCCCATGCCGATAAAAAACCGGTCAGTGTCGCCATTATTCCTCTGATTCGCCGAGGCAAATTTCTCGGATCGCTGAACTTTGGCAGTTTTCACAGCAACCGCTTTGCCAACACCATGGCCACCGATTTTATCGAGCACATGGTTTCAGTTGTCAGTACTTGCCTGGAAAACAATCTCAATTTCGAAATGATGCGCCGCACCAGTTTTATTGATACCTTGACAGGTGTCAATAACCGGCGCTTTCTGGAACAGCGCCTGGCCGAAGAAATCGACCGCAACCAGCGCAATGGCGAAGCACTGGGATGCCTGTTTCTGGACATTGATTTTTTTAAAGTCATCAACGACACTTACGGGCATCAAGCGGGCGACCATGTATTAGTCATCGTCGCCGCTACGATCAAGAAATGTTTGCGCAACAACGACGTGCTGGCACGATATGGCGGTGAGGAATTCGTGGCGCTGTTATCAGGCCTCGATGAAACCATGTTACAGACTATTGCCGAGAGGATTCGCGCAAGCGTACAGGCGCTCGACATCGAGTGGGACGGACAAAGGATTCAAGTCACGCTGTCGATAGGCACGGCTACCTATGCGCCACCCGCCGCTGTGGCCTGCGCTACATCCGAGATTGCCGCGAATTTGATCGAAGCGGCGGATTCGGCTTTATACCGGGCCAAACACAAAGGCCGTAACCGCGTTGAAAGCAATGGCTTGATTAAGGCCGATTCCGCACAAAAACAAAGGGCTTGATTTTAACTTAAAGCTTTTTTCATCAGGCGTTTATGATGAGTCCGAGGTTCAACCGTACTAATAATTGAAAAACCCGCAGCGCCGCATTTTGGAGACAGGCATGATCGAGCATATGGTCAGATATCATAACATTGTGTCTATTGTCGGTAATATCATTACCGTAAAAATCGGTAAATCTTCGAATAATCAGGAAATCAAAACCCGCTTCGGCGACCTGGCCCGTATCGATGACAGTCATGGCAACGCGTCATCCCTGGCGCAGGTCATAAAAATAGAAGATAACACTATCTCCTTGCAGGTTTTTTCCGGTACCCGAGGTATTTCCACCGCCGCTTCGGTGCGGTTTCTGGGTCATGCCATGCAGGTGACCTATTCGGCCAATATTTTGGGCCGTATTTTTAACGGCATAGGTAAGCCGCTGGATAAGGGTTCGGATTTGCAGCCCGACCCGAAAATCGGCATAGCCAGCGCTTCGGTCAATCCGATGAAGCGGGTTCTGGCGTCGAAAATGATCCGCACCGATGTGCCGATGATCGATTTATTCAACTGTCTGGTCGAAAGTCAGAAAATTCCGATATTTTCCGTTGCCGGTGAACCCTACAACGTTTTTCTGGCCCGCATCGGCATTCAGGCGGACGCCGATATTGTGGTGTTTGCGGGACTGGGCCTTATTTTTGATGATTTTCATTATTTTCGCACGCAGTTCGAACTGGCCGGTGTATTTGCCCGCACCGTGATGTTCTGCAATCTCGCATCCGACCCCATTGTCGAGCGTTTGATAACGCCGGACATGGCGCTGGCGGTGGCCGAACGTTTTGCGGTGGAGGAAGGCAAGCGGGTACTGGTGTTGATGACCGATATGACAGCTTATGCCGATGCCTTGAAAGAAGTCGGCATTTCAATGGAGCATGTGCCTTCCAACCGGGGTTATATGGGTGATTTGTACTCGCAACTGGCCAGGCGTTACGAAAAGGCGTGTGATTATCAGGGCGCGGGTTCGGTCACTATTTTAACGGTCACGACCATGCCCGGTAATGATGTCACGCATCCGGTGCCGGACAATACCGGTTATATTACCGAAGGCCAGTTTTATCTGCATGACGGTATGCTGGACCCTTTCGGTTCGCTGTCGCGCCTGAAACAACACGTCATCGGCAAGGTCACGCGTGAAGACCACGCGCAAATCATGAATACCATGATCCGCTTTTATTCGGCGGCCAACGATGCCGAACAGAAACAGGCCATGGCTTTTGATTTGTCACCGCATGATAAAAAATTGCTGAAATTCGGTAAATTGTTCAGGGCGCGGTTCATGGATATCAATGTGTCGATTCCATTAGAAGAGGCACTGGATTTGAGCTGGCAAACGCTGGCGGAATGTTTCGAGGAAAACGAATTGCTGATGAAACAGACCCTGATCGATAAATATTTCCCCCTAATTACATCATGAGCAATCTGCCGGTCAGTAAGGCTTCGCAGCAAAAGGAAGCTAAAAAACTCAAACTCTATCGGCAATATTTACCTTCGCTGGATCTCAAACGCCAGCAACTGATGCTGGAGCGGGCTAAAGTTGCAGGCGAATTTGAAGCCACGCTCGAACGCATCGAACAGTGCCAAAAAACCGTGTTCGAGTCTTTGCCGATGCTGGCCAATCACGCTATTGATCTGACCAATCTGGTTCAGGTGGGCCGGGTCAGTGTGGGCGAGGAAAATATCGTCGGCATCCGGGTGCCGATTTTGACCTCTGTCGAAATCAACCTGACGCCTTATTCAACCTACAGCCGCCCGCATTGGGTCGATCAGGCCGTGGTGCAATTAAAAACCATGTTGGAACTGAAATTGCAGTTACAGATCGACGAAAAGCGCGTGGCAATACTTGAGCGGGCCGTTAAAAAAATCACCCAGAAAGTCAATTTATTCGATAAGGTGCTGATTCCGGGAGCGCGGCAGAATATAAAAAAAATCAGTATTTTTCTCTCCGATGCCGAACGCGCGGGCGTGGTGCGGGCTAAAATCACCAAAAACAAGCGGCTCAACAAAGGGCTTTGATAATGGCTATTCTCAGGCTGAAAAAATTAACCTTTTGCGGTTTGATCGATGATAAAGCGGCTGTGCTGCAAGCTTTGCAAGCCTTGGGTGGTTTGCATCTGATCGATTTGAATACGGCGCCATCAGTACCCGATACCTTCACTTCCGATAATGCGCAACAGGTGATCGAGGCGTTGAAATATCTATTGCAATGCCCCAACCGCCGCCATCAGAGCAAGGCTTTGGAACATTTCGATATCGACCGGATAGCCAATGAAACACTGGACGTGCAGGCCAGGATTCGGGAATTTTCAGACCGGCACGATGCCTTGGTGAAACGCATCAAGGAAATCGAACCGTGGGGTAATTTCAGCTTGCCCGAAGCGGGGCAACTGGCAGGCTATAAATTATGGTTTTACATCATTCCAAGGCGTATGTTGTCCAGACTGCACGGCAATGGCCTGATCTGGCAAATCGTTTACCGCGATAATTTATACTACTATGTCGTGGTGGTGTCGAAGCAAGAGCCTCCTGAAAGTGCCATGCCGGTGGCCAGAACGCATACCGGATCCCTGCCGTTGTCGGTTCTCAAAAGTCAATGCGATCAAATCGAGTTGGCTCTGGAAGATTTACAGGCGAAAAGGGAGTCTTTGACGCGCTGGATCAGCTTGATGGCTCTGCATTTGGCTAAAGCCCGGGATGCGGCTGATTTGACCCGGGCGGAAACCATGACGCGTGATGAAATCGGTGTGTTCGCAGTGCAGGCCTGGGTGCCGGAAAAAGCGATTGAGCGCTTCGAACAGTTTGCTTTGCAGAACAATCTGGCGCTGTTGGCAGAAGACCCTGCGCCTGACGACAGGCCGCCGACTTTACTGGAAAACAACCGCTATCTGGCGGGCGGGGAAGATGTGGTAGGATTTTATCAAATGCCGGGGTATTACGGCTGGGATCCTTCGCTGGTGGTGTTTTTTTCGTTTGCGCTGTTTTTCGCCATGATTTTATCCGACGCCGGTTACGCCGCGACTTTTGCCGTATTGCTGGCCTTGCGCTGGCGGCGACTGGGGCAAAGCATAAAAGGTCAGCGTTTGCGCATGCTGGCCGCCATTACACTGGGTGTCGCCATGCTCTGGGGCATGATGACCGGAAGCTATTTCGGTTACAGCCCGCCTGAAGCCGGTGTGCTGGGTGCGATCAAGTTCATTGACATGAAAAATTACGACAATATGATGCGCTTGTCGGTTGCGGTCGGTGTATTGCATATTGCCATGGCCAACATCAGAGTCGCCTATCACCGTAGATATTCCACGCAAGCACTGGCCTCATTGGGTTGGGCCTGGCTGGTCATCGGGGGGTTTTGTTTATGGCTGGCGCGGAATTTGGCCGCGCCATTACTTGAACAGACCGCCCATGCCATGTTGGTTCTGGGCGGCCTGTGTCTGTTGTTATTCAGCAGCAACCGCGCCATCAACGGCGCTACGGATTGGTTATGGCGAATTTTGGCCGGTCTGAAAAGCCTGATCGGCATCACCAAGCTGTTCGGCGATGTTTTGAGCTATATGCGTTTGTTTGCTTTGGGTCTGGCCAGCACTTCATTGGCGATAACTTTCAACCATCTGGCGGAGCAGGTTTATACCGCGATACCCGGCCACGGGTTGCTGCTCAGTATACTGATTTTGCTCATCGGCCATGTTCTGAATCTGGCTTTGTCGTTGTTAAGTGGCGTGGTGCATGGTTTGCGTTTGAATTTTATCGAGTTTTATAACTGGGGCGTGTCCGATGAAGGTTATCCCTTTAAAGCTTTTTCCAAAAAAGGAGTCGATTGATGACTGATGTTATAGTGATTTTGGGCTGGATCGGTTTATATGCGCCCATGGTTTTGGGCGCGATCGGCAGTGTTATCGGCTGTACCGTGGCCGGTCAGGCCGCCATTGGCGCCATGCTCGACACCGAGAGCGGTTACGGGCGTTATATCGGTGTTGCCGCGATGCCGTCTTCGCAGGTTATTTTCGGTATTGTCGTCATGTTTACCCTGAACCGAAACGTCACCGCCGAAGTAGCGCCCGGCATTTTTGCGATAGGCGTACTGTCCGGTCTGGCGCTGTTGTTCAGCGCCATTTATCAGGGCCAGTGCTGCGCTTCCGCCATCCATGCGTCTAAAGCCAAACCTGAAATCTTCGGTTTATCGATCGTACCGGCGGCCATTGTCGAAGGCTTTTCCGTATTCGCTTTTATTTTCGCACTGGTGCTCAGCGCGGGTATCTGAGAGATTGAATGATGAAATCCGAACAAGCGCATATTGCCTCGTCAGGCGTTGAAAAACTGATAGAAAAACTGCGCGATGAAGCCATCGACGCAGGCCGGGCCAAAGCCGAAGATATTGTCGCCAACGCGCAGAAAAGAGCGCAATGGCTCATTCAGGAAGCTGAGCGGGAAGCCGGACAATTAATCGACAAGGCTCGGGCCGAAGCGGAAGCGATCCAATCGGCCGGACGCGATGCCTTGCATTTGGCAGGGCGCGAAGCCTTGTTGAGACTAAGGGATACCTTGCTGGGCAGTTTCAGCCAGGAAGTCATGCGCGTGGTCGGCCGACAAATGGCTAAGGAAGAGGTGATAGAGCAACTGATTCTGGCGCTGGCGGGGCGAGTCCGCGAAAAAATCGGACTTGACAATAACCGGGCCATTGTCATCCAGCTGCCGGAAGATGTCGTCGGCATCGATGAGTTACGCAAAAACCCGGAAGAACTCAGGCAGGGCGCCTTGTCGCATTTAACGGCGGCGATTGCCTCGGACTTGTTGAGAAAAGGCGTCACCTTCGATGTTTCGGATCGGATTCGTGGCGGTTTGACGCTGAAACTGGTCGATGACAACATGACGCTGGATTTTTCCGATGAAGCGGTGGCAACGCTGTTTCTGGAACATTTGCAGCCCCGTTTTCGCGCCATGTTGCAAGGTATCGTGAAGTGATCAATGATCGCTTCAAATATGCCATGCTGCTCAGCAGTTTGCCTTTGCACCCGGCGAATCTGTTCGCGGCAAAGCAATTGCCGGTGTCGCGTATTCAGTTGGATAAGCGGCTGGCCTGGCTCGATGCGGACGATGCCCGGCACCTCGAACAGATCGAGATGTTGGTGCACTGGTCAAAAATCTCTGATCAGCCGGATGACCTTTTATTTAAACATGCCCGGACGGAACTGGATGCTATCGATAGCGCTTTTTTAAAAGAAATCGTTTTGTGGCGGCTTGAATTGAGAACGCTTATGTCGGCATTGAGACGGCGGCACAGTGGCGAAACATCGGCGCCAACACCGGCCTTTCGCGGTTTTGGCAAATGGCCTGCCTTGATCATCCGGCACTGGCAGGAAAAGGATTTCGGCATCGGACATTTGCAGCCGTGGCTGCCGAAAGCCTCTGACCTGATTGAGCAAAATAAAACCTATGAACTGGAAAAAATGTTGCTGAACCGGGTCTGGCAACATTACAGCCGCATTGGCTGCTACCACTATTTTGATTTTCCCGCCGTGGTCATCTATGTGCTCAGATGGGACATCATCAACCGGTGGTCGAGTTATAACAAAGAGCAGGGACTGGCGCGTTTCGATGAATTGGTCAGCGCCGGGCTGGCCGACGTATCAATGACCGGTTAAAAATATATTCGCCGTGATTGGCACTATCTTTATGATCGACTTGGTGTATATTGAGAAATATGTGCTCCATATACTTCGGTTGAAAATATGAATAGACCTGACTTGGCATTGTTGAGCCCGTACCCCGAAAAATCGGCCGACCATAGCTTGCAGGTGGCCATTTTCGCCGCTTTGCTCGCGCATCTTTTGATGATTGTGTTATTGAATTTCCCTCAGGATCAAAGCCATAAAATCAGCCGCGCTATCGAAATAGTCATCGCGCCAACGCCGGTGCAGGAAATTGCCAAACCGCGTGAGAGCCGCGTACAAAAAAAACAGGCCACCGCTATCACCCAAAAATCCTTGCCGATATTGCCGCAACAAAAAGGGCTCGGTGCCGAAGGCAGAGGGGAAATACCTTTAGCCGGAAATAAAATATCCCGTCCCAAGTCGATGGCTAAAAAAATAATAGCAGTCGGCAAGCCGGACAAAAATAACGTGAGGTCAACTTTTGCCTTGCAAAAGCAAAAACAGATCCCGGCGCCAAAATTGACGGCCGCACTGTTACAGCAGCAGATCAGCGAACTGGGCGCACAAATCAGGGCGGCCTGCGGCGTTTATCCGGAAAGACGGTAACATTATACTGCGTGTGTTCACCGCACGGATTTACCCCATTGGGTTGTTGTAGGAGCCCGATTTATCGGGCGACGAGCGTGGCAGAGATTTGGGTGGTAATAGCCGTGAGGAAAAATAAAATAATTCGGGAGTGCTTTTAAAAAATCCGTCAACTTCAGGTGTATAATGAAACACTTCAACGGATTTTCGCAACATAGTAAATTTGATGGCCAAAAAATTTTCCGTTGTGACTGCATGAAGTATGTTTATTGCCCAGGCTGCCCAATGAAATTCAGACACCCTCTCAATCAAATCATGCGAAGCTGCATTTTTTTGCTGCCCATGGCACTGTCAACTTTTGTTTTTGCCGAAACTATCCAAGAATCAGAAACCTGGAGCTATCATAAAGAATGGGATAAATTGACCAATCGTAATTACTCTCTGGCGCGCTCGCCTTTGCCCAAGCGAGGTCTTTATGACAACATCAGAATGGATCTTATCTGTAAAGACGATAAATTACAGTTCGCCGTTGATGCCAACAGCTTGATTACTTCTCAAGGCCGGGTGTTTGATTTTGAATATCAAATCGATAAAAACAATCCGGTGACTCTTTCGATGCAAACTTATCCCGACAGCAAGCGCCGGGGTTATACCGACGATCAGGTTGAGCGTATCGCCGAGGCTCTTTTGTCGGGGCAATCCATTTTTATCCGTATTTATACCCTGATCAGAACCGTGCTTACCGCTGCCGCGCCTCTGGATGGGGCGGCGCAACCGGTGCAACAGGTTTTGGCCGACTGCGGCGTGGTGTTGCAGGGCCGCGCGCAAACGCAAGCAGCTTACAGTCTGACCGACTTTGAGAGGGATTTTCAAAAACTTTCAGAAACACAACAGCGGCAAGTAATGGACAAACTTAAAGCCATCCTGAATACACTGCCTTGATGCGGTCTAAGCCCCCGCGCGATGGGCGTCGCAAAATGGCAATGAACTTATAATGCGGGATAATGTCCTGATTTAATCGTCATCCCGGCAATCCTCCCCGAAGAAGGCTATGCTCGAATGACGTTATTCGTCATCACAATTTGTCAGCACACGTTTTCATATCTCCCACATGATTAAAAGACTCCTTATTATCGTCATGGCGACCGTACTGATTTTTGGCGGTCTTTTTGCCTTGAAATTTTTCCAGGTGCAAAAAGAGCTGAGTCAAATGCAGCCGCCACCGCCCGCTGTTGTGGCGGTGACTGAAGTAAAACAGCTTGAATGGCAGTCGTCGTTGACGGCAATCGGGAGCTTGGTCGCGGTGGCGGGCGTCGATGTCGCCAACGAAATAGCCGGAATAGTAAAAGCCATTCATTTCACTTCCGGGCAAAACGTCAAAAAAGGACAACTTCTGGTGGAATTGGACTCGGCGACCGAACAGTCCGAGTTGAACGGTTTGCTGGCGCAGCAGCGGTTGGCGCAAATTCAGTTTGAGCGGAGTGGAAAACTGATTGTCAAAAAATTTGTGTCTCAATCCGATTACGATCAGAACAGTGCACTGCTCGATCAGGCCAATGCCGATGTCCGCAGCAAAAAGACCGAAATCGCCAAGAAATTGGTGCGCGCGCCTTTCACCGGCAAACTGGGCATCAGCCGAATCGATTTAGGCCAGTATCTGACGCCCGGGTCGGCCATTGTCACACTACAGCAATTGACACCGATTTATCTCGACTTCAATCTGCCGGAGCGGCATTTGAGCGCACTGGCGCTGAACCAGGAAATAAATGTCAGCACTCAGGCCTATCCCGCCAAGGTTTTTAAAGGCCGGATAAGCGCCACGAGTCCTTTGATCGATCGCAACACGCGTAGTGTTCAGGTGCGCGCCACCCTGGCCAATACCGATCAGCTATTGCGCCCCGGCATGTTTGCCCAGGTACAAGTGTTGTCAAACCAGCCCCGATCGGTTTTGATTTTGCCCGATACCGCCATTTCCTATAATCCTTATGGCGATTTCGTTTTCGTAGTGGAAAAAACGTCAGAAGGCTTGACCGTGCAAAGCCGACAAGTGACGACAGGTGAAACCCGTGCCGGTCAGGTCGAAATCGTCAAGGGCCTGAAACCGGGCGAGCGGGTGGTCAGCGCAGGACAAGTCAAGTTGCGTAACGGTATGCCGATCATCATTGAAAATAACTCCGCCTCTTCATAAATGACCTGAAGGCCGCCATGAATTTTACCGATATTTTCATACATCGTCCGGTTCTGGCCAGCGTCATCAGCTTGCTGATTTTTGTGATCGGTTTGCGGGCGATAACCGAGCTGGAGCTACGGCAATATCCAGAAACCGAGGATACCGTGGTCACCGTGACCACATCTTATCCCGGCGCCAGCAGCGAATTGATCAAAGGTTTTATTACCACGCCTTTGCAACAAGCCATTGCCGAAGCCGATGGCATCGATTATCTGTCTTCCAGCAGTCGCCAGGGCAGTTCGACCATCGAAGCGCATATGCGCCTCAATTACGACCCCAATGCCGCTGTTGCGGAAATTCAGGCCAAAGTGGCGAGTCAGCGCAATGTCTTGCCTACCGATGCTGAAGATCCGGTTATCAGTTCCCAGATCGGCGACCGCACCGCCCTGATGTATCTGGCTTTATACAGCGATACCATGAAACCGTCACAAATCAGCGACTATATGTTGCGCGTGATTCAGCCGAAAATCCAGGCGGTTCCGGGTGTCGGTAAAGCGCAGTTGTTGGGAAACAAAACCTTTGCCATGCGTATCTGGCTCGATCCTGTGCGCATGGCGGCATTGGGGGTTACGGCAAAAGATGTTGATCAAGTGCTGCGGGATAATAACTATCTGACCGGCGCGGGCGAAACCAAGGGCGCGCTGGTCAAAATCGACTTGAGCGCCAGCACGGATCTGAACAACGAACAAGGCTTCAAACGATTGGTAGTCGGCAACCGCAACGGAACCTTGATCCGCTTGAGCGATATTGCCGATACCGAGATGGGCAGTGAAGATTATGACGCAGTCAGTTGGTACAAAGGCAAGGATGCTATTTTTATGGGCATTGAACAGGCGCCCGGCGCCAATCCTCTGACAGTCGCGCAGCTCGTCCGTAAAGAATTGGTCGAAATCGAAAAAGGGTTGCCGCAAGGTTTGCATGTTCTGGTGCCTTACGATGCCAGCCAGTTCATTCAGGATTCCATCGATGAAGTGTTTACGACACTGATCGAGGCCGTGATTATCGTCATTCTGATTATTTATTTGTCGCTGGGCTCCGTGCGCGCCGCGCTGGTGCCTTCGGTAACCGTGCCCTTGTCATTGATCGGCGGGACTTTTCTGATGTTGGTGATGGGTTTTTCCATCAATCTGCTGACCATGCTGGCGATGGTGCTGGGAATAGGGCTGGTGGTCGATGATGCCATTATCGTGGTCGAAAACGTACACCGGCATATCGAGCTGGGTTCAAATCGTTTTCAGGCCGCCATCGAGGGCACGCGCGAGTTGGTCTTGCCGGTTATCGCGACCACCGTCGCCATCATTGCCGTGTACCTGCCGATCGGCTTCATGGGCGGCCTGGTAGGAACTTTATTTACCGAATTCGCTTTTTCACTGGTGGGAGCGGTCATCGTGTCGTCTATCGTCGCCTTGACGCTGGCGCCCATGCTCAGTTCCAAGGTATTGAAGGACAAGGGTAAAAGCGGAAAATTTGAACGCTGGGTCGAGCACGCTTTTGACGGTCTGGCCGCAAAATATCGACGGCTATTGCATCCTGTCCTTGAATTTCCGGGTCTGATTCTCGGTTTCGCCGCCGTCGCCCTGGTCAGTATTTTTTTTATGTTCACGCTGTCACAAAAAGAGCTGGCGCCGACCGAAGATCAGAGTATTTTGTTTTTCATGGCGAATGGGCCGCAAACAGCGACATTGGCCTACAACGAAGCCTATTCCCGTGAGTTGATGCAACAGTTCGAAACATTTCCTGAATATAAAGAAAGTTTTTGGCTGCTGGGTTTTGGCGGCGATAACAATGTCGTGTTCGGCGGTTTTAAAATGCCGTCTACGTTTTTACGCGAGCGTTCGCAAATGGAGATTCAACCGGAGCTTCAAGCCAAGGTGAATCAGATTGCGGGCTTTCAGACGGCGGTGATTCCGCGTCCGAGCCTGCCCGGCTCGGGCGGCGGCCTGCCGTTGCAGTTCGTGATTGTGACCGATGCCGATTATAGCCAGTTGAATCAGGTCGCCGACCAATTGCTTGATACCGCCATGCAAAGCGGGAAGTTTAATTTTTTAAGAAAAGAAGTCAATTTTGACCGTCCCAAAGCGGCGTTGGTGATAGACCGCGACCGCGCCGCCGACCTTGGGCTTACCATGCAGGAAATCGGCACCAATGTCGCCACTTTACTGGGTGGTCAGTATATCAACCGCTTCAACCTGCAAGGGCGCAGCTACAAGGTCATCCCGCAGGTCGATGACCTCGCGCGGCTGGATACCAGTAAGTTTGATAATTATTATTTGCGTACCGCATCGGGCGGCCAGGTGCCTTTGTCGTCTTTGGTGCATATTGAAAACTCGGTTGAACCCGGCAAAAGAACCCAGTTTCAACAGCTCAACAGTCTGACCCTGTCGGGCACGATGGCGCCGGGCGTGGCTCTGGGCGATGCCATGGCGTATCTGGAACAGCAGGCCGAAGCTATTTTTCCGCGCGGTTACAGCTATGATTATACCGGCAGTTCGCGCCAGTATGCGCAACAGGGCAGCGCCCTGATTGTCACTTTTTTCATGTCGTTGCTGATCATTTATCTGATGCTGGCGGCGCAATTCGAAAGTTGGCGTGACCCCCTGATCATTTTAATTTCAGTGCCGCTGTCCATTGCCAGCGCCCTGGCTTTTATCATGCTCGGATTTGCCACTATTAACATTTATACACAGGTGGGCCTGATCACGCTTATCGGTTTGGTTGCCAAAAACGGCATTCTGATTGTGGAATTTGCCAACCAGTTACAGATCAAAGAGGCATTGAACAAACAGGAAGCGGTCGAGCGGTCGGCGCAGATTCGCCTGCGGCCGGTGTTGATGACCACGGTATCAATGATCGTGGCGATGGTGCCGTTATTGATGGCTACAGGTCCCGGCGCTTCCAGCCGTTTCGATATTGGTCTGGTCATCGCCAGCGGCTTGGGCGTCGGCACCTTGTTTACCTTGTTTATCGTACCGGCTTTTTATTTGCTTTTGGCGCGTGACCGGCAACGGGATTTATTGAATGCCGGGCAACAGGATGCCAAAAGCGGTGCATAAAACGCCCAGGCTGCAAGCGCCGAATTTAAATTTTATCTCGCACCAGTCCTGAAAGCTGGGCAATATGCGCCAGTTCAACCAGTGCTGAATCAATGCATTGTCGATTTAGTTCAACAAGCTCCTAATCACAGGCTCTCAAGCCCGCGCGCAGACCCACACATCAACCCGGGCCGCGCCCGCCCGTTTCATCGCCATGGCCAGCTCGGAGGCAGTGGCGCCGGTGGTCATGACATCATCGATAATGGCAACATGGCCGGCGTTTGGAAAATGGCGCACGGCAAACGCATTTTTCATATTTTTACGGCGCTGTTTGCTTGCCAAATCGATTTGGTGCGGCGTGTTGCGCTGCCGGATACAACCGTCAAAATGCACGGGAATGCCCATCTCGCGGCCGAGCGTTCGCGCGATTTCAAGCGCCTGATTAAAGCCGCGTTCACGGTAGCGAGAGGGGTGCAAAGGCACTGGCACCAGAAATTCCGGGTGTTCGGCCAAAGTCGCTAAATGTTCGGCCATGAGCATGGCCAGTAAGCGCGCGTTTTTGAATTCAGCGCGGAATTTCAGACCGGAAATCAGATAACGGATAGCGCCCTGATAAATGAAAGGGGCGTGCGTTTCATCAAAGCTGATAGGGCTTTTTTGGCAGGCGCCGCACAGCAGTGGACGCGGGGTGTGCTGTACGAACAATGCGCCGCAGCGATAGCAGCAGGGCGTGTTTTTGCCGAGCTGGTCTTTGCAGGCCCGGCAAATATCCATCCCTCCTTCGCCGGGGTTGGCGCATAAGATGCAGGTAGGCGGCAGCAAGTAATCCTGTATAATACCGAGCCAGTTGTTCATCATTTTTTCAATATCAGGTTGACAAGATGCTTTTTGCGTAGCACCCAGCCTTAACAAATCCAACCCGGAGATTAACAGAATGTCTGCAAATGTTGCAATCAGTCCGGTTCAGGCGGACTCGACGCTACGCCATGACTGGCGTTTGCCGGAGGTACAAGCGCTTTTCGAACTGCCTTTCAATGATCTGGTTTATCGGGCACAAACGCTGCACCGGACGCATTTCGATCCGAACGAAGTGCAGATCAGCAGTTTATTAAGCATAAAAACCGGCGCGTGTTCCGAAGATTGCGGCTATTGCCCGCAAAGCGCGCGTTACGATTCGGATTTACAGCCGGAAGCATTGATGCCGATCGACAAGGTTCTGGCGGCGGCGCAACGGGCTAAGCAGCAAGGCGCCAGCCGTTTCTGCATGGGCGCGGCCTGGCGTCAGCCCAAAGACAAAGACGTGGAGCGCGTGGTGACTATGGTCAAAGGCGTCAAAGCGTTGGGACTGGAAACCTGTGTGACGCTGGGAATGCTTACTGAAAAACAAACGCGGACTTTGAAAGACGGCGGCCTGGATTATTACAATCACAACCTGGATACTTCGCAGGATTATTATTCCGAAGTCATCACCACGCGCACTTATCAAGACCGTCTGGACACCCTGGCCCGAGTCAGGGATGCCGGTATCAATGTTTGTTGCGGCGGCATTGTCGGCATGGGTGAAAGCGCTACGGACCGGGCTAAATTGTTACTGGAGTTGGCTACTTTGCCCAAACATCCTGAAAGTGTTCCGATCAATATGCTGGTGCAGGTCGAGGGTACGCCGCTGATGGGTACCGAGCCTTTGGACCCGATTGTGTTTGTCAGAACGATTGCGGTCGCGCGTATTTTGATGCCGAAATCACGCGTCCGCTTGTCGGCCGGGCGTAATGACATGAGCGATGAAATGCAGGCGCTGTGTTTTCTGGCAGGCGCCAATTCGATTTTTTATGGCGATAAACTGTTGACCACCGATAATCCGATGACCCAGCACGATATGGCGTTATTCGATAGGCTCGGTTTGCATTCGGGCGGGTCAAGTTACGCGCAATGACGGACGATGTTTCGGCGCTCGCGGAAAATCTGGCAAAGATTCAGCAACAAGGACGCTACCGTAGCCGAAAAATAATCGCCTCGCCCCAAGGCGCCGAAGTGATTTGCGACGGCCGTCAAGTCATCAATTTTTGCAGCAACGATTATCTGGGTCTGGCGAATCACCCGGCCGTGGTCAAAGCTTTCAGGCAAGCCGCCGACGATTATGGCGTCGGCAGTGGCTCGGCGCATTTGATTTGCGGGCACAGCGCCGCCCATCATGCGCTGGAAGAAGAGTTGGCCGAGTTTACCGGACGTGAGCGGGCGCTTCTGTTTTCAACCGGTTATATGGCCAATATGGGCGTGATTTCGGCCCTGGCCGGGCGCGGGACGGCGGTATTCGAAGACCGGCTCAATCATGCTTCCTTGCTGGATGGCGGCTTGTTATCGGGCGCGCATTTCAACCGCTATGCCCATGCCGATATGGACAGTCTTGAACGCAGCTTGCGTGCAAGTCATTTACCGGCGCTGATTGTAACCGACGGTGTTTTCAGTATGGACGGCGACCTGGCGCCGCTGCCGGCTTTGTCGAAACTGGCCGAGCGTTATAATACCCGGTTGTTGGTTGATGATGCACACGGTCTGGGTGTGGTCGGTCCTAATGGCGGCGGCATTGTCGATTATTATGGTTTGAGTCCGCAACAGGTGCCGGTATTGGTGGGTACTTTAGGCAAAGCATTCGGCACTTTCGGCGCATTTGCGGCAGGCTCGGAAGCGTTGATCGAAACCTTGATTCAAAAAGCCAGAACCTATATTTATACCACCGCATTGCCGTCGGCCATAGCCGAAGCCACTCGTGCAAGCCTGAAACTCGTATTGGCAGAGTCCTGGCGCCGGGACAAATTGACGACTTTGGTCGAATATTTTCAACGTGGCGCCGGGCAATTGGATTTGCCTTTAATGCCGTCGAATACACCCATTCAGCCGATTTTGGCAGGTACTGATCAGCGTGCGCAAATGCTGAGCCGGCATTTGCTGGAAGCGGGTTTTTTAGTGGGCGCCATTCGCTCCCCGACGGTGCCCGAAGGCAGTGCCCGGTTGCGGGTGACTTTTTCTGCCGAGCATGAAACGGAACAGGTTGACCGTTTGCTTGAAGCTTTAGCGCTCGTTTTTTCATGACGCCTCTTCACACGGAAACCTATGGCCGGGGCAAGCCCTTGGTGTTGGTGCATGGCTGGGCCATGCACAGCGGCATTTGGCGGTCGTTTGCCCAGTGTTTGGCGCAGCGCTATCAGGTGACTTGCGTGGATTTGCCCGGGCATGGCCAAAGCGCCAAAACCGGCGCATTTACCTTGCCAAAGGTTTGCAGACAGTTGGCGCGGCAACTGCCGGAGCAAAGCAGTCATTGGCTGGGGTGGTCGCTGGGCGGTTCGGTCGTGCTGGAGATGGCCCGGCTTTTTCCTGAACGGGTGACTTCCGTGATGTTGCTGGCCAGCAATCCGCGTTTTATCAAAGACGCAGATTGGCCGGGGTTGAATGAAACGGCGCTGGATGCTTTTGCCGGAAATCTAGCCGATGATTGCGAGACGACTCTGATGCGGTTTTTATCGTTACAGATAAAAGGTCAGCCGGAATTTAAAGAACTGGCCCGGGAACTTAAACAAGCCGTTCATGCCTGTCCGACGCCGACAACCGAAACTTTACTGGAAGCTTTGACACTATTGAAACAAGCCGACTTGAGACCCGTTGTCGCCGCACTCGACAAGCCTATTCTGGCCGTGTTGGGCGGTGTGGATACGTTGGTGCCGGTTGTGCTGGGCGAGGCTCTGCAAAAACTCAATCCGAAATTGCAAGCGACCATTATCGGTCAGGCGGGACATGTGCCGTTTTTATCGCATCGACAAGCCTTGATCGATCATATAACTGGTTTTTTAGAAAAACAATGAACGCCGTTTTCACCCTGAATAAAGCCAAAATCAGGCAATCTTTTGGCGCGGCCAGCGCTTCTTACGATACCGTTGCCAGGCTGCAACGGACGGTAGGGCGGCAATTGCTCAAAACAGGTCGTCTGTGCGGCGTAAGCGGCACGATTTTGGATTTGGGCTGCGGTACGGGATTTTTGACCGCCGGGTTATTGCAATTTACCCGAGTCGAGCATGTGTTGGCGCTGGATATGGCCCTGCCCATGCTGCAAAAAACCCGGCAAAGGCTGAAAGGGGCGACGGCAGTGAGTTATTTATGCGCGGATGCGGAACATCTGGCGCTGGCGCCTGACAGCATGGACAGGATTTTTTCCAATCTGGCCTTGCAATGGTGCCGTGATTTGCCGACGGTTTTCAGCGCTTGCCGGACTATTTTAAAACCGGGCGGGGCACTGGTTTTTTCAACGTTCGGGCCGCAAACGCTGGGCGAGCTCAAGCAGGCGTGGGCGCAAGTGGATACCTGCAATCATGTCAACGCGTTTTATGAGGCAAACGAATTGATACGGTTTTTGACTGCTGCCGGTTTTACCGGTATACAGTTGGAAACCCGCTGCCTGCGACCGGCTTATCCTTCGGTATTGGCCTTGATGCAGGAATTGAAGGCGATTGGCGCCCGAAATGCCGCAAACGGGCGCAACAAACAAATCACCAGTAAAAGACAAATGCAACAAATGATTGCCGCTTATCCTGAGTCCGAAAGAGAGGCTATTTACGCGACTTTTGAAGTGATCAGCGTGCTTGCCAGGGTGCCGGAATGAGTTTTTTTATTACCGGTACCGATACCGGGGCGGGTAAAACATGGGCGACCGTGGCGTTGATGCGTTATTTTAAAGCGCAGGGTAAAACCGTGATCGGGATGAAGCCGGTAGCGAGCGGTTGTAATGAGATCGACGGGGATTTAAAAAATCAGGATGCCCTGCTGCTGCAAGAAAATGCTTCCGTTTATCTGCCTTATGCCACAGTCAACCCCTACGCTTATCGGGAGCCGGTTTCACCGCATCTGGCAGGCGTCGGGAATCCGGTGGATGTAGATAATATCCGACGCATTTTTTTGCAGCTTCAGAACGCCGCCGATGTTGTGTTCGTTGAAGGCGCGGGCGGCTGGCTGGCGCCCATCAACGCGCACTGCGATATTGCGGATTTAGCCCGATCCCTGGGCGTACCGGTGCTTATGGTGGTGGCCATCAGGCTCGGCTGCATCAATCACGCCAAGCTGACTTATCGGGCCATTCAGGCATCCGGGCTCGCTTGCGCAGGTTGGCTGGCAGTATGTCCGGATGCGAAAATGACGCGGAAAGATGAAAATATTGAAACTTTGCAAGCCTTTATCGATGCGCCTTTGCTGGGTGTTTTGCCGTTTCAGGCCCCGGCCGATTTTGACGTGCTGGCCCGACACATTAATTACCCTGTAAAAAGTAGTTGATTTGGACGGGAGAATAAACCATACTCTGGGTGCGGTTATCCGCGCATTATAATAACCTGGAGGAAAATTATGGCTTTAATTACCTGGACCGCCGAACAATTCGGCACCAATGTGGCTTTTGCCGATGAAGAACATCAAATTTTATTTGGTAAATTGAATAAGCTTTACGATTTGGCTACCGGTGGCGCGGCAAGGTCTGCGATCGGTGCGCAACTGGATGATTTAATCAACTATGTCGTGGGGCATTTCGCGCACGAAGAAAAGGAAATGCAGGCCAAAGGCTATGCGGGACTGGCTGCTCATAAGGCGGAGCATGATGCGCTGGTCGGGATTTGCGCCGACCTGCAAAAAAAGTTTCAGGCCGGAGATGCCGAAGTCACTGAAGAAGTGGGGCAAATGGTGAAAGGCTGGCTGGATAGTCATATCCCGGCTTTCGATAAAAGTTACGCAGGCGCGCTCAATAGCTGAGCGTTCAGGCTTGCAGCAAAAAAGCCTGTGTCTGTTTCACAGGCTTTTTTATGCCCGCAAATAAATCAAGGAAAAGAACTTTCGACCTCGTGTAAGGCCATTATATTGACCCTGTTGGCGAGTCAATATGCCCCAATAATTCATGTGCTTGTTGACGGTACTAAGCCGCCAAGTGAAAATGGCTGCTGTACTAGATTGGCGTCATAGGTTAAAATTATACAGTTAATTTAAGATAATTTTTAAGCAAGGGAAAAGTTTTCGCCTCGCTTTGACCCTAACAATAATATGCATACAAGATATTCTAACTGCCTAACCAGGAGGCTACTCCGTGAAGAAAACTAAGCAACTGTTCGCATGTCTGTGCTTGATGGCTTTTGGCCTTGAGACGGCGCAAGCGGAATACGCCCTTAACTTGATGCAAGGGGTTACCCGGCTCAGCCATGATATCTATGATCTGCATATGCTGATTTTGTGGATCTGTGTATTTATTGGTATTGCCGTTTTCGGTACCATGTTTTACTCGATTTATCACCATCGCAAATCAAAAGGACATGTAGCGGCTCAGTTTCATGAAAGCACCAAAGTTGAAATTATTTGGACGATCATTCCGACACTGATTTTAGTGAGCATGGCAATTCCGGCGACTAAAACCATGCTGAAAATGGATGACGTCCAGGAAGCCGACATGTCGATCAAAGTCACGGGTTGGCAGTGGAAATGGGAATATGACTATCTCGATTCCGGTGTGCATTTTTTCAGCAGCCTGGATGAAGCCAGCAACAGGGCCAGGCAATTGAATTCGGGTATCGATCCCCGGTCAGTACCTCATTATTTGCTGAATGTTGACAAACCTCTGGTCATTCCAACCAAAAAGAAAATCCGTTTCTTGTTCACTGCGGCTGATGTCATCCATTCCTGGTGGGTGCCGGATTTAGGCTGGAAGAAAGATGCTATCCCGGGTTTTATCAACGAAGCCTGGACCTCGGTCGAAAAACCCGGCACTTATCGCGGTCAATGCACCGAGTTATGCGGCAAAGATCATGGGTTTATGCCCATTGTCGTTATCGCCATGGATGAGCCCGATTACAGTGCCTGGGTCGATGAGCAAAAAACCCAGGCCAAAATCAACAAAAGTTTGGCTGACAAAAACTGGTCACAAGATGATTTGATGGCAAAAGGCGAAACCGTTTATGTCAATAACTGCGCATCCTGCCATATGGCCGATGGCGCGGGCATGGCGGGCACCTTTCCGGCCATCACCGGCAGTCCTGTCGTCACCGGCGCTATCGATGCGCAAATTGACTTGATCTACAATGGAAAAGGAATGATGCCTGCGTTCGGGCAAATGCTCAGTGAAGTCGATTTCGCGGCTGTGGTAACCTATACCCGTAATGCTCTGGGCAACGCCGTGGGCGATTCAGTGCAGCCTTCGGCTATCAAGGCGCTTAAAGCTTCACTGCCTGAACCGGCGGACGAAGATGAAGACGAAGAATGATAGTGGGGAATGAACTGTTATTTTTATCCGGGCTCCAATCTTTTTTAAACATTATTGAGGTATTAGTATGTCTGCGGTAGTAGCTGAACATGACGAACATCATGATCACGGTCCTGCGAAAGGTCTGTTGAGGTGGGTTGTCACCACCAACCATAAAGATATCGGTACATTATATTTAGTGTTCGCGCTGGCTATGTTTTTTGTCGGCGGAACGATGGCTTTGATCATTCGCGCAGAATTGTTTGAGCCAGGCTTGCAATTTGTCGAACCGCAGTTCTTTAATTCCATGACCACCATGCATGCTTTGGTCATGGTGTTCGGTGCGGTAATGCCGGCTTTTGTCGGCTTGGCTAACTGGATGATACCAATGATGATTGGCGCCCCGGATATGGCCTTGCCCAGAATGAACAATATGAGCTTCTGGATGCTGGTTGCGGGTGTGTTATTGCTGGCGAGCACGCTGTTCATGGAAGGCGGTGCGCCTGCGGCAGGCTGGACCTTGTATCCGCCTTTGGTGCTGCAAACGGGCGCGGCACTGCCGTTTGCTATTTTCTCGGTGCATTTGCTGGGAATTTCATCAATCATGGGCGCTATTAACATTATCGCAACTATCCTCAATATGCGCGCCCCGGCCATGACGCTGATGAAAATGCCGTTGTTTGTCTGGACCTGGCTGATTACCGGTTTTTTGCTGATTGCAATCATGCCGGTATTTGCCGGTGCGGTAACCATGCTGTTGACCGACCGTTTCTTCGGCACCAGTTTTTTTGATGCGGCAGGTGGCGGCGATCCGGTTTTATACCAGCATATTTTCTGGTTTTTCGGCCATCCTGAAGTGTATGTGATGATTCTGCCCACTTTCGGTGTGGCGTCCACTATCATTCCGGTCTTTGCCCGTAAGCCTTTGTTCGGTTACAGTTCGATGGTTTACGCAACGGCTTCCATCGCCTTCCTGTCATTCATCGTTTGGGCGCATCACATGTTTACCGTGGGTATGCCGATGGCGGGTGAGCTGTACTTCATGTATGCAACCATGCTGATTGCCATTCCCACCGGTGTTAAAGTTTTTAACTGGACGGCGACCATGTGGAAAGGGGCAATGACTTTCGAAACCCCCATGCTGTTTTCTATCGCCTTTGTGGTTTTGTTTACCATGGGCGGTTTTACCGGCTTGATGATGGCGGTCGCGCCGTCCGATTTTCAATATCATGACACCTATTTTATCGTCGCGCATTTCCATTATACCCTGGTGCCTGCGTCCATTTTCATTCTGATGGCGGCGGGCTACTATTGGCTGCCTAAATGGACAGGACACATGTACGATGAAAAAATCGGTCGATTGCATTTTTGGCTGTCGGCGATTTCGGTCAACGTCTTGTTCTTCCCTCAGCACTTTTTAGGTCTGGCCGGTATGCCGCGCAGAATTCCCGATTATGCGGTGCAGTTTGCGGATTGGAACATGGTGTCAAGCATCGGTGCGTTTATTTTTGGTTTCAGCCAGTTATTGTTCGTTTATGTGGTGATTAAAACCATTAACGGCGGCACCGGCGAAAAAGTGACGGATGAAGTCTGGGAAGATGCCGCAAAGCATGGTTTGGAGTGGACTTTGCCATCGCCGCCGCCTTATCACACCTTCACTACGCCGCCTGCAACGGTTCCAACCGAGCATTTTTAAGCGGCTTGGCAGACCGGGTTGTGTGCTTTGATTGACGATAACCCTGTCTGGTTTGGGTGCAGTGTGAACAATTTTAAACGATGCCCGATCCGGCAGTTATCGGACAGGCGCCAGGTCGGTTATGAAGACTAAAACTAAAAATATTTTGACAGCCCTGATATTGGTTGCCATAGCGCTTGTCATTTATGTCTTTGCGGTCATGAGGGCGCTATCCCAATGAGCGGGTCGGTCGAGCAAAAAAATAAACGGCTGGTGCGTAACTTAGTGATAGTTGTCGTGGCTATGTTTGGCTTCGGTTATGCCTTGGTGCCGCTGTACGATGTTTTTTGCGACATAACCGGGCTTAACGGCAAAACCAATACCGAAGCCGTTGAGGAGACTCATTATAAAATCGATACAACTCGAAACGTAACGATTGAATTTATAACTTCGCTCAATGAGTCGGCGCCCATGCAGTTCCGTGCAGAAAGCGCCAAGCTGAAAATTCATCCGGGTGAGTATTATACGGTCAATTTTTTTGCACAAAATCTGACCGATAAAAAAATGCTCGCACAAGCGATACCGAGCATCACGCCGGGGCTGGCGGCGGAATATTTTATCAAGACGGAGTGTTTTTGTTTTAATGAACAGACATTTGCTGCGAATGAAGCTAAAACCATGCCGGTGCGCTTTGTCGTCGATCCCAAACTGCCCGAAAAGTATAAAACCATTACACTTGCATATACATTTTTTGATAACACTGAAAAATCAGTAAATAAATAACGATAGGGGAAGGTTATGTCCGCAAACGCTTATTACATTCCGCACAAAGCAACCTGGCCGATTATCGGCACAGGTGGGCTTATGCTGACATTGGCGGGTTTTGCCAATTATCTGAATGGTTCTGCAATCGGCCCGACCATGATGATTATGGGGCTGGTCACTTTTATTATCATGCTGGCCGGCTGGTTCAGTCTGCAAGCCGTCGAAAGCGAAACCGGCATGTATAATCCGCAGGTGGGCGTATCCTACCGCATGGGAATGATGTGGTTTATCTTCTCTGAAGTGATGTTTTTTGGCGTTTTTTTCGGTACGCTTTGGTATACGCGTAATCTTTCCGTGCCCTGGCTGGGCGGTTTCGGCGATGGCCCGGGTCGGGCGACACACGAAACCTTGTGGCCGGCATTTGAAGCGATCTGGCCGACCAACGGCCCGGGTGATATAGGTGGCGAATTTGAGCCCATGGGCGCCTGGGGTTTGCCGTTTTTAAATACCTTGATTCTGCTGAGCAGCGGCGCTACCTGCACTTGGGCGCACCACGGTTTGCTGGCGAAAAATCGAGACCAACTCATCAAAGGGTTGATAGCGACGGTCGCTTTGGGATTTTTGTTCGTATCTTTTCAGGCGTATGAATATCACGAAGCCTATACCGAAATGGGCCTGACTTTAGGTTCCGGCATTTATGGCTCGACCTTCTTTATGTTGACCGGTTTTCACGGTTTTCACGTTTGTGTCGGCGCCATTATTTTATCAGTGGTGCTTTTTCGTAGCTGGAAAGGCCACTTCACCCCTGAAAATCACTTTGCATTTGAAGGGGCGGCCTGGTATTGGCATTTTGTTGACGTCGTGTGGCTGGGCTTGTTTGTTTTTGTTTATTTAATGTAGAAAAAGTCCACGACGCTAAAAAAGCGCTGTCGCTAAGCAGCGCTTTTTTTTTGTCGGAAAATTTGTAACTATTCAGCCCGCTGATCGAGCAGTCATTTGTAGGCCGGATAAGCGTTGGCTTTCCTGAAAATGCGGGTGGATGCGCTTACGCTTACCCACCCTACAGACTAAACGCATCGCTCAATCAGGATGGCAGGCTGAATAGTCATGAAAATTTTTAGTCCGTAGAATGCGGTGAGGAACGAACCGCATCGTTTGGCGCCGGGTTGTTTGAATGCAGCCTTTCGCCTATGCCGTGAGGCTTGAGTACACCTGTAGCTACGGCGAGAAATAAAAATATAAACAAAACCAGGGAAAGGCCGATGCGGAAGGTCAGCGCCTTGGCCGCTTTTTCCGAATTTTCCTGCGATTTATGTCTGACAATATTGAGCAGGGCCGAGCCCAGGCTGAAAATGATCAGCATAAAAGCAATAACAACGATGATTTGAATAATCATAAAGATGAAAAATATTTAACAACGAATAATGGCTTATTCTCGACTATTCAAACTAAATTGCCAAGCGCCGGGCCTCTGAATCATGATTCTGAAAATAGGACGCTGTCTGCTGAAATTGACAATCTTCGAGGCGATGGCATATGTATGCCTGATGAGCCTGCTGATTCTGTTGGGCAACTGGCAATTGTCGAGGTCGCATGAAAAAGCGGCCTTATTGGCGCAACAAGAACGCAACCTGCATGCGCCGAGTATCAGGCTCGATCTTGATGAGGCTCAGGCACTTGAAAATTTGCGCTACCGTTCGGTTAAGCTCAAAGGCCGTTTTGATGGCAAGCATCAGTTTTTAATCGATAATCAAATCCGGCACGGCAAGCCGGGTTTTTTTGTGATGACGCCCTTTTTTCCTGAAAACTCCAGGCAGGCCGTTTTGGTCAATCGGGGGTGGATCGCCTTGCCCGCGCAGCGTTCCACGCTGCCGGATGCTGCATTGACCCGTACGCAGACTGTTATCAAAGGACGTATCAATCAACTTCCCGGCGTCGGCTGGAAGCTTACAGGCGCGGAAATTCCAACCGACACCTGGCCTGCACTCGTTCAAGTCATTGACCATCGGGTATTGTCGGAAAAGCTCGGTTATCCGCTGGCGCCTTTTCAGATCGAGTTGGACCAAAATTCGGGTGAAGGCTACCTTCGAGAATGGCAGGTCAGCGAGGCCGTTATATCGCCTGAGAAACATGTGGCCTATGCCATGCAGTGGTTCGGATTGGCTTTGACGTTAACGGTTTTATTTTTTTGGCACAGTTGTAAAAAACATGAATAAGCAACAGAAAAAAAATCAAAGAATTATTCTGATAATTTTTGGAATGTCCGTCATTCCATTTTTATTTGCCTGGTATTTAAAGGAAAACCCGCACTTATTGGCGGCCAGAACCAATAACGGCGATTTGATTTTGCCGCCAATGGTGACGGAACGTTCCGATTTGACCGGTTTTGACGACTTCTCCAAACAAAACCTCAAAGAACTTGAGGGGCACTGGGTGCTGGTCAATGTCGTATCCAAAGACGATTGTAATGCTGATTGCCGACAAGCTGTTTTTAAAACCCGGCAGTTATTGTTAATGATGGGCAAGGATCTGATGCGGATTCGGCGCGTGGTTCTGCTCTTTAAAGCGATACCCGAGGATAAGACCAAAGCCTGGTGGCAAGATGATACCCGCTTGCTTAGAGCCAGACCCACGAAAGCATTTCAGGATAAACTTAATGATCTTAAAGCCGCGCCAATAGATGATGGCATGTTGTTGCTCATGGACCCGTTCGGCAACATCATGATGTATTACAAACCGGGCTTTGATCCCTATGACGTGAAAAGCGACCTTAAAAAACTCCTCAACATTTCGCAAATCGGTTAAAAAAATGTTCAGAAAAATAACGCTCTTTTGTGTCTTTTTGGCTTTGCTGGCTTTAGTGTTCAACGCTTATGTCCGGGTTTTTGAAACCGGCCTGGGCTGTCCCGACTGGCCCACTTGCTACGGGCAATTATCGATTACCGATAGCGCCGAGTTTAAAGCGCGGGCCGAACAGTTGTTTCCAGGTAGCCGGGCGGACGTCAACAAAGCCTGGAAAGACTTACTGTCGCGTTATGCGAACGCAGGTGTGGCTGTGCTGGTTTTCGTATTGGCGGTGCTGGCCTGGCGTCAAAAATATCATCGTATGGCTGCTGTCAGCGCTACCTTGGTGTTATTGTTGCTGATCGGCGTCCAGTGGCTATTAAGCGGGTTGACGGCTAAACTGCAACTGATGCCGATTATGCTCAGTGCGCGGGAACTGACCGGCTTTATCATATTGTGGCTGTTGTATTGGCTGTATTTGCGGGCAAATCCGGCTTTTCAGCCTATACAAGAAACCCGTGGTCCATTGGCATTAAGTCTGTTGGCCGGTTTCATTTTATTGCTGCAAGTATTTTCCGGCCTCTGGGTGAGCGCCAACCACGCCGGTTTGGCTTGCAGCGGCTTTCCGCAGTGTAACGGCCAATGGTGGCCGCAAGCGAATTACCAAGCAGCGTTGAATTTATTGCAGGGTTGGGTGACCGGCTATCAGGGCGTACTTTCCTATGATGCCCAGGTAGCCGCTGTCTGGTTGCACAGAGTCGGTGGCTTGATCAGTTTTGTCACGCTCACGCTGTTGATGCTGTCTGCGACATCGGGCAAAATGCCCAAAGCAATGAGAACGGCCGGTCTGGTATTGAGTTTTCAGCTATTTATCCAGATTGGCTTAGGTGTTCTCGGTGTTGTTCTGGCGACTCCGCTCTGGCTGGTGGTGGCTCATACTTTAGTCGCAGCTCTTTTAATGCTGCCGGTCATCACTATCGGCTTTTGTTGTCGTCATGGTACTGTTGAAGAGGCAAGGACTGGCGCTGCTTTGGCGCCGGTTGCGGAACCGGCGCAATCAATTGAAATTGCGACGGAGTATGTCGAAGCCGAGCCGGAAACGCTGTATCGGCGCTTACAGTCGCAATTACAACGCACCCGCTCAGGTTTGGGTGGGATTCTCGCAACGCTGCCGCTGGGACCAAAAGCCATTGATGACGATTTGCTGGAAGCCATAGAAGCGCGTTTATTGATGGCGGATATGGGCATCGATGCGACGACGGCTATCATCAAACGTTTGACCGAGAACCTTGAGCGGCACCAATTGAATGATGCCGATACTCTGGAAGCTGCATTGAAGCAGGAACTGCTGACTATTCTTAAGCCTTGCAACCAAGCCTTGCATATCCCCGAACAAGACCGGCCTTTCGTGATTCTGGTGGTTGGCGTCAATGGCGCCGGTAAAACCACGACTATCGGTAAAATGGCGAAACGCTTCCAGGCTCAGGGTCACAGCGTGATGCTGGCGGCAGGGGATACTTTTCGCGCGGCGGCGGTGGAACAACTACAAACCTGGGGCGAACGTAACCATATTCATGTCGTGGCCCAGCATACGGGTGCGGATTCGGCCTCGGTCATTTATGATGGCGTACAATCGGCCAAAGCCAAAGCCGTCGATGTGTTAATTGCCGATACCGCCGGACGCTTGCATACCAAATCCCATTTGATGGAAGAGCTGAAAAAAATAAAACGTATCATAAGTAAACTGGACGACACCGCGCCGCATGAAGTGCTGTTGGTTCTGGATGCGGGCACCGGGCAAAATGCCCTGTCTCAAGCCAAAATATTCAATGAGACCATGGCTTTGACCGGTATGGCCCTGACTAAACTCGATGGTACCGCCAAAGGCGGTGTCATTTTTGCGCTCGCTAAACAGTTCGGTGTGCCCATACGCTTTATCGGTATTGGCGAAGGCATCGACGATTTGCAGGAATTTGATGCGCAAAATTTTGTTGACGCGCTATTTGCACGGGACTGAGAACGATGCTCAACTTCGACCATGTCAGTAAACGCTATGCCGATGGGGGCGATGCCTTGCTGGATGTCAGTTTTCATTTGCGCCCCGGCGAAATTGCTTTTCTGACCGGGCATTCAGGAGCCGGGAAAAGCACTTTGCTCAAATTGATTGCAGTGATGGAACGGTGCAGCCGTGGGCAGGTGTTGTTGGACGGGCAAAATCTGAACAAGGCCAAAGATCGGCATATCCCTTATATCCGCAGAAAACTGGGTTTGATTTTCCAGGATTACAAATTGCTGCAAGACCGCACCGTGTTCGATAATGTGGCCTTGCCTTTGGTCATTGCCGGTGTCGGGCATCAGGAAATCTGCCGGAGAGTACGCGCCGCTATCGATAAAGTGGATTTGCTGGGCAAGGAAAACAAATACCCGCAGGCTTTGTCGGGCGGCGAACAACAGCGGGTCGGTATTGCCCGGGCCGTTGTCAACAGACCGCCTTTGATACTGGCCGATGAGCCAACCGGTAATCTCGACCCCGAACTGTCGGCCGAAATTATGCATCTGTTCGAGGCATTTCAGCAAGTTGGCGTGACTGTGCTGATTGCCACCCACGATATAGCGCTGGTGGAGCGAATGGGCCATAGGGTGTTGAAACTGGATCATGGCCGTTTGGTCGAGAGTTAGATGATTATACTCATCGCAGATCAAAATTCGGCGCCGGGGCGCCCGGCAAAAGGCGCCGTGAATACGTCCATGTAGGCTCTGTGCCAGTATCCATGCTGGCAAAGCCGTTGTCGGACACCCCGGCGCCTCCTTAAAGCGGCGCCGAAATTTGAAGTGCGAAAGGTATAGATGATGAAAAAAACGGGTTATAAGCGTATAACGCAAAAAACAAGGTCGCAGCAAGGTGTGAGGGGTGTTGCGATGGATAGGCTGCACGCTTATTGCGCCATTCATGCCCATGCGTTTTTTTCCAGTCTCGGGCGTCTGTTGCGTACACCGTTCACCACGGTAATGACCGTGGTGGTATTGGCCCTGGCCATTGCGCTGGCGGCCGGTTTCTATCTTTTAGTCGCAAACGTCCAGCAGTTGACTGCCGGTATTCAGAACAGTAACCAGATTTCATTGTTTTTAAAAGATTCGGTCAGTGATGACAGCGGCGCACAGCTTGCCGAAAAAATAAAAAAATACCCGACGGTTGAACAAGTCAACGTCATCACAAAGCAACAGGCTCTGGCGGAATTTCGCCAATACAGCGGCTTTGGCGAAGCCCTGGATGCCTTGGAAAAAAACCCTCTGCCCACGGTGTTGCAAGTATTGCCGGTCAGTAGTCTGACCGATGCCGGACAGCTTGAGCAATTAGTGACCTCTTTGGACAAATTGAGTGCGGTCGATTTTGCCCAAATGGACATGCAATGGGTTAAACGCCTGCAATCCATCATGGCGCTGGCCCAGCGCGGCGTGACTTTACTCAGTATTATCCTGGGGTCGGCCGTGCTGTTCATTACCGGCAACACGATCAGGCTGGAGCTGCATAACCGGCGTGATGAAGTCGTTATTGCAAAACTGGTGGGGGCAACGGATAGTTTCATTCAACGCCCTTTTCTTTATACCGGTTTCTGGCTCGGCTTTGGCTCCGGCGTTGCGGCCTGGTTGCTGGTGACTGTCATGATGCTCATTCTGCACCAACCTATGCAACGCCTCTCCGATTTGTACGGCGGTATTTTTGATGTGCGTTATCTGGGTTTCGGCGAAACATCGATGCTATGGTTTATTTCCGCTGTTCTGGGTGTCTGCGGTTCGTGGATAGTGCTCAAATATCAGCTTCAGCAATTAAAGCCTGAATAATGCGGAACTTATGAAATCATTAGCACTCTTTATTCGGGAGTGCTAGAATAAATTCATCTGAAACAGGAGGAACCATGAGTAACGCACTGGCTTCTGCATTACCGACCAATCTGTCGGTTGGAACTTTTGATGCTTATCTGAATGTCGTCGGGCAAATGCCGCTTTTGTCGCGCGAGCGGGAACAAGAGCTGGCCTTGGCGTACGCGCGTGACGGTGATCTTGACGCCGCGCGGGAACTGGTTATGTCGAATCTGCGTTTTGTCGTGCATGTCGCGCGCAGCTACAGCGGTTATGGCCTGCCGCTTCCCGATATTATTCAGGAAGGCAACGTCGGACTGATGAAAGCGGTTAAGCGTTTCGATCCCGCTATCGGCGTGCGTCTGGTTTCTTTTGCCGTACACTGGATTCGAGCCGAAATCCATGAATACGTCATCAAAAACTGGCGTATTGTCAAAGTCGCCACCACCAAGGCACAGCGCAAACTATTTTTTAACCTGCGTAAATCCAAAAGCAATCTGGCCTGGTTGTCCGAAGATGAAGCCAGCTCAATGGCCAAGGATTTAGGCGTCGATATCAAGACTGTCTATGAAATGGAAAAACGCATGGATGGCAAGGACATGGCCTTCGATTTGCCGCACGATGAGACTACTGACGACAGTTATAACGCGCCCGTCAGCTATCTTGAGCAGTCGGATGCAGACCCTGCGACTTTGCTGGAAAATGCCGAATGGGATGGTCGTGAAAAAAGGCAATTGACACAGGCGTTGGCGAATCTGGATGAGCGCAGCCTGGATATTTTGAACAGTCGTTGGCTAGCCGACGAAAAGGCAACGTTGCATGATTTGGCCGCACGCTATAACGTTTCTGCAGAAAGAATCAGGCAATTGGAAAAAAATGCAATGAAGAAGTTAAAAGAAGCCATGGTGCTGGAAGCCTGATTAAAGTATTCAGCCCCCAACGCCTTAAACACCGCATCAACCGGATCGGACTAAACAACCACCAGCTAAAGCTGGTGGGTTTGAGTTACGGACTGGAAGTCCGGATACGCGTCGACTTAACGACGCGTCTTATGGAGGTTCCATCTTGAATTCATCGTTTGGATTAGGCTCAAAATGATGTTCCAAATATTGTTTAATCATTTCTTCCATTATCTGTCCAACTGTCGCACAGAAATACCCACGCGCCCAAAAATATCGACCCCAATATCTTTTCTTCAAATGCGGAAATTCCTCAAACAGCCGACTTGCCGTATTGCCTTTAATCCGCCTCATAATCTCACTTGGTGCCATATTGGGCGGTGCACTCACCAAAATATGCACATGATCCTTGCTAACCACACCGCTCACGATCCGGATTTCGAACGTCTCACACACCTGACGAACCATTGCTCGAACTCGTTCAGCTACGTCCCCTGTCAAAATCTTACCTGATTACCCATAAGTCTCAGCTGATTTGAGCAACCGTCCGGGCATGGGCGGCGTATTCGCAGCGGCGGCGAGGAATCTGGGCATGATGGTTTGCAGATCAAATCGGCGATTAAAGCGATAACAAAACTCGGTCGGATAGCGGGGCAAATGTTTGGGATTGATGGCGTGATAAGCGCCATTGATGGACCGTTTCACATTGCCGATCATGGTATTGACCCAGGTGAACTCTTCCCGGGTCACGCTGTCAGGACCGCCGCCGGTGACAATGCTGTAATGGTGGCAGCCCTGATCGAGCACCGCAGAAAAGCAGGCTAGGCCGTCCGAGTATACGAGATTGCCAGGCTCAAGATGTTTTCCAGCCCAGCGTTTGATTTCGCTGTTTCGGAAGCCTTTGACAACGTTCAGGTTCATAGCAACGGGATGATGATCCTTGTTCAGTGCTACCGCTGCGATAAAGGGCGTTTTGTTTTCCGCCGCGATGCTCGCCGCCCCAATAGACGTCATCCAGCTGAATAGTACCGGTCAGCGGTATGCGGTCATCCCGCTCTTTCATGGCCTGCATGATCTTGTGCTTAACCCAACTTCGTCACCTAATAACGAAGTTCCCCGCCATTTCAATCAGTTAAAAATTTTAACTACTATCGGTTGGCACTACAGATTTTTTGCTGTT
>PGZD01000068.1 GCA_002843155.1 Gammaproteobacteria bacterium HGW-Gammaproteobacteria-3
AGGGTTCTTTTTCATGGCACGATCTCCAGTCAGGGTAGGGCTCAGGTTCGACTAACCGAAGGGTCAAAAGTTGCTGAGACTTATGGGTAATCAGGAAAATATTAATACCGTATTCGGCACCCGTGATGAAATGAGTTCGCTGTTTGGCATCGCCAAAATAAGCCCCGGAATAGGTTGTCTTCTAAACGATGCCTGGTCGGTAGGCGCCAGCCTGGCAGTCACCTATGCCAGCGTCAAACAAAAATTTTTCCCTGATACTTCAGTGGGCGAGCAGTTCGCCGGTTATAAGCTCGACGATGCCACCTCACTCAAGGCAGGGTTCAAACTAGGCGTTCAATATCGTGTCAATCCATCTCTGACTCTGGCCGCGACTTATACGGAAAAAACCAAATTGCCCTTGACCGGGGGCAAGCTGGATGCCAATTTTTCCGGATTGGGACTTGGCGTGGTCAGGTACGACAACGCCAGCATCAAAGGCTTGGCGCTACCCCGCGAAATTGCGCTGGGTGTGGCGTTCAAACCAAGTCAGGATTGGTTATTATCGTTCAAACTCAACTGGATCAACTGGAGTGACGCAATCAAAACCGTCACCTTGCGCGCTAGTCGCCCCGACAATGCCTTGGCACCTGCAGTTTTTCAGATCGTAACGCCCGGTGATTGGAAAGACCAGTGGGTATTTGCCAGCGGATTGGCTTATAACTGGGATGAAAAAACTACGCTTTATGCCGGACACAATTACGGGCGCAATCCGGTTCCGGTACAAAATTCCAGCCCGCTATTAGCGGCAATCCTGGAACATCATGTCACCTTGGGAGTGGCACGAAAAATCAACGCACAATGGCAACTGAGTGGTGGTTTTGAATATTTGCTGCCGGTCAAAGAGAACTTCAGCAATCCTTTATTCGGCGATGCCCAGTTAAGAAACGAAGCATTATTCCTGCATCTTATGATCAGTCGCCGCTGGTAGTTTAGGAACGTGCATTTTATAACTTGTGCAACTGGCTTGTTTTTTGTCCGTCTTCTGCGTTGCCTACAGGGATGTAGGTAAGTGGACATCTGATATGACAGGTCAGATTTACCCCGTAGACGTTATCCCGGAAAACCAGGTTTATTCAAAAAAATAATGCCGTATCGAAGTCAAGCTTTTTTTAAATTTAAACAGTTACATAGCTCACTATCGCTAAGTTTGCACGCCTTGAACCCAACAGACTTTATCCTGATCGTCCCGAAGCAGTTCAGTGTCAAAACCGAACAGCACACCCAACCAAATGAAAACTATCCAGGCCAGAATGCCGAAAGGCAAGTAACCCAGGTATCCCAGCAGCGGCATTTCAGCGAAAATATGAATAACATTGACATAAGGAATATCGTATATCCAGTAATTGGGGTTGGTTACCGGTTGTACCGGATGGGCGCTGCCCCAATTCCATACTTCCCAAAAAAAACCATTGAATAATGCGCTGAGCGCCATCAGCAAGGCAGGCCCCCAGTTACCTTCGGCAATGGCAGTCAATGGGTTGCTTATGCCTTTTCTGATAAGCTGCCCCGAAAAAATCGCCAGGGGTCCAATCCACATTACCCAAAACAGCGGATAGGGAAAAAACACCACAGCAAATATCAAAATAAAACCACCCCAAAGCAATAGTCCGCCAGGTAAGACTATTTTGGGTCCATAACGATAACGACTGGACAAACCGGGAAAACTGTTGAGCAGGGTATACCATTCAAAAATAACGGGCCAAACTGTGGTGTAGGCAGTCAAGTACAACAACACGACCATGCCATGACCGAGCTCCGGCATCATGCTGTTGGGATAGTACCAGTTACCCAGCGCAAAATAATCGAAATATTCGAAATAAAACCAACCCACCAATGACACCGTAGCGCTGATAAGTAAAGTTTTGGGACGCTCCGCCAACAGCGAATAACCGCCACTGCGGTGATACACCAGTCCATCCAGAACGAGGATAAAGCCCCACCACAAAGGCGTGAAAGCGTAGTAGACCCAGTCACCAAAAACTGTGGCCCGCGCCCACATCAACCACCAGAAAAACAACGTCAATGCCGCACCCAACCAAAACCAAATCGGAAAGTGTGCGGGAGCAGGCTTGGGTGGCGGAACCGGAATAGTGAAGCCAAACCATCGCGGAAACAGCAAAAAGAGTACGACAACAGCTTCCACCAAACCCAGAATGATGAAGATCATCAAACTGAAACCGGGAGGATTTTCCACGAACAATGGAGGAAAAACACCGAAACCAGGCGGCAAATGAGTTTCGGGATAGGCAAACCAGGCCGCCACAAGCGGTAATATGACCGATAACACGATTGGCCAAAGCAGACTACGGATTCGTTGCATTTTTCACCTCGTTAGTTATACTCATCACGTTTCATATTTCGGTAGTGCCTATTTATCTCAGGACGCCCTAAAAGGACGAACTCAAAACCTGCCTTTGATTTATCGCACAGAGGTACAGTATCCCTCAACTACTGTTTTTCCATATCTTCGTGGCGACTGCGTTTGCGCAAACGCTTATTTTGGTACATACGGACATCCGCCATGTGTTTGAGTTTTGCCGAATCCCGGGCTTCGTGAACATGCGCCGAACCGCAACTGGCGCCTGCCGATTCAAAGCCATTGGCTCTCATATCGGCAGTGGCCAGCGCCAATCTGCTCTCGACCCACGCCACATCGCCGTGTTCACAGATAATAGCGAACTCGTCGCCGCCCAAACGATACGCCCGCGCCCGGCCTCCCAGATGTTCGCTCAGGTAACGGGCGAGTGCGCTCAACAAGGCGTCTCCGCATTCATGTCCGAACCGGTCGTTATAATATTTGAGGCTATCCATATCGATGAAAGTCAGACTGCCTTGTTGCGGGAGGTTGACCAACGCCTCTTCCAATGCTGCACGATTGGGCAAACCGGTCAGATTATCAGTATGGGCAAGATACATGCTATGGTTCATACGTTTGACAGCGTCGTCTTTTTCATGGGCAAGCTGCGCAAGTTGATAAGACAAAACCAGCGCCAGCAACAAGACTTCTATCGCCACCGAAAACAACCCAAGATGTTCGATATACAAAGCAGAGACGCTGGAACCGTTGGCCGAAATAGACATGACACCCAATACAAAAAATGTCCCGATGGCACATAAATACAAGCGGGCGCTCTTACTCCCATCCCGTGAACGAGCAATGCCGGCAACCAAACCATAAACCAAAAACAAGCCGACACCATAACGATCGATTTCCATTGACCAGTTCGGCATGGCAGCAGCCAAAACCATCAGCCCGCCCAACAGAGCCAATATCATCAGTCCGACCGTATACAGGCGCGGATGGCTATCATACCGTATTTCCAGCAAGGCCATGACAAACAGAACATAGGCGATATTGGAAAACAAGATGGGAAGACTGACCAGATAAAACCAGTGCATGCCGAACAGTTCTGAAAACATCAACAGCCCCGAACCGTTGAACAGCAGATTGCCCAGAATGAACAGCGAGTACATCGCCGCAGATAAATTCCAGCGCGCCACAGATTGCGCGGCGTAATAACACAGCAAACCAAGAAACAGGCCCAAACCCAGCAAGGTCAGGGCATTTCCGGGCTTGATTGCCTGCCGATAAAGATCCAGCGTATTCAAATAGGGCTGTGGATGGGCCAGAAAAAACGGAGAATTCAATTCGGTCAGCAGGCGATAATGACCGGCGGCAAGCTCGATTTCACGCCCGTGTCGCAGAAAAAAAGGATTGATCGCAGGGCTTTCGATACCGCCTTGCCTATCGGCAATCGGGTGTCTCTGTGCATCGAGAACGATATGGCGGAAATAACCGATGATACTGGTATTCTTAAAATCAATCACATACCGTCCCGGTATTTTTATCTCGAAATCTGCCTGCTGCCAAAAATGACCACCCGTCAAATTAACTTGTGTCACCGGCTTAAGCCCCGTCATCGCAAGATCGGCCTGCCCTTGATAACCCCAATCTCCCGGCGCTTGATACCAGAATCCTGTAAGCTCGCGCGCATCGGCCAGACAAGCACCCGACCACACCATAAGGCAGATGGTCAGGTAAAGTATCACTTTTGCTGCCATACGTCTGAGCATTGAGTTAAAGCCACTGTTTGATTATTGAGGATACTTCCTGGACTCTTCCTGACGGCAATCGGACGACCTGGACATGACGTCCATCTGTTTAATTATCGACCGTCGCTTCAAATTCTGCATAAAACCTTTCGAAATCCGGACATAACTACCTATTTTACCCTCATAGTCAATGGTTTTTTCGTTCGTCTTGATCCAGTCTTAACATTCTGAAATCATAAGATATTGAAAAACATGTAACAATAAATTTTATGACACTATAAAGTTAAATTCGGCATAATTTTAAATTCTTTTATTTCAATCGCATAGGACATAGGCACTAGATTTGTTAAAGCGGGTTGAGTTTGGCAAAGGCTTCATTATAGTGGCTGCCGAGAATTCTTGATTACAATGCTAAGAAATCGACGCAAACGGTGTTAATATATCGACCGAGCTTTAGCTGTTTGAGCGGCGATCTCAAAAATTGCCCACGCTTTGACAAACCGGCAAAGCCCCGCACACGACTTCTTGGTCCTTGACCGGACATTATTTCAACTATAATTACAAGAGTTTGACTATGACTACTTTCCCGATCGATTTAGGCGCTTATCAGCGTATTTCCTTAAACACCAGCACAGCTACCCTGACCGACGCACAACGTACCAGCCTGAAGGCCAATATTCAGTTGTGCCGCGATGCCATCGTGTTTTTTACCGCGACCGGCGCAGCCCGTGGCGTTGGCGGCCATACAGGCGGCCCTTTCGATACCGTGCCGGAAGTCATGCTTCTTGACGCCTTGTTCCGGGGCGCAGCAGATCGCTATGTGCCTGTTTTCTTCGATGAAGCAGGACATCGTGTCGCCACGCAATATCTGATGTCAACTTTGAACGGCGACCTTCCGGCAGAACAACTGATGCGTTACCGTGAAGCGCATTCGCACTTGCCGGGGCACCCTGAGCTCGGTTTCACACCCGGCGTTAAATTCAGCTCGGGGCGTTTAGGCCACATGTGGCCTTATGTCAATGGCGTGGCTATAGCCAACCCCGGCAAAGTGCTGTTTTGCCTGGGTTCGGACGGCTCCCAACAGGAAGGCAACGACGCCGAAGCGGCACGTTTCGCCGTGGCGCAAAAACTGAATGTCAAACTGATTATCGACGATAACGATGTCACGATTGCAGGTCACCCATCCCATTATTTATCCGGCTGCACCACGGCCAAAACCCTCAACGGTCACGGCCTCCAAGTCCTGGAAGGCGACGGCGAGGATATCGATGATCTTTACCGGCGTATTTGCACCGCCGTCAACACGGCAGGTCCCATCGCACTGATTAACCACCGGCCGATGTGCCCCGGCATTGTAGGCCTGGAAGGCTCCACTCATGGCCATGATGTCATTTCCGTGAAACTGGCGATCGAGTATCTTGAAGCGCATGGACAACAAGCTGCCGCCAATCATTTAAAAGGCATCAAAGCGCCTAAACAAGACTATGTGTTCAAAGGCTCCAGCGACAAATGGGATGCCAACCGTAACGTTTTCGGCGACGCCGCCGTCGCCATGCTGGGCCGCATGAGCGAATCCGAGCGCGTTGAAAAAGTACGGGTGATCGACAGCGACCTGGAAGGCTCCTGCGGCCTGAAAAAAATTCACGACGCCTATCCTGAAGTATTTATTTCTTCCGGCATCATGGAGCGCGGTAATTTCTCGGCAGCGGCCGGTTTCGGTATGGAACAGGGCAAACAAGGTATTTTCGGCACTTTCAGCGCTTTTCTGGAAATGTGTATTTCTGAAATCACCATGGCACGCCTGAACAATTCCAACGTACTCAGCCACTTTTCCCATTCGGGAATTGACGACATGGCCGATAACACCTGTCATTTCGGCTTAAACAATATGTTTGCCGACAATGGCCTGAGTGATGGCTATGCCACCAACCTGTATTTTCCCGCCGATCCGAATCAGATGAAAGCCTGCGTGGAAAGTATTTTCTTTGATCCGGGCCTGCGTTTTATCTTTTCAACCCGCTCTAAAGTTCCCAGCATTCTGGATACCGACGGCAATGAATTCTTTGGTGGCGACTACCAATTTGTTTCCGGTAAAGATGAAGTCATCCGTGAAGGCACGCAAGGCTATATCGTCAGTTTCGGCGAATCCCTGTACCGCTCTCTGGATGCGGTAGAGCGCTTAAAAGAACAAGGCATCGATGTAGGTCTGATCAACAAGCCCACACTGAGCGCTATCGATGAAGACATGATGACTAAACTGGGACAATCACCGATGGTGCTGGTGGTTGAGTCCTTCAATCGCAAAACCGGCCTGGGCAGTCGTTTCGGCTCCTGGCTGCTGGAACGTGGTTACGCGCCCAAATACGCGCATCTGGGAACGCACAAAGAAGGCTGCGGCGGCCTTTGGGAACAATTCCCGCACCAGGGTATCGATCCTGCCGGCATTATGGGCAAAGTAAAAGAGCTGTTAAAAGCTTGATTCTTTTTTGCAACTTATCCCCCTTTGATAAAAAGGGGGTTTAGGTTAAGACGATACTATCACTGGGGGTAACATCCGGTGTAATCGTTTAGCCCCCACCACTAAAAAGTAACATCCCAAGCCAAAACATGAAAAGCTATAGGACATGACGTTGAGCGACTGAGACCTTAGCCAAATGGGTACGGACTCTCTGGATGAAATGCCGGAAGGCGAGCTGCGTCCATTGAGTAAGCAACTAAAGCCGGACGCAGGATCGGTAGCCCAGGCCATAGCCGTAACCTGACCTTGCCGGTGACGCAGACGATTGCGCATCGCCTCGATGAAACGCCTTGGCAACGCTGTATCAGTGTTTGGACAGCGAGGGACAAGCCTTTGGTGAAGCCTTGTTATTGGCCATGATCCTGTTACTGCGCAACATTCATCGACTCCGCGAGTCGCCGCCGGAGGCGTTAGCCTTACGAGCGCTGAATCAAAACATGCCTGCCTTACTGCGTACACTGTGCGAAGCGCATCAGAGAGAACTGAATCCCTGGGAATTTATCGCTCAGGTACTGGCTGAACGCCGTAAAAATCAACCCGCTCCTCGTTTGCCTATGCCGGTTTTGGTGTGATGGGAACAAGGGGGCTGAACGATTACGCACAAAGAGATATTTTGTTGCTTATTAATTCCGCAAACTGGAACGAAGAGTTTTATGGCCTATCGAGCGGGGCCATAGAACGATGGGTAAATGCGAATCAAATCAAAAGACAAAGCGCATTAATTCAATTAACTCAAGAAGCAGCTAGCAAGCTTTTTTTCTTGTCGAATAAAAGCCAAGAGCAAATTACTGAAGAATATCGGGAGTTATCTCAAGAAGTACGGAGCTTAGCTGACAAAATTAAACACGAGATTTTGAATCCAAGAGGCCTAACAAAGCCATAAACTCGGACGTCAAAAAGCTGCGCCGCTCGTGCCTCGCTATGCACTATGCAGCTTTTTGCCTCCGGTTATGGCAAGCGTTAGGCCTTTGTTCGACATTGGCAGCAAAGCTCGGTAGAATTATTTTATTAGTTTTGAACGGTGGTCAGATCATAAATACACAACTCTTACAGCAAGCTCGTGTACTCGACATTGATGAGCAAATCGAACTGGTTGAAGCCATATGGGATGGTATTGTTAGTCGTGGTGCCGCACCACCGTTGACCGAAGCGCAAAAAACGGAACTTGACCGCCGCCTCGCAGACCACCTTGCCAACCCCCCAGTGCAGAGTTCATCGAAGCAAGTGCGTGGTATGAGGCCAAGCGAGTTGGTCTTGCACTTGAGTTCATGGCTGAAATTGAACGTTGCGTGTCGCTGGTATTCTAAACAGCCTCTCCAGTTTGCCATTGTTCGTGCGGATATACGGCGTGTTGTTGCCAATCGTTTCCCGTACAACGTTTATTTTCGCGCAGAAGATCATCGCATCGTTGTCTTGGCGGTATTTCATGACAGCAAAGATCCCGAACCTAACATGCCGCAACCGGAGCGCGGTTATAATGCGATTTTATTTTTTCAGCTTTCCGTGCCGCGCCCGGTTAGCTCTACGTTGGAATGCCCGCTTTCAGAAAGACCAGTCGCACACAAGAATTTTATGACTGTCTCTTGATGGCCGTTTGGATCAATTCGAATTATTTTTTAAAGCGCGCTCACAACTTCTGCGTAATATGATTGGATTATATACGAAGAAATTTTTACAACACCATTATTATAAAGGGTTAAAAAATTACGAGGGTTTGGGCTTAGAATCCTTTGACAGTACCGGGCTTGCCCAACGAATAACAAATAAGGTTAGATTGTGAGAGCGAAGCGAACCACAATCTGAACCGTTTGTTGGACAAGCCCGATCCTGCTAAGCGGTGGCAAAAAAAACTGGAATGTATAGACTCATCGAACCTTTTTCGTTATTTAACCCGCATTCCAGCTACGGCGCCGTTATCGGGGCTCAAAAGCCAAATATCCCGGCCGCCGGGCCCTGCCGCCAGCACCATGCCTTCGGATACGCCGAAACGCATTTTCCGGGACGCCAGATTAGCGACCACCAGTGTCAGTTTACCGATTAATTGCTCCGGCGCATAAGCCGATTTAATACCGGCAAAAACGGTGCGGGTTTCATCGCCGATATCGACGGTCAGTTGCAATAATTTATCCGCACCTTCAACCGCATCGGCTTTGATGATTTTGGCGATACGCAAATCCAGTTTGGCAAAATCGTCAAACTGGATTAAATCGGCAATGGGTTCAAATTGCCTCGCTTTGGGTGTTTGAGTTTTTTGCAGGTTTTCTTTCGACGCTTCGATAATAGCGGCGATTTTGTCGGGTTCGACACGGGTCATTAACGGTCTGAACACGTCGATCTGATGGTTCAGCAGCGGTCGGGCATCGTCGGGCCAGGTTTGCGCTTCGATATTCAGAAAAATTTCGGCATTGTGCGCCAACACCGGAACCACCGGCTTCAGATAAGCGACCAAGATTCGGAACAGGTTGAGACCGATCGAGCAAACTTCATGTAATTCGGTGTCTTTGTCTGTTTCTTTGGCCATTTGCCAGGGTTTTTTCTCGTCGATATACTGATTGGCCCGGTCTGCTAACGCCATGATTTCGCGCATGGCCTTGCCGAATTCACGGTTTTCGTAAAGTTTGGCAAGCGCTTCGTTGGCTTCGACAAAATGCCCGAACAAGTCCGGTTCGGCGCAATGTTTCGATAACAGACCATCAAAACGTTTGTGTATGAAACCGGCGCAGCGGCTGGCGATATTGACGACTTTACCGACCAGGTCGGAATTGACCCGCTGCGTGAAGTCATCGAAATTCAAGTCGATATCGTCCACACCCGAGCCCAGTTTGGCGGCAAAATAATAGCGCAGGTATTCAGGATTCAGGTGTTCGAGATAGGTGCGCGCTTTGATGAAAGTACCGCGCGATTTGGACATTTTTTCACCGTTGACCGTCAAAAACCCGTGCGCGAATATGGCGCTCGGTGTTCGAAATTGAGCACCGCGCAGCATGGCGGGCCAGAACAGCGCGTGAAAATAGATAATGTCCTTGCCGATAAAGTGATACAACTCAGCCGTGCTGTCTTCGGCCCAGAATTCATCAAAACTTAAATTTTCGCGTGCGCACAGGTTTTTAAAACTGGCCATGTAGCCAATCGGCGCATCCAGCCAGACGTAAAAATATTTACCCGGCGCATCGGGAATTTCAAAACCGAAATACGGCGCGTCGCGGGAAATGTCCCATTCATGCAAGCCGTTTTCCAGCCATTCGTTCATTTTATTGCCGACTTCGCTTTGCAGATGATCGGCCTTGATCCACTGTTTCAGCATGTCGGCAAAATCGTTCAGATTAAAAAAGTAATGCAACGAGTCTTTTTCAATCGGTTTTTCGCCGGATAGTGCCGATACCGCGTTTTTCAGTTCAATGGGTGAGTAAGTCGCGCCGCAGGCTTCGCAGTTGTCGCCGTACTGATCTTGGGCGCCGCATTTAGGGCAATCGCCTTTAATGAAGCGATCCGGCAAAAACATGTTTTTAACCGGGTCGTAAGCTTGCGTGATGCTGCGTGAATGGATGTGGCCGCCATCGCGCAACCGCCGGTAAATCAGGCTGGAAAGTGTTTTGTTTTCTTCGGAATGGGTGCTGTGAAAATTGTCGAAAGCTACACCGAACTCGGTAAAGTCGGCGAGATGTTCAGTGGCAACCCGGGCAATCAATTGTTCCGGGGTAATGCCTTCACTGTCGGCACGCAGCATGATGGGTGTGCCGTGCGTGTCGTCGGCGCAGACAAAATAACATTGCTGTTGCCGTTGTTTCTGAAAGCGCACCCAAATGTCGGTTTGAATGTACTCGACCATATGCCCCAAGTGAATCGGGCCGTTGGCGTAAGGTAGCGCGCTGGTAACTAATATTTTTCTGTCTGACATAAGTGCTTGAAGGGACGAAGCGTTGAATAAAAATTATCAGAACATTATCGCATAAATACGCCCGCCCCAATGCACGAGATTTTAGCTGGAAAACGCGTTCAGACTGTCAATGCTCCAGAAAATTATTGATGTATTCCAGGTCGGCCTCGGTGAGACTGCTGGTCGCCTGTTTCAGCTTGATGCTATCGATCAGATAATCATAGCGGCTGCGCGCATAGTTGGTTTTGGCCCGATACAGATTACGTTGTAAAGCCAGTACATCCACCATGGTACGGGTGCCGACTTCAAAACCGGCTTCGGCCGCCTCTAAAGCGCTTTTGGCTGATTTAACGGTCGCCTTTAACGCCTCGACACGGCTTATGTTGGAAATAACGCCGCGATAAGCGTCTTTCACCAGACGGTTGACCGCACGCTGTGTTTCCACCAGCTTTTCCCGAGCCGCGATATAATCCTGCCGGGCTTGACGGATACGCGAATTGACGGCGCCACCCTCGAACAAGGGCAAACTCAATTGCAGGCCGATATTCTGGCTGTCACCGCGAAAACCGAAAGTACTGTTATTGTCGGAAACAAAGTAAGAGCCGACAATATCCAGTTGCGGCAAATGACCGGCAGTTTGCAGCTCTATCGCTTTACGGGCGAATTCGGACTGATTGAAAGCTGAAGCAATCGAGAGATTATTGCTGGCCGCAGCCTTGCTCCAAGCCGACATGTCGGACGGTTTCGGATCGATCAAAGCCAGATGCTCCCCTAATGGGGCCAGCGTGGTTTCGTATTCACCGATTATTTCCTTCAATGCCTCTTTTTTATTACCGAGATCGTTTTCAGCCTCGATCTCGTCGGCCCGGGCTTGGTCGAAACCGGCTTGCGCTTCATAGATATCGGTGATGGGGATAAGCCCGACTTCAAAGCGCTGTTGCGCTTGATCCAACTGCCGGGCAATGGCTTTTTTTTCGGCGCCGGCGAATTCCAGCGTGTCTTGCGCCGATAAGACATTGAAGTACGCTTCGGTGATTCTCACCATCAGGTTTTGCTGCTCGGCCCAGTAATCCGCTTCCGTCTGCGCGATTTGATTGTCGGACTGGCTTAACTGCACCCAGTAATCCCAATGAAATACCGGCTGGATGAAGTTAAGATTAAACGTCTGATCCCAAAAACTCTGGTTCACCTGTGCCCCGCGAAAGTCGTTGCCGGCTTTTTTGTTGTGCAGGTAGTTTCTGGTACTTGCCGCCGTCGCGCTGAAATTGGGCAGAAGCCTCGCGATACTTTGATCCCGGGTTTCCGCAGTTGCATTCTGCAGCGCCAGCGCTTGTTTGGATACCGGGTCACTGTACAGAGCCAGTTGATATATTTCGATTAAATCCTGGGAAAAAGCCTGATTCTGAATACCGATCAAAACCAGGCAATAAAAACTTTTTTTGAAATAAAGTAAAAACTTGCCCATAATTCTGATAATGTGAATTAAGTTTAGAATAAAAAACCTGAACAACCTGAACAACCTGAATAGCTACGATTTTTTTTATCTCTCAGGGTTCCATTTCACTTGTCAGTCCAGCCCATGAAAAATATTAACCGATTACTTGCGCTCTCGACCCTCGCCAGTTTTATTTCGGGCTGCGCCAGTTTCGGCAAAGGTATTGCCGAAGCTTATTTTGAAAAACAAGAGACCGCAGATACTCGGGTTTGCGAAGTTTTCGGCAGACCTTTCAAAGGTATAATGCCTTACCTGGAAAACCCGCAAGGAAAAATGAAAGTCTTGATGGTGCATGGAGTCGGCGACCATCTGCCGGGCTATTCTACACAATTCGTCGAGAAACTGGCGAAAGAACTGCAATTAAACGTCCGCGCCAAGCGCGCCAAAAACATTGCTTTGACCGACCCTCTGGATACTTCAAAAAAACTCGGTAACTTAAGGGTTCAAAGGTTGCTCAACAAAGCCAGGACTAAAGAGTTGTTGTTTTATGAATTGACCTGGTCCGAGATTACGGCGAAAGAAAAAGCCGTACTGGCTTATGACAATTCGGGAGAATATTCATTTCGCCGCGCCCAAGTCAATGATCTGTTAAAAAAATTTTCCAACGATACCGGTCCCGACCCGATTATTTACCTCGGCGACAGCCGCGAGGATATTCTGATTGCGTTCACCCAGTCTTTTTGCTGGATGATCAACGGCAAATGGCAAGATTTGCCGGACGGCGTCAGTCAGGGCTGTACTTTTGACAACCCGCAGGCCGTGAATAATTTACATAACGACCAGTATGCTTTTATTTCGCACAGCCTCGGCAGCCGAATTACCATAGACGGTATGCAGCGCATCGCTGCCTTTTTTGGCGACAGCAGTTTCCGGCCTGAGCTAAAAAGACCTCGGGAGCTGGTTCAGGCTTTACGGGAAAAGGAAATTCCGCTTTATATGATGTCCAATCAGCTGCCGATGCTGCAATTGGGCCGCAAACTGCCGGAAGTCAACGGACAAAAGGATGCCTACTGTACCCCGGGGGGGTCACATTATAACGACCGGATGGTCAGTAAAACCTCGATCATCGCTTTCAGTGATCCTAACGACTTACTGAGTTATGCCGTGCCGCAAGGCTTTGTCGAAAAATACCTGGATTCAAGGCTTTGCATCGACGCCACCAATATCAACATCAATGTCGCCACTATCTTTGACGCTTTTGGCATGGGTAAAATGGCCAATCCGTTAGATGCCCATATCGGCTACGACACCGATGACAGAGTGGTCGCAATGATTGCTCAAGGCATTGGCAATGGCCATACCGCCAAAATCGTCAACGAAAAATGCAGTTGGGTGGAAACCATCGATTGACGTTTGGTTTTTATTGCGCCAGCGCCCGCTCGACGCGGTGCAAATCCTCTTGAGTATCGACCCCGGCTGGCGGTGTTTTGGCGACTGTTTTTACTAAAATCGTCTCGCCATGCCACAAAACCCGGAGTTGCTCCAAAGCTTCCACCGCTTCAAGCGGCGCTGCCTGCCATTGGCAATAGCGCTTGAGAAAATCGACCCGGTAGGCATACAGGCCGATGTGGCGCAAGTAGGCGATGCGTCCGCTGTCCTGCCCGCCTTGATGCCCGAAATGATCCCGATCCCAGGGAATCGGCGCGCGGCTGAAATAAAGCGCATACCCGGCTTCATTCAACACCACCTTGACGGCATTGGGATTGAAGATTTCTTCCTCGTCGATGATTCCGGCGGCCAGTGTGGCGATACCGGCCGTTTGCTGGCTTGCCAATGCCACCGCCACTTCCCGGATATATTCCGGCGCCAGCAGCGGCTCATCGCCTTGCAGATTGACAATGATCGTCTCGCTGTCCCAGTTCAGGATAGCAGCGGCTTCGGCAATGCGTTCGGTGCCGCTTCGATGATCGGGCCGGGTCATCACGGCTTGTATTCCCAAAGCGCCTACGGCATCGGCTATGCGCAGATCATCGGTGGCCACGACAATATCATCGGCTCCGGCTTCCAGCGCGCGTGAGCAGACATGGACGATCATCGGCTTACCGGCTATTTTCAGCAGCGGTTTGCCGGGAAGGCGGGTCGAGCCGTAACGGGCCGGTATAACGACTTTAAATCCCGCCATCATTTACGCAGTTCTTCGACTTCATCAAAACTCAAGGTGCGCGCTTCATCTTCCAGCATCACCGGAATGTCATCCCGAATGGGAAAGGCCAGGGCATCGGCCTTACAAATTAATTCCTGGTTTTTTTTATCGTAAAGCAATGAACTTTTGCATAAAGGACAGGCTAAAATTTCAAGCAGTTTCTGATCCATTTTTTTCTCTCAGTAAGTTTAACAATCGGTCGGTAAAATCCGCTTCGACGACAGCCGCAACGGGAACATACCAGTCATTATCGCGCGCAAAGGCCAGACATTTCACCGCATCTTTTTCCGTCATCAATACCGGCCCGGCATTAAAGGCTATATCGCTCGCCTTAAAGCAATGGTGGTCAGGAAACCGGTGCTCTGTACAAGTAATACCCGACGCTGTCAAGGCCTTAAAAAACCGGTCGGGATTGCCGATGCCCGCGACGGCATGACAAGGCGTCGCGGCAAAGTCACATAATGGCCTGACGACGCCGGAAACCAGATTGATGGCGCCCTGCCCTTGCAAAGTCATGGCAAAATGATCGCTCCGTTTTTTTTCGCCATTGACGACCACCACATCGACTTCATCGAGCCTGCCTGAAGGTTCGCGCAAGGGCCCTGACGGAAGGCAAAGCCCGTTGCCGAACCACCGGGCGCCATCGACCACAGCAATTTCAATGTCACGGCCAAGGGCATAATGCTGTAAACCATCGTCCGACAAAATCACATCGCAGGTCTCGGATTTAAGCAAAAATTCTGCCGCCTTGACGCGTTGCGCACCGACAATCAAAGGGCATCCGGAATGTCTGGCTATCAATAAAGCTTCATCGCCGACTTGCCTGACTTCACTAAGAAGCGTCACCCGCCGAGGTTCTTTAGAGCTATTGCCGCCATAGCCGCGACTGATGATGCCGGGCTGAAAACCGTGCGCTTTGAGTTGTTGCGCCAGGTAGATAATCAAAGGGGTTTTGCCGGTGCCGCCGACACAGATATTGCCGACAATGATCACCGGCACCGGTAAAAAATGTTGTTGCAGAAAACCTGCGCGGTATAAATAACGCCTGAATTTTATAACAGTCTGGTAAATCAGGCTGAACGGACGCAGCCACCAGACTGACGTCTGTGTGTCATACCAAATTTTAACCAGCCACAAGGCCGGTTTTTGCTTCATATCACTTCCCGGGGCTTTTGATAGCGGCAAAAGTAATATGGGTAAAGCCGACTTGCCCGGCAATATCCAATGCGGTAATGACCGCTTTATGCGGGGTATTGCCATCGGCGTTGATAATAAAGGGAACGGTTTTGGAAAGTCCCGCTAATTTGGCCAATTCCTGCTTGAGTGTCGCTTTTTTCTGATTGACCAGTTGATGCGACAAGCCATCGTCGCCCGTCAGATAATAAAGACCATCGGCATCGATAGTGAGATTGACTTCTTTGATATTTTTTTCGGGCTCGCTGCCTTCCGCCTCAGGTAACTTGATATTCAACGCGGTTTCGCGATTGAACGTAGTGGTCACCATAAAAAAAATCAGCAGCAAAAACACCACATCGATCATCGGCGTGATGCTGATTTCCAGCTTTTCTTTTTTTCTGCGGTAAAAATTCATCCATTTTCCTCGCGTTCACCTTGTAAAACATCGATCAGCTTCAAGGCTTCATCTTCCATGTTCAGCACATATTCGTCCACCAGGCGTTCAAAATAACGATGAAATATCAGACTGGGAATTGCCACCGTCAAGCCCGCCGCCGTGGTAATCAGCGCTTCTGAAATACCGCCTGCCAAAATAGCGGGATCGCCGACACCATGCTGCATGATGGCTGAAAATACCTTGATCATGCCAACCACGGTGCCGAGCAGCCCCAGCAATGGCGTGATGGAGGCGATGGTGCCGAGGGTATTGAGAAAGCGCTCCAGTTCATGAACGACCTGACGCCCGACTTCCTCGATACTGGTGCGCATGATGTCCCGACCATGATGGCTGTTGGCCAGCCCCGCCGCCATAATGGCGCCCAATGGCGAACTCATTTTCAGACTGCGCAGCGCGGCGGCGTCGAGTTTACCTTCGCGGGATAATTTCCAGATTTGCGGAACCAGCGCGGCCGGTAAAATTTTATTTTTCCGCAACGACCAAAAGCGTTCGCCGATAATGCCCATGGCGGCAATGGAGCATAAAACAATGGGCAGCATCAGCCAGCCTCCACTTTTAATCAAATCAAACACATCAAGTCCTCATGAATTCAGATACTAATATAAAAACCCCTGACAAGCAGTTCCGGGGATATTGGGTTTATCGGGCGTCGGGCTTTACCTTCAGTTGGATGCGACCATCTGCCCGGGGCGTCGGCCAATCCAGACATAAGTTATGGTAAACGCCAGGACGCAACAGCCTGCCGCCAGAGTATAGACGAATTGCGGCCCCAGCAACTCCCAAAAATAACCGCTGTAGAGGCTCCCCAACATACCGCCGAGGCCAAAACTCAGACTGCTGTACAACGCCTGTCCTTTGCCTTGATGGCGATGGCCGAAATAAAAATCAACCAGATGTATGGCCACCACATGCGTTGCGCCGAAACTGGCCGCATGTAATAACTGAGCGGCCAGCAATACGACGAAATGGTCGGCATAGCCTGCGATCAACAACCAGCGAACAATACTCAAAGCAATACTGACCAGCAAAATACCGCGCAGTGAAAAGCGTCGCAAAAGCCTCTGCATTAACAGAAATAACACAATTTCGGCAAAGACTCCGAGAGACCACAATAATCCGGTCAGGGTTCCCGAGTAATGATAATCTTTAAGGAAAATCGAGTAAAACACATAATAAGGTCCATGCGCCATTTGTATCAACAGATACACAACCAGAAAGGCGGCGACTTCCGGCTGTTTCAAGACCTGAAAAATTCCGATTGTGTCAGCGCTCAAGCGCGATGCCCGGGCTTCCGGGGTTATTAATGATGTCAACCACATGAGCGCCAACAATACGATAATGACTTGCGGCAGAATAGTCAGATCATGACTATCGAGCAGCCTGCCAACACCGACTACCGTCAAAATGAACCCGACCGAGCCCCAAAGCCTGATTTTACTGTAGCGGTGCGCTTCCTGGCGCAAATGAAACAACGTCGCCGCTTCAAACTGCGGTAATGCGGCATTCCAGAAAAAACTGAAGCCGACAGTCACGACGGCAAACTGCACATAATCGGCAATAAACAAAAAACCGCTGAAAAAAACCACCGCAAAAAAACAAGCCACGCGGATGATGCGCAGGCTTTTGCCGCTGTGGTCGGCCATCCAGCCCCAGATATTGGGGGCTACAATTTTGGTGCCGACCAGCAACGCGCTCAATTCACCGATTTCGACGGCACTAAAGCCTGCATGTTTGAGATACAAACTCCAGTAAGGAAGAAATCCGCCGAGAGTCGCAAAATAAAAAAAATAGAACCCTGACAACCGCCAATACGGTACAGACATGGAAAAGGGCTTTAGCGCAATGGCGGCAAACCGGAATCGACACCGGCATTCTGCGCTCTGTGCCTTAAAAAATGATCCATCAACACAATCGCCATCATGGCTTCGGCGATGGGCGTAGCTCTGATGCCCACGCACGGATCGTGGCGGCCTTTCGTCACCACCTCGATCGCTTCGCCTTTGACATTGATGCTTTTTCCCGGCAACCTTAGGCTCGATGTGGGCTTGAGCGCAATACCGGCAATGATGGCCTGACCGCTGCTGATGCCCCCTAAAATGCCACCGGCATGATTGCTCAAAAAACCGTTCGGTGTGATTTCATCTCTGAATTCAGTGCCTTTGCTTTCGATACAGGCAAAACCGTCGCCGATTTCAACGCCTTTGACGGCATTGATGCTCATCAAGGCATGAGCAATATCGGCATCGATGCGGTCGAAGACCGGCTCGCCTAAACCCGGCGGCACACCGGTGGCTACCACGTTGATTCGGGCGCCGATTGATTCGCCTTGCTTTCGCAGCGCGTCCATATAGGCTTCCATTTCCGGTATTTTATCGCTATCGGGGCAAAAAAACGGATTCGTGTCAATAATAGACCAATCCAGTTTTTCGCTTTTAATCGGGCCTAATTGGGCCAGATAACCTCTGATTTCGATACCGGCGGTTAATTTTAAATATTTTTTTGCGATGGCCCGAAGAACGACCTCCGCCGCGATAATCCCTAAAGCCGTATTTTTGCTGGTAGGTATAATCGGCATGACCGGGCCTGAAAGTTTCGGCAATGTCGGAATAATCTTTGGAACGTTGGTCGGTGTTTTCAATCAGCAAACCAATCGGCGTGCCGGTGGTTTTACCTTCGAATACGCCGGACAAAATCTTCACGGCATCGGCTTCCCGGCGCTGCGTGGTATGCCTTGACGTACCCGGTTTACGTCGGTCGAGATCATTCTGAATATCAGCTTCGGACAAGGTCATTCCCGGGGGACAACCATCGACGATACCGCCCAAAGCAGTACCATGGCTTTCGCCAAAAGACGTGAAGGTAAATAATTTTCCTATCGTGTTTCCGGACATATCAACTCAAGGCTTGTTCAAATAAAGGGGTGTAAAGACTTAACTGCTCGGCGGTCAGTAGCAATACGCCATCACCGCCGCGTTCAAAATCCAGCCAATAAAAAGGTACGGTGGGAAACAGGTTTTGCAAGGTTTCGGCGCTGCTGCCGACTTCGATAACCAAAATGCCTCGTTCCGTCAGAAACTTATTTGCCTCGCTCAAAATACGCAGCACCAAGTCAAGTCCGGTTTTGCCGCCTTTAAATCCCATCGCCGGTTCGTGATGAAATTCCCGGGGCAAATTCTGCCATTCTTCTAACGCGACATACGGCGGATTGCTGACAATGAGGTCATAGTGCTTAGCTGGCAAGTCGGCAAATAAATCCGATTTTAAAAGCCCCATTTCGTCCGACAACCCGTACCGCTCAATATTGATTTGGGCCACGGCCAAAGCCTCATCCGACAGATCAAGCGCATCCACTCGGGCATTGGGGAAAGCCAAAGCGCAGGCAATGGCGATGCAGCCGCTGCCGGTGCATAAGTCCAAAATATTTGCGACGGCGTCAGCTTCCAGCCAGGGCGAAAACTGCGCCTCGATCAATTCGGCAATCGGCGAACGGGGCACCAGCACCCGCTCATCGACATAAAATGTCAGACCGGCGAACAACGCTTCATGGGTCAGGTAAGCGGCGGGTTTACGGGTGGCGATACGCTGCTCGATCAAGTCTATCACCGCAACTCTTTCTGCCGGAGTGAGCACGCTATCCAGATAAACCGGAGCCAAATCATAAGGCTGGTGCAAACCATATAAAACAATAGCGGCCGCCTCGTCCAGCGCCGAAGCGGTACCATGACCGAAACAAAGCTCAGCTTCGTTAAACCGGCTGGCTCCCCAGCGGATATAATCGCGCAGAGTGGCCAATGTATTTGCAACATCGGATAAAGGGGGATTCATTGATAAACAACCAGCTACTCGACTAAACGTGCGATTTTAAACTAAACTCTTAAGGCTTGCCTGAATATCGAATCATCATGAGCACAATCCCTGAAACTTCCAAAGCAGCTAATGATCTGACGCAAAATCGTCTTTATCTTGAATGCTGCAAATCCATGCTGGCGGACAAGCTACAGTTGCCGACCATTCCCGATGTCGCATTCAAAATTCGGCGAGCAATTAATGACCAAAAAGCCAATAACGCCAGAATCGCCCGAGTGGTGCAAATCGACCCGTCGATCACCGCCCGTTTGATCAGAATCGCCAACAGCCCTTTATATCGCGGCCGCAGAAAAATAGAAAGTTGTCCTGAGGCACTCACACGTCTTGGTTTGAAAGCGGCGCAAGATATAATCACCGCCTTTGCCATGAAGGCGGTTTTCCAGGCTAAATCACCGCTCATTCGCAAAAAAATGATCGATTTGTGGGGCCACAGCAGCTATGTTGCAGCCATCAGCGCCGTCTTCGCCCATAAAACGCCCGGTTTCGATCCCGACAAGGCCATGTTGGCCGGTTTGATTCATGATATTGGCATCGTGCCGATTTTGACCTATGCCGACAAGCATCCGGATCTGGTTCAGAACCCTAAAGACCTTAGCGAAACGGTCAGGAGATTGCGCGTCGATATCGGTATGCAGATTGTCCGCAGTTGGGATTTTCCCCGGGATTTTGAAGAGGTCGTCACCCATGCCGAAAATTGGTACCGTGACAGCGGCGAGTCTGCCGATTATGCCGATATTGTCATCATTGCCCAACTGCACAGTTTCATTGGCAAAATAGACATCAAGAAAATGCCGCCAATCGATCAGTTACCGGCCTATAAAAAACTGGCTAAAGGCCAGCTCAATGTCGATACCAGTATTTCTATTCTGGATTTGGCTAAAGATGAAATCGAAGCCATCCGGCAACTGTTGAATTAGGCGCTGTGTGGACATCAAGTTACCCATCGATGCTAAAAGCCAACTGGCGCTGGCGCAAATCAAGAACAATCCGCCGACACTGAAAGCCGGTCAGATCATCGAGGCCAAAGTGCTGCAAACACAAGCGGGTATCAATGCCTTGACGCTGGAATTAGGGAGTAAAACACTCCGGTTACAAAGCGACCGGCCCATCACGTTAAACCCGGGCGCACCGCTAAAGCTTGAAGTGCTGCAAGTTACGCCCAGCCCGGTATTCAAAATAATCAATGCCACGCAAGATGGCGCCAATCTCACGGTACTCAAACCGCCCCAAGCCGAAAATAGCCTGCTTAAAACCCAGACACCGCCCGATGAAAACACGCTTGCCAAAAATTCAGCATCCTTCGATAAAAGCGCCCCACTGCCGCCGCCCCGGACCGCTTCAGGCACGAGAGAGGCCTTGGTGGTAACGGCCAAAGTGGTAGCGGTAGTTCAAAATCAGGTTCAGTTGCAATTATCCAGCGCCGCCACCGGGCAAAAACCGGCCGCCTCGATTCAAATAACGCTGAACCGCGCAACGACGGCTCAATTGCAACCGGGTCAGACGGTGCATCTGGAAATGAGCCAAAGCGGCGCCACGCCCACATTCAAGCTGGCTGAAACGCCGATCAAAATCACCGATCTGGTCAAGCAGTATTTACCCATTCATGAATCTCCGGTGCAATTTGTCAAACAATTGATGGCTACGCTGCCGACATTGCAACGCAGTGAAAGTGTCCCGGTCGCTCTGAAACGTCTGGCCGCGCAAATCATGCAGAATCTCCCCCGGCAACAGCAACTGACCCAGGGCGCCTCGCTCAAACAAGCTATCAGCCAGTCCGGCGTGTTTCTTGAAACAAATCTGGCGGCATCGCTGAAACTGCCTGATTCCGAAGCGACATCGCAGCCTTCGCAATCACCTCTCCCGGCTCAGCAATCTCAACTGCCGCCGACAAGCGATTTCAAAGCCCAGTTGCTGAAGCTGATTGCCGCGCTGAAGCACGAAACCGGTTCACAAAATGAAGCGACAGTCACGCCAAACGAGCAAAACCAGCTCAAAGCTTTGTTACAGAAAACCGAAAGCAGCGTCGCCACCATCATTCTCGATCAATTGACTTCGCTGCCTGACGACCAAACCACGCAACAGCTTTGGTCTCTGGAAATACCTTTTCTCGACAAAGGCAAGGCTCAGTCGGTCAGAATCGAAATAGAAAAGGATGCACAAAAAAACGAGGCGCAAGACAAATCCGGATGGTCGGTCACTATCACCGTCACACCGCCTGGTCTGGGAACGGTGCATTGCAAGGTATCCTGTCAGGATGGCGTCATCAACAGCCATTTCTGGAGCCAAAAGACCGAGATCACAGACTTGATCAAACAAAATCTCGACACCTTCAGGCAGCAACTGGAAAATTCAGGTCTGGAAATCGGCCATCTGGGCGCGATTGAAGGAGAGCCCACTCAAGTCAAATACGCTGGGTTTTCAGGAACAAAGTTGTTTGATGAGAATGCCTGAATATACTTTTCTGATTACACATGACTGGTCGCCGGATGCGGCGTTTTTCAAGTAGGCCAGGAGTCTGTCGGACTTAAATCTATAAAGCCTTGATTTTGTTAAAATTCACGTAAAACGCAAAAATCAAAACCTCCGGCAAAGCCGGAGGCTTGAAAATGTGAACCGCTCAAAGCGGGTTAAGATTTGTACCACCTAAAGCTGGTGGGTTGTTTAGTTTTGTCGAAAGAAACCGGTCTACTCGACCAATAAATGTTAAGGCTGGGGTAACGTAGCCTTGATATTTTCAAGTAAATGCGTCGGGTCGGTAGTAAACCAGTGCGCATCGGTTTCCCGGCGCAACCAGGTAAACTGGCGTTTGGCCAGTTGCCGGGTGGCGACAATGGCTTTTTCCACCAGAGCGGCTTCATCGTATTCACCGTGCAGATAAGACCACACCTGACGGTAACCGACCGTGCGCAGCGAGGGCATTTTTTCCGATAAATCGCCGCGTTGATAAAGTTTTTGTACTTCTTCAATCAAGCCTTGGTCGAGCATGTGCCTGAACCGTAGCGCGATCCGTTCATGCAGCACTTTTCTGTCGCCGGGAGCGAGCACCAGTTTAGTGATTCGATAAGGCACGGGCTGCGTTTGCGTTTGCCTGAACAATGCGCTCAATGGCTGCCCGGTCAGCTCGAACACTTCCAGCGCGCGCTGAACCCGTTGCGGGTCGTTGGGGTGGATACGCGCGGCCGCTTCGGGATCGATGGCTGCCAGTTTTTGGTGCATCGCGGCTTTACCCGATTCGGCCAGTTCCTGTTCCAGACGTTTTCTGATTGCGGGATTGGCAGGGGGTAATTGCGCCAGACCTTGCGTGAGGGCGTTGAAATAGAGCAGTGTGCCGCCTACCAGCAGCGGTATTTTGCCGCGCTCGCTGATGTCGGCCATTAACGCCAGGGCCCGGTGTCGGAATTGTCCGGTCGAAAAGGCTTCACTCGGGTCGATGATGTCGATTAAATGATGTGCAATACCGCCTCTTTCTTCCAGCGTCGGCTTGGCCGTGCCGATATCCATGCCTTTATAAACCAGCGCCGAATCGACGCTGATAATTTCGGCATCGATAGCTTGCGCAAGTTGCACCGATAACGCGGTTTTACCGGAAGCGGTCGGGCCCATCAGGAAAATGGCGGGCGGCCAATCAAGGTTTATCATAACTATTGCCCGCGCAGGAAAAACCGATCCAAATCCTGTGTTGACAACTCGATCCAGGTCGGGCGGCCGTGATTGCATTGACCTATTCTTTCGGTGCGTTCCATGTCGCGCAGCAAGGCGTTCATTTCATCGAGTGAAAGCCGCCGATGTGCCCTGATCGAACCGTGACAGGCGACTCTCGCCAGAATTTCATTGGTTTTTTCCTGAATTCTCCGGCTCAGGCCGTGTTCGATGAGGTCGGCCAACACATCCTGGATCAAGGTTGCCATATCGGCGCCGTTCAATAATGCCGGAGCCGAACGCAAGACCAGGGTTTCAGGGCCTGAACGGTTCAAGTCAAAGCCCAGGCTTGCGAACAACCCGGCCTGTTCTTCGGCCAGATCGGCTTCATTCGTAGTGACTTTGATTTTAATCGGCAGCAACAGCGGCTGGCTCGGCACCGATCCTTGATGATAATGCTGTTTCAGGCGCTCATAAGTCACTCGCTCATGGGCTGCGTGGGCATCGACCAGAACAATGCCTTTGGCCGTTTCCGCCAGAATATAAATATTATGTAAATGCGCGATGGCATGACCTAAAGGATGAGGCTCATCGGCAGTCGGCGCGGGTACCTCGGCGTCTTTGTGCTGATACAAGCCGGCATAGGCTTGTATATCTTCCCGCACCTGCTGCGGCAGGGACGTTTGCCGGGGTTGGCTTTGGAAAAAAGCGGATTTTGCCACGAGGGCGGGACTGGGCGTTTGCGCGTCCTGAGGCGGCGGCGTAAAGCGTTCGGTTTGAGCGGCCATGCCGGTGTTCTGATGCCCGGGGCGAACATCGGCCAGGGAACGATGCAGGGCTTTGAATAAAAAGTCATGTACCAGGCGGCCTTCCCGAAAGCGAACTTCCAGTTTGGTCGGGTGCGCATTGACATCGACCAGCGACGGTTCCAGCGTCAGATACAAGACAAAAACCGGGTGACGGCCATGATACAGCACATCCTGATAAGCTTGTCTGATGGCGTGAGAGACCAGTTTGTCCTTGATCAGACGGCCATTGACATAGAAAAACTGCATATCTTGCTGACTGCGCGAAAATGTCGGCAAACCGACCCAGCCCGATAAACGCAGACCCGACGCTTCGAACTTGATTTTGACCGCATTGTCGATGAAGGCCGAACCGCAAATCGCGGCAATGCGCTGCTCCTGCTGGACTTCGGTTGCGGCCGGTTTGAAGTTTATGCTTTCGCGCTGATTATGGTTCAGGATAAAACCGACATCAAAGCGGCTGAGCGCCATGCGCTTTATCAGCGTTTCGATATGGCCGAATTCGGTTTTTTCGGTTTTCATGAACTTGCGCCGCGCCGGTGTGTTGTAAAACAAATCGCGGACATCTATGGTCGTGCCTTGCGGGTGTGGATCGGGCTGGGCCGCTTCATCTTGCTCGCGGCCATCGGCGCTGACGCGCCAGGCGCATTCGGCGTCACACGTTCTGGAAATCAGCGTCAATCTGGAAACGGAACTGATGCTCGGCAACGCCTCGCCTCTGAATCCCATCGTCGCGACTTGTTCCAGGTCTTTCAGGGATGCGATTTTACTGGTGGCATGCCGGGACAACGCCAGCGGTAAATCTTCTTTGACAATGCCGCAACCATCGTCCCTGATTTTTATCGAACGGGCGCCGCCTTGTTCAATGTCGATGACAATGTGCCGGGCGTCGGCGTCAAAACTGTTTTCCACCAGCTCTTTCACCACGGAAGAGGGCCTTTCAACGACTTCGCCCGCCGCTATTTGATTGACCAGTTGAGTAGGGAGAGAACGAATGCGCATACTGCTGCCGGAACAAAACGCTTATTTTAACTGACTGTAAACTATTTGTGTAAGCGATTAAATTATACTCATCGTAGATCAAAATTCGGCCCTTCACCTAGCGTTACATGAGGGGCCTCCTTAAAAGCGGTGCCGAAATTTGAAGTGCGAAAGGTATATGTATGGATCAAGCACACACAAAAACAGGGCAAGGCGGCGTATAATAAAAAGTCTTGAATTCAATCGATAGCCGCCAAGACCATGCTTCAATCACGCCCGCCCATTTTAGGTTTCGCCGCTTTCAGCGGAACCGGTAAAACAACGCTGCTCACCCAATTAATTCCATTGTTGAAGCAACAGGGGCTCGCGCTTGGCCTGATCAAGCACAGCCATCATAGTTTTGACATAGACCAGCCCGGCAAAGACAGCTACCGGCTGCGGGCGGCAGGCGCAGCCACGGTTTTGTTGGCGTCTTCCCGCCGACGTGCGATTATTACCGAATTCGAGCCGGAACAGGAACCCCGATTGACCGATCAGATCAGCGCTCTGGCGCACACGAAACCGGATTTGATTTTGGTCGAAGGTTTCAAGGCGGAATCTTTCCCGAAAATCGAATTGCATCGTCCCGCATTAAATAAACCCTTGCTCTATCCTGATGATCGCGACATTATCGCGGTGGCGTCGGATTGCCCACTGGCTTTGCCCGAACATCTGGTCGCGCTTGACATAAATGCACCCGATCAAATTGCCCAATTCATTTTAACCCGTTTTATGGAGCCGCTTCGTGATTGATTCATGCAGCCGGACTGAAAGCCGATTACTCACGCTGGATGCGGCTTTACTGACTATCCGGCAGCAAATAGACAGCGTCAAAAGCTGTGAAACAGTTGATTTAAGCCAGGCTTTCGGACGTATACTGGCCCGCTCCCCGCAAGCGCCGATGAATCTGCCCCAATACCGGGGCGCGGCCATGGACGGCTATGCCCTTGCCAGTAGTGCCATCGATTCACACAAGGCGTTCAGTCTGGAAATGGCAGGCACATCCTGGGCGGGACAGCCTTTTACAGGAAGTTTGAGTTCTGAACAATGCCTTCGGATTTTTACCGGCGCCCTGGTGCCGGATACGTTTGACACGGTGGTCATGCAGGAACAGGTCAGGAATGAAAACGGCCGTATTTATTTCCCGGCGGCCCTTCGTCCTTATCAAAACATCAAACAGCCGGGTGAAGACATCGCTCAAGGCGCGCTATTGATTGACGCGCCGAAAAAACTGACGGCGGCGGATATGGGTTTATTGGCGTCGGCGGGAATTGACCACATCAGCGTCAAACGCCGTGTGAAAATCGCTTATTTGTCCACCGGCGATGAGCTGGTCGCACTCGGGCAGCCGCTGGCTCCGGGGAAAATTTATGACAGCAACCGTTATCTGCTGCAGGGTATGCTCCGCGATGACTGTTTCAGTGTCACCGACCTCGGCATCATTGCCGATGACAAAACGCTGCTGACCAATGCCCTGACTGCCGCCGCTGAAAATCATGACGTGATCATCAGCACCGGCGGCGCTTCTGTAGGAGAGGCGGATTTTATCAAGGAGATTCTGCACAGCCATGGCCAGGTCAGTTTCTGGAAACTCGCCATAAAACCCGGCAAGCCTCTGGCTTTTGGCACATTGGGCCCGGCTTGGTTTTTCGGGTTGCCCGGTAATCCGGTTGCGGTTGCCGTCACATTCCAGCAAATCGTCAAACCGGCTCTCGCGCAACTGGCAGGGGCGCCCGCCACCCGGTCTTTGCAGCTACAAGCCGTTTGTCTGGATAACCTGAAAAAATCGCCGGGGCGTCTTGAATTCATGCGCGGCTTACTGACGCAGACCAGCGCGGGCGAATTTCAGGTCAAATCGGCCGGCAAGCAAGGCTCCCATATTCTCAGCGCCCTGAGCCGGGCCAATTGTTATATCGTTTTGCCTGCGGAGAATGCAGGCGTGAACAATGGCGATACGGTCACGGTTCTGCCGTTTGGAATCGATTTGGGCGTTTGATAATGTGGCCGGGTAAACTTAGCGCATCCACCTTTTGCCGGATTTATCCAGTCTACGCCCGTCGTTTCAACGCATTTCCGGTAACATTTCTTTCACCTGATTATTTTTCAGGATGCTGTAAAATAGCGCTTTAATTCTGATTTTAACTTTCAATATACCTTTTATTATTATGCAGCAAAGTATTACGAGTCCCATGACGCCATTGGAAAAACGGGCAACCTGGTCTTTGGCGAGCATTTACGCATTGCGGATGCTGGGGCTGTTTATGATACTGCCGGTGTTGTCTTTGTTTGCGGAAAAACTGTCCGGTTCAACACCGCTATTGATCGGGTTGTCGATCAGTATTTACGGCTTGAGCCAGGCGTTGTTGCAGATTCCTTTCGGCTTGATGTCGGATCGCTTCGGCCGTAAAAAAATCATTATTTTCGGTTTATTGCTTTTCGCTGGCGGCAGTATTGTCGCGGCGCTTGCAACCACTATTTACGGGGTTTTGCTCGGTCGGGCGCTGCAAGGTTCCGGCGCTATTGCCGCAGCCATTATGGCGCTGGTTGCGGATTTGACGCAGGAAGTGCATCGAACCAAAGCCATGGCGACCATAGGCTTGAGTATTGGCGCGTCTTTCGGCGTGGCGATTTCAATTGCCCCGGTCATTGCCGGTTTCATGGGCGTGCCGGGGATTTTTTGGCTGACTGCGGCGTTATCCATCATCGCCATTATGGCGATTATTTATGTCGTGCCCAATCCGGTAAAATCCAGGCTGCACCGTGATGCCGAAGTAGTGCCGGGACAAATCAGCGTGGTGCTTAAAAACGCGGACTTGTTGCGGCTCAATTACGGTATTTTTATTCTGCATCTGATCCTGACCGCGAGTTTTGTCATCATTCCTCTGCTGATGCGGGATGCGGGGTTGACGGCCAAGCTGCATTGGCAAGTGTATTTGCCGGTTTTTGTGGTATCGATGCTTGTTGCGGTGCCTTTTGTGATTCTGGCGGAAAAGAAACGCAAAATGAAAGCGGTGTTTATCGGCGCGATTGCGGTCATCATGACGGCTGAAACGGGGTTATGGCTGTTTCATGACAGTCTGCCCGGTATTATTGCTTTTTTGTGGCTGTTTTTTTGCGGATTCAATTTGCTGGAGGCGACCTTGCCGTCGCTGATTTCTAAAACCGCGCCGGGCGATATGAAAGGCACGGCCATGGGATTTTATTCCAGTTCCCAATTTTTAGGCGCCTTTATCGGCGGAGCGGCAGGCGGCTGGAGTTATGGCGAATTCGGCGCCGATACCGTATTTGTCGTGTGCGCGGTCTGTGCTTTGAGTTGGTTGCTGGTGTCGCTGTTTATGAAACCGCCCCGTTATCTGGCGAATCTGCTGCTTTCGATAGAGCAGTTGACGCAGCAGGAAGCCGAAAATTTGAGCGATGTCCTGCTGGCTGTTGCCGGTGTTGAAGAAGTCAAACTGCACTGGCATGAAGGCGTCGCTTATTTAAAAGTGGATAACCAGCAATTGGATCGGACGCAGTTGCAGCATTTGCTTTCACAGACGGTTTCGCCACTGCCGGTCAACGAATAATTGAATGGGCTGATAGTCGGTTTTGTAGTTCATTTTGGCGCAATTACTGATCCAGTAACCGAGATAAAGCCAGTCCAATTGCCATTGCCGGGCGTATTCGATTTGCCAGAGAACGGCATAAACGCCGGGACTGTAAGCTGAATAATCGGGATCAAAAAAAGTATAAACCGCAGACAGGGCATTGGGCAGGCGGTCCACTACGGCAACGGCGATGAGCTGGCCGTCATGTACAAACTCCACAAACACGGTGTCGCACCAACGGCTGCCAAGAAAATCCATATATTGTTCGGGACTGGTGTGCAGCATGTCGCCATCACCGTGTCGGCTTTGCTGATAACGCAAATACAGGTCGTAATGGAGAGGGTCGAAAACAGCGGGCTTGATAAAGGTTTGAGTGGCGGTATTTTTAGTCCGGCAACGTTTTTGTCGGCGTTTGGGTTTAAATTCGTTGACTGCCAAACGGGCGGCGACACATTGCGAGCATTGACGGCAATAAGGGGCATAAACATGATCGCCGCTACGGCGAAAGCCTTGCGCGATGAGTTGGCTGTACACGCGGGTGGACAGCGCAAAAGAGGGATGCACGAAAGCCGAGCTGGCACTTTGGCCTTCGAGGTAGTTACAGGCGTGTTCCTCAGTGAGAACAAGATCGATAGAGGTCATCGGTTTTGCCAGGCGTCGGCGGCAGGCTTGAGTAGGCAATAACGATGCAGTCGGCCTACAAAATCACGTCGGCTGATTTCTTGCGCGCCCAGACTGAGTAAATGCTGTGTTTGCACCTGGCAGTCGATGAGTTGATAATGCCAGTTCCGGAGTTGTTCGGCGAGCGTGACAAAGGCCACTTTGGAGGCGTCGGTTTTTTTATGGAACATGGATTCGCCAAAGAAAACCTGTCCTATGGCAATGCCATACAAACCGCCCACCAGTTCACCCTCAGCCCAGGCTTCCGCCGAATGCGCCAGGCCCAGAACATGTAGCGCCCGATAGGCTTGCTTGATTTCTTCGGTGATCCAGGTGCCGTTCGACCCGGCCCGGGATGCCGCGCAACATTCGATAACCTGATTGAAAGCGCTATCGTAGGTGATCGTGAACAACGAACGGCGCAAGGTTTTTTGCAGGCTTCTGGATAGCTTGACCTGTTCCGGGAACATGACCAGTCTCGGGTCCGGCGACCACCATAGTATCGGCTCGCCCGGGTTATACCAGGGAAATATGCCGCGCCGATACGCATTGAGCAAGCGCACGGGCGACAGACAGCCGCCTATCGCCAACAAGCCGTTGGGCTCGTCCAGGGCTTTGGTCAAGGGCGGAAAAGCCTGGTCGGGGCGGTAGGGGTCAAGTGCGGTCAATGCCATAAATAAAACGCTGGTGGGCGAACAGCGTATCGATGCGCCGTTTTTGTGCTTATTCGCCCAGTTCGTCCAGATACTTTTCCGCATCCAGCGCCGCCATGCAGCCCGCACCGGCGGAAGTGACGGCTTGTTTATAAACCGAATCCATCACATCGCCTGCGGCAAATACGCCGGGGATGCTGGTGGCGGTGACGTTACCGTTGATACCGCTGTTGACCTTGATATAGCCATGATCCATGTCCAGTTGTCCGGCAAAAATGTCAGTGTTGGGACTGTGGCCGATGGCGATAAAAACGCCGTGGACGTCCAGGTCTTTGGTGGCGCCGTCTTGAGTGCTTTTGATTCTGACGCCGGTGACGCCCATGTCATCGCCCAGGACTTCATCCAGGGTATGGTTCCATTCGATGACGACATTGCCGGTTTTTGATTTTTCGATCAGTTTGTCCGACAGGATTTTTTCCGAGCGGAATTTATCGCGGCGATGTACGATGGTCACTTGAGATGCGATATTGGCTAAATAAAGCGCTTCTTCGACAGCGGTATTGCCGCCGCCGATAACGGCAACCGGCTTGTTCTTGTAGAAAAAACCATCGCAGGTGGCGCAAGCGGAAACGCCTTTGCCCTTGAAGGCTTCTTCAGAGTCCAACCCTAAGTATTTTGCGGAAGCGCCGGTGGCAATGATCAAGGCGTCGCAAGTATAAACACCGGAATCGCCGGTAAGCCGGAAGGGGCGACTGGACAAATCGGCGGTATGAATGTGGTCGAACACGATTTCAGTATCGAAACGTTCGGCGTGTTCGCGCATTCTTTCCATCAGATCAGGGCCTTGCAGGCCTTCAACATCGCCGGGCCAGTTGTCTACATCGGTGGTTGTGGTCAATTGGCCGCCTTGTTGCATACCCGTAATTATAACCGGGTTGAGATTGGCGCGCGCCGCGTAAACAGCGGCAGTATAACCGGCGGGGCCTGAGCCTAGAATCAAAAGACGGCAATGTTTGACGTCGATCATTAAAAGTTCTCCAGAGTTTCGGGTTGAGTAAAAGAATGAGGTTTATTCGATATGCCTTTTACCGAATAATTCAACCGATTATGACCGGAAAATATTTTTTCGCAAGCCTGAACCACTTAGCCCTTATTCTGAAATAAGACAAAAGCAGATCATTCGGGCATGATCTGCGGCATTGTCAAAGTAGGGGGTTAATTAATGTCAACTATTGAATTAATCATTTATAATGATGTTTTAGCAATATAATTTCGAGTGTATTTTATGTCTGCAGTGATAGAAGAAAAAACATTTCGCGGTTTGCGGGAAGTTGCTTTGCTGGGGTTGTCGGCCTGCGCGCTGTTTTTTTTAATTTCGCTGGTCACTTTCAGCAACGAAGACGCGGGCTGGACGCACAGCGGCACCGGGCAGGACGTCACTAATGCCGGCGGCATGGCAGGAGCCTGGCTGGCGGATTTCAGTCTCAGCATGCTGGGTCTGATGGCTTATCTTTTGCCCGTCATGATGGCCTGGCAAGGCTATCTTTTTTATAAGCAGCCTGAGCAGACCGAAGGCAGACTCAACAGGCTTCTGCGTTGGCTCGGCTTGCTCGCGACGCTGGTTTCCGGCAGCACATTGTTTTATCTGCATTTGCTGCGCATCAGGCTTGAGCTGCCGGGCGGTACCGGCGGAATTTTAGGTCAGGAGACCGGTGATGCCTTGTTGATTATTTTAGGCAACTCCGGCGCGACGCTGATATTGCTGGCGATTCTGTTGGCGGGCGTTACCCTGTTTACCGGCATGTCCTGGTTAAAAACCATGGATTATATCGGTAAATACACGCTGGCCTTATTGCGCGCATTGGCTCGCGGATTGTTCGGGACGGCCCGCTATGCGGCTCAAAATACGGCGGCAAAATCGGTCAGGACTTCGGAAAAAGAGCTGCCTAAAACCAACGTCAAGCCCAAGCTGAAAATTGCGCCCGTCATGACGCAAGTCGAAACACTTCCACAGGCCAATAAAAACAAGGCAAAAAGGCCTGACTTTGAAGCTTATGAAGGCCAGTTGCCGGATTTGTCCCTGCTCGATGTGCGCGACAGCCGTGTCAAAGGCTATAGCAAAAGTGAACTGGAAGCTATGTCACGTCTGGTCGAGGATATTCTGCAGGATTTCAATGTCGTGGTCGAAGTCGTTGCAGTACATCCGGGGCCGGTCATCACCCGCTTTGAATTGCAACCCGCGCCCGGGGTAAAAGTCAGTCGTATCAGTACGCTATCGAAAGATTTGGCGCGCGCGTTGTCGGTTACCAGTGTGCGCATTGTCGAAGTGATTCCCGGCAAACCGGTTATCGGGCTGGAAATTCCGAATCAGGAGCGGGAAATGGTAACGCTTCGGGAATTATTGGCCTCGCAAAATTTCGAGAAGGCCAAATCGGTGTTGACCTTGGCTCTGGGCAAGGATATTTCCGGTGCGCCGGTAGTGGCGGATTTGGGCAAAATGCCGCATGTGCTGGTGGCGGGGACTACAGGTTCCGGTAAATCGGTAGCCATCAATACCATGATTTTGAGCTTGCTGTACCGGGCCACGCCGGAGGATGTCAGGTTAATCATGATCGATCCTAAAATGCTGGAATTGTCGGTTTATGAAGATATTCCGCATTTATTGACACCGGTGGTCATCGATATGAAAGAGGCCAGCAATGCGCTGCGCTGGGCGGTGGCGGAAATGGAGCGGCGCTATAAATTAATGTCCAAAATGGGTGTCAGAAACCTGGCCGGATTCAACCAACTGGTCAAAGACGCCGAGCGGGCCGGTGCACCGATACGCGATCCTTTTTTTGTGTTGGAGCGACCGCTTGAAGAAGGCGAAGAATTTCCAGTATTGACGTCCTTGCCCAGCATTGTCATTGTCATCGACGAATTGGCCGACATGATGATGATCGTCGGTAAAAAAGTCGAGGAATTAATCGCGCGGCTGGCGCAAAAAGCCAGGGCTGCCGGTATTCATTTAATCCTCGCGACGCAGCGGCCTTCGGTCGATGTCTTGACCGGCCTGATCAAAGCCAACGTGCCGACCCGGATTTCCTTTCAGGTGTCCTCGCGTATCGATTCCCGTACCATTCTGGATCAGGGCGGAGCGGAGACACTGCTGGGCAATGGCGATATGTTGTATTTGCCTTCCGGCACCAGCATTCCGATTCGGGCTCACGGCGCTTTTGTCGATGATCATGAAGTACACCGGGTGGTTGAATTTCTCAAACAAACCGGCCCTGTCAACTATCTCGATGAAATTACCCAGGAACGGGTCGATACCGGTGACGGTTTTTTTGCCACCGGTAGCAGTGACGACAGCGAGACGGACGCGCTGTACGATGAAGCGGTGGCTTTTGTCACCGAGTCCCGCAAAGCTTCGATTTCCAGCGTGCAGCGACGTTTTAAAGTCGGTTATAACCGGGCGGCACGCATGATAGAAGACATGGAAGCCGCCGGTGTCGTCAGCGCGTCCGAAACCAACGGTTCCCGGGTAGTGCTGGCGCCGCCACCGCTCAAGGATTAGATTGTGATCATTGCCGTTGGCGGCGCAGTCATATTGCTGATCGCCGCAATCGGCGGCTGGTTTTTAGTCCGACGCCGGAAAACGGATGAAAAGCAAGTCAGGGTGGTATTTTTTGTTTTTTATTTCTGGCTGCTGGTGTTTATACAAATGCTGTTGTTCGCCTTGGCATATCAAAGTATGAACTTGGGTTTGAAGTTTCACTGAGCTACCATTACCTCACCTGGGCTAGAACAGTCGTCACCCCAAGCAAAACCGGAGATCATGAAAATGGCCTGGAATTCAAGCAAAGCCATAGAAAAAATCGTGCTTATCCGGTTGTCTCCCACACCAATCCGGAAAACCCACTTCCGCCAAATTCTCGGTAAAACCGGCGCAGCGTCGATCTGCTGATGCCGGAAACCGGGTCGGCGCCCCACTTTTTGCCTGAAAAAATGCATGTGTTTTGTCGTGTGTTAACCGGATACCCAAGGCGCCGGGTAGATCTCGCCAGGGACAACCTGCGCGCAAGCGATAAAAAATCCCTTCAATTGTTTGTCGAAGACAGGGTTTGTCATAAATTCGCTCGTTTTTGACTCAAAATTAATAATCTTTGATGCAGAGGTATTGAAATTCAAGGGGTAACTACAAAATGGCAACAGCCCCTAGTCTGCACTAAAAAAGGCAAAGTTAATTCTTTGCGTTGCCAAGAATAATTTTTCCCGTTTCAAAAAAACGAAGATCGACCGCCGTAACGCTTAACAACCTGCAGCTCTTAGCTTGTCGGCATGGCTTCGGTGGCCGTACCTTTCAGGAAAACTTTTTCTTATGTAGTATGTAAATATGGTATCTTAACATTCTGCATGGATAGACAGAGCGTACCCTCTAGTACAACAGTCGTTTTGCTTAGGGTGGTTTTTAGCAGATGTATTATTGAAATATGAATCATAACGACACGGTTTTTAGCTCAAAAAAATCTATTTATGCAATATTGATTATCATGTCGGTATTGTCCTTGAGGCAAATCGATGACGCCAGTCTGGGTTATCCTGATGCCGATAGAATATTAATGGATGGGGTCTTTCTGCTGGATTTTATCAGCGACTTTCCCATTACACATATTTACCAATACACCCTCAATTATTTTGGGCAATACCCCGCCTTGAGTATTGGTTATCGCCCACCTTTTTTTCCATTGCTGGAAGCGATTTTTAACGGTGTTTTCGGCGTCAACATGTGGAGCAGCCGTCTGGCTTTATTGACGTTTTATATCGTTGGCGTTAGTGCATGGTTTAATCTGATCAGCCGAATTTATAACGGCTCCCTGGCCTTTGCCGCATCACTGTTATTGGTTACCACGCCTTTTATTGCCAAATGGGGCTGGTATACCATGGCGGGGTTGCCCGTGCTTTCCATGGTATTGTTGACGGGTTATTTATTTTATCGCTATACGGAAACCGATAAACCTTCTTATTTATATCAAACGGCCATCGTCTTTAGTTTAGCGTGCTGGACAAAACAAACGGCTGTTTTTATGGGACTTTGGTTTATTATTTTTGTGCTGCTGCAAGGAAATTTATCGACCTATGTAAAAAGGCAAGAATTATGGTTATCCATGGCCATCATAATAATACTGCTGGCGCCTTTGGCGGCTATAACTTTATGGCTGGGAAAACAAAATATTGCCCAATCGATCGGTCAGTCTGAAGGGCATTATCATTTAAGCCGCTTAAGCTGGAATAACCTTACACTGCATTTCAGGACACTTTATAAATACCATTTAACCTTGCCGGTACTGAGTTTGAGCTTTATTGGAATGTTGGCGGCGCTTGTGCAACGGGATAAAAAAACATTTTTTCCTTTGTCTTTATTGCTGGCGACCTATCTTTTCTTTACTTATCTGGTCGGAAAGAATGAACGCTATCCCATATTCTGGATACCCGTTTTTTGTTTGTTTGCAACGCTGCCTCTTTATTATTTAAGAAATAAAGTCCTTACTTATTGGCTGATGCTGTCCGTGATTTTAGGTGTATCCGTATTTCAGATAAACAGCATTTATAAAATCAAGCCTAATTTTGCCACAGGTTATGCGGATGCTGCCGCTTTTGTACTGGCTAACCAGCAAGTACCCACGGTTTTTTTCGATGGTTACAATAACGGGTATTTTACCTATTTCATGCGGGCATTGGATGAGAGTGAATCAACTTATGTACTGCGCGCCGATAAATTATTGTCATCTTCATCGATATCATCCAAGCAATGGCTCGAAGTCCATGCCCATTCAACGGACGATATCAAAAAAATACTGGATGATTATGGTGTTGATCTGGTTGTCGTCGAAAGCCGTGACGTTTCGGACATAGATATTCATCGACAGTTCCGGCAATTCTTGAAAAACGGGCCTTTTAAGTTATTGAAAACAATAGCTGTTGACAGTAACCGCCCGCCATTAAAAAATCAAAAATTATTGATATACAGATACCTTGACAGACCACCGGCTTCCAAAGGTTATATAACTTTACGTCTGCCCGTGGTCGGGCAAACTATTAAAGTCCCGGTAAAAAACAGACCCATCAACAGTGAGAATTGACGCAACCATGAAACTGATAGTGCAAATTCCCTGCTATAACGAAGAGCATACACTGCCTGAAACGATCGCCGATATTCCGCGCCAGATAGAGGGGGTCGATAAGATTGAAATTCTGATTATCGACGATGGCAGTACCGATCGGACGGTAGAAGTCGCCAAAGAACTCGGCGTCGATCATATTATTCGTAACAAGAATAATCTCGGGCTTGCCCGAAGCTTTCGCAAAGGCATGGATGAATGTCTTAAACGCGATGCGGATATTATCGTCAATACCGATGGCGATAATCAATATTTTGGTGCGGATATCAGCAAATTAGTCGCGCCTATCGTTAACGGTACGGCCGATCTTGTGGTAGGCGACAGGCAAACCAGTAAGATTCCACATTTTTCTCCGCTTAAAAAACTGTTGCAAAAATTAGGCAGCGCCACCGTGCGTAAGTTATCGGGAACCACCGTGCCTGATACGGTAAGCGGTTTCAGGGCATTTTCCAGGGATGCTGCCATTCGCCTGAATATTATTTCTTCTTTCAGCTATACCATAGAAACCATCATTCAAGCCGGTAAGAAACACATGGCGATAGTATCGGTTCCGGTTAGAACCAATCCAAAAACCCGGGACTCCCGATTATTTAAAAGCATCCCGTCATTTATCGAGCGGCAGTTATCGAGCATGATACGCATGTATCTCATGTATCAGCCTTTACGGTTTTTTATCTATATCGGTACTTTACTGATACTGACAGGTCTCGTACCCATAGTTCGCTTTCTGGTATTTTATTATTCAGGTGATGGCAGTGGTCATATACAGTCGCTGATTCTCGGCGGAGTTTTTTTATTGATGGGCTTTATTACTTATGTCATAGGAATGCTGGCGGACTTGATGAATTTCAATCGACAGTTATTGGAAGCGACATTGGAAAAAGTTCGCAGGATTGAACTTGAAAAAGAAAGTAAATAATGTCTGTTAATTCTTTATCACGCGTTTCAGTATCGCAGATTCATTTTTATCCTCAATTTCAATAACCCGATGTTTTTAGTAACCCTGGAAAAACTGCTATGGCGTTACCGGCGGCTGGTTACTGTATTAATCGTCATTTCAATTGTCCAATTTTTTGAGCTTGCCCTTTTACAAGTCAAATACGATATTTTTACCGGTGGGTTTCTACAGCCTTTCTCTTACCAGTCCTGGTTGGAAAGAGGACTGTTTCTGCTACTTTCTTTCTGGTATGACTTTGTCTTTTTCGGTGTTTTGGCCAGCCTTTGGTTCCATGCTGCCGACCGGCTGAATAAGTTCGGCATTCTGATTTATTACAGTTTCACCGTGCTGATATGGCTGGCAATGGGTTTCTGGCTGGGCCTTAAATTCAAGGTGCTGTCTTATTTCAACGATACACTCAATTATCAGATTATCAGTAATCTTGGCGGTGGCAGCTTAAAACGGGGCTTGCTTTATGCCACCAATGAAATTGCCTTGTTCACCGGCATTATGGCGATTGTTATCATTGCTTTTGTTTTGAGTGCCCGGATTTTTAAACAGTATCACTACAAGCGGGATTATCATCGGCGAATTGCACCAGCGGGCGCTTTTAAATGGTTGCTGTTGATGACAGTATTTCTGACTCCGCTGCTGACGTATAACATCTCCGATTACGCATTCTTGCGTTATGGCCTGGAAAAAAAAACCACTTATCGGCTGATCAGTTCGGGCCTGGATTTTTTGACAGACTTTGACGACGACGGTCACGGTCTGTTCTTTTATCCCAAAGACACGGCCCTGTTTGACGGGCATATTTATCCGGGCGCTCTGGACATTCCTGGTAACGGTATCGATGAAGACGGTCTGCTGGGTGATGCCAAAATCATCCCGCTGGCACCCGATCCTCTAAAAGCTATAAAGCCTCGCTCCGGCAAGCATATTGTATTGATCGTTCTGGAAACCGCGCGCGTCGATTTATTGACCCAACAAGTCAATGGCCGTTATGTCGCGCCGGTCATGCGCGAAATAGCGCGTACCGGTACTGCGGCTGAATACGCGTACAGCCATACCGGTTATACGACAACTTCGCTGACAGCATTGTTTAATCGCGAGCTGATTCATGACGATAACCGCATCAGACTGATCGATTTTTTGCAGGAGGCAGGTTACGGCATTTCAATCATTTCGGGGCAAGATGAATCGTTTGGCGATATCGCCACGCATACCGGCATGAATAAAAAAGGCGTGTATTATTTTGATGCGCGGGTCGCCATTGCCGACCGGGTTTTTCCCAGCAAGGATGCGGGTAGTCTAAGGCTCAGCGAAGAACGTGTAGTGGAACAATTTCAGCAGCGCTTCAGTGAACTTGATCTGCAAACTCCGCAGTTTATTTATTTAAACTTTCAGGCGGCGCATTTTCCTTATTCGCATCCTGCCATGCAAAAAAGGCTGATAAAAGAATTCATACCCCGCCCCGAGATTCTGGCGGAAAATCGCGACCGGGTCGCCGACACCTACTGGAATGCCATTGCCAATGCCGACTGGGCGGTGGGGCAGGTGGTCGAAACATTAAAAAAACACAAACTCTACGAGGACACAACTTTAGTCATTTTGGGTGATCACGGCGAGTCATTGTTCGAAGACGGCTTTCTGGGCCATGGCCATGCGATGAACGATGCACAAACGCATATCCCTTTGTTGTTCAATGATCCAAATCTTCAAATAAAGCAGGCGATAGGGCAGATCGATGTCGCGGAAATGGCGATTCGCTCGGCTTTTGGCCTCTCCAATCGGTGGCTGGATACGGATCATTCAGTGTTTCAATTGGTGGGCAATTTGACTTTTCCGGTGTTAATCGGGTATGTCAAATACGGCGGTGACCGTATTGTTTTTGATTTCCGCTCCCAGCGGGTTTTTTTAAATACTCTAAATCGCTGGGAAACTTATCAGGCATTGCTGGAGAATCCGGCACAAAGCGAGCGTATCAGTCATTTGCTCAGCGAATGGGAAACCCTGAAATGGCATGAGTTTGATTTTCGTCAGCAAAGTCAAAGTAAACAGAAGCCTGGGCACTGATTTCGACTGTGTTGAACAAGTCGGTCGGATAAGTTATGGAGCCTTACCCGCTGTCCAGCACTTTGGCTCGTCTAAATTTATTCCGTACAAAAAGCCAATGCAAAATACATCAAATATCTTGCCCGAAAACCCGCTGAAATTACCGGATCAAGTGCGCGCCAAAATTCGTTTGGAATAATGACAGCATTCGTACCAAGCAGGTTTACATGAACCGGATTAAACGCTCTATTGCGTATTTTGACAAGCATCATCCGCACGACTTGGGCGCTAGTGAAGCGGATCGATTTCTGACACATTTGGCTGACAATGGTACCGTTGAATTTCGTGCGGGACGGACCTACGGGTTATGATGCCGTGTGCTCGAATAACGCGCGGTGGCGGAGAATCGCCGAAAACAGACGGAAACCAAGTTGGAGTTTCTTTTCGGGGTGCTCGGTGAGACTTGCCAGCCAGAGTGAGAAGTGAATAGCGGGGGGCGATATGAACAAAAAGAAAACAAGAGGTACGAAGTGAAACCGGAGCAGATCGAATACTTTCGCGGATTGCTGGAGGCTCAGCGGCAGGAGCTGCTGACGAGCAAGGACACCAACAAGGATTCCACCAAGCCGGTGATACTGGACCAGGCCAGCGTCGGCCGCCTCTCACGCATCAATGCCATGCAGGGACAGGCTATGGCCATCGAGACCCAGCGCCGTCTACCGGGAATTAAACATTTTTTTACAGCTATGTTATAAATACTGCTGTCTACATATTTAAAAAATCATTAGTCATGAAAAACATCCAACTTTGCTTTGGTCTGATTTTACCTTTGTTGATGGCAGGCTGTGCCGGTGTGACAGACCGTCAGGCCGAAGCGCCGGTTTATGACCCTTATAAAACAGCACCTGCGGCACGAAAAAAACCAGCCTCTGAAAAGTCAACACCCTCTCATGCGGTCGAGACTTCGCCTTTGAAACCTTCCGCGCCGCCGACCTGGGCGAGGCCCGTAGAGCCATCGCAAACGGAGCACTTAAGCCCGGTTGTGGTTGCGCTGATTTCCGATGCCGAGCGTAACAGCGGCACCGGCAATCTGGACTCAGCGGTGGCGACGCTGGAGCGTGGTTTGCGCATCGAGCCGAGAAACGCGACACTGATGTACAAGTTGGCCGAAGTTCGCTTAAAACAATCCCAACCCAGACTGGCCGAAGATTTGGCCAGAAAAGCTGCCTTATTGGCAGGGCGTGACACCAAACTGAAAAGAGATAGTTGGTTATTGATTGCCAGAGCCCGAAAAATGCAGGGTGATGACACAGGAGAAAGACAGGCGAAACAGAAAGCTTACGGCTTGTAAGAAGCTATATCCGATATTCGGCAGGTGTTATTTGTCAGAAGAGTTACTTAAAATCACACGCCTTTCAAAGTAGCCTTGCGCATCCTGACATAAAAATCTTCCATGACCGCAATAAACGAGTTTTGTTTGTGTCAAAACGCGGGAAAATCACCGCCTTTTTTAATCAACATGGCGGGGATAGTCGCCGCCTGGCTAGGAGCCTGTCCGAAAATAGCATAGCGCAAAGAGGTATTTGATCGAACTTTCATTAGAATGTTCGAATATTTGCTTTATTAAGCGGTATTTTGCACTTGTCAGCGCCTAAATCAGACTCTTGTCTCGCTATT
>PGZD01000008.1 GCA_002843155.1 Gammaproteobacteria bacterium HGW-Gammaproteobacteria-3
AGGGTTCTTTTTCATGGCACGATCTCCAGTCAGGGTAGGGCTCAGGTTCGACTAACCGAAGGGTCAAAAGTTGCTGAGACTTATGGGTAATCAGGTTATTTTTTGTCGGAAGAAACCGGTCTACTCGACCTCTTTTCTCAACTTAAAAGCCTGGAGAGAATAAAAAAAGGCTTGTGATTGAAGCACAAGCCTTTTTTAGTAAATGGCGTCCCCAGGGGGGTTCGAACCCCCGTTACCGCCGTGAAAGGGCGGTGTCCTAGGCCACTAGACGATGGGGACTAAAATTGTTTTAGTCAGCCTTAACTTTGGTGGAGCCAGGCGGGATCGAACCGCCGACCTCAACACTGCCAGTGTTGCGCTCTCCCAATTGAGCTATGGCCCCTGTAAAGTCCGCTTATTTTACAGTATACAGTTGTCGTGTCAAGTGTCTGTGTTATTTTTTATAAACTTGATAGCTTTAACTATCCGCTTGAGTGTTTTCTCCCGGCCCAATAATGCCAATGTGACATCAATCGGAGGCGAAACCGGCGTTCCGCAGATCGCAATCCGTAGAGGTTGCGCTACTTTTCCAAGATTGAGAGCCAAGTCTTCGGCCACCTTCAATACCACTTGATGCAAGGGATTTCCTTCCCATTGTTCCAACAAGGAAAATTCATCATGGAGTTTTTTCAGTATGTCGCAGGTCTCCGGCTTGAAGTTCTTTTTGGCGGTTTTTTCATCATAGTGATCAAATTCCGTATAAAAATAGCGACTGGCCACAGCCATTTCCACCAGAGTTTTACAACGTTCCCGCAACGCTTTTACCACTTCAATCAAATCAGGGCCTAAAGCCGGATCCAGTCCTTGTTCCCCCATATGCCAGCTAAGGTGCCGCGCCACATGGGCCGGGTCTTTTGTCATCATATAATGATGATTGAGCCATAATAATTTTTCGTTATTGAAAGACGAGGCCGACACATTGACATCAGCCAAATCGAAATATTCGATCATTTCGTCGATGCTGAAAATTTCCTGGTCGCCATGCGACCATCCCAGCCGTACCAGATAGTTGAGTAAAGCTTCGGGCAAAAAGCCTTCGTCCCGGTATTGCATTACACTGACCGCGCCATGGCGTTTGGACAATCTCGCGCCATCCGCGCCCAAAATCATCGGTAAATGCGCATAATAGGGCAGGGGGGCGCCCAAGGCTTTAAGAATATTTATTTGTCGAGGTGTGTTGTTGATATGGTCATCACCCCGGATCACATGGGTTACGCCCATATCCATATCATCGACCACTACGGTCAGATTGTAGGTGGGTGTACCGTCAGAGCGGGCAATGATCAAATCATCGAGTTCTTTATTGGCAACGACAATGTCGCCTTTGACCAGGTCATTGATGGTTACCGTGCCCTGCTCCGGATTTTTAAAGCGGATAACCGGTTGCTGGCCTTCGCTGATATTGGCGGTTTGTCTGCATTTGCCGTTATAACGCGGCTTTTCTTTGTTGGCCATTTGTTCGTTACGCAATTGCTCCAGCTCTTCCTTGCTACAGTAACAATAATAAGCGTCACCTTGTGCCAGCAGTTGTTGGATGACTTCCTTGTAGCGGTCGAAGCGTTGCGTTTGATAAAAAGGCCCTTCGTCATATTCAAGACCCAGCCAGGTCATGCCTTCCAGAATGGCGTTCACGGATTCCTGGGTGGAACGCTCAAGATCTGTGTCTTCAATTCTCAAAATAAACCGGCCACCGTGTTTTCGGGCGTGTAGCCAGGAAAAAAGCGCCGTGCGGGCGCCGCCCACATGCAGATAACCGGTTGGGCTTGGAGCAAAACGTGTTTTGATAGTCATGTTTTTCTTTATTTCAATAAAAATCTTTTCGCATATTCTTTAGGAATTTGCCGGGCGGCGTTTAAACGCATGGCTTGGTAATTGAAAGCGACACTCGCTTTGGTTCCTTGGGTGCGTCCCAAAATCGCCAATGAGGTGCCATGGCCTTGTGCCGCCGCCTTTTCATACCACTGTGTCGCTTTATTGACGTTGTGCGCGAAGCCCAAGCCGCTGTCGTACATAGCCGCCACGACGACTTGCGCTTCCACCAGGCCTTGTTCAGCCGCCTTCAGCATCCAGTTCGCCGCTTCTTTTTCATTGGCTTCATAGCCGTCTCGGCCCAGTAGATAAAGGGAGGCCAATTTTGCCTGCGCCAGGGCGTCCCCCTGTTGGGCCAATTCCAGTGGATCCGCGTGAGCCGGTTGTTGCGCCCAGACACTTGTATTACCCAAGACCATTCCTGCCAACAGGGTCAATCCAACCAATAGCTTCATTTCGATCGCCTCATTTTATTTTTATTAATCACGAACTATTATTTCACGGACTCTGCAAAAGATGAATTTAGTTATCAAAAAAACAAAAAAATGTTAGACTGGAATCTCAGATAAAGCTGATTCTAAGCGTTATCAAAATTTATTATCCAGGGGGATTTAATGAATAAAAAACTGCTACTGACTGCGGCTTTGACTGCCGCCGCCCTATCAGGCTGCGCGAGCCAGCCTGTCACTACATTCGATACTTTTCACGCTAACAGTTTGAATGACCTGGTTCGTTCAGGCGAACTGGTGCAAAAAACCAACAGCTTTTTTATAATTAATGACTCATCTTCTTCGATGAGTAAACATTATCATGGCGCCGGCTTTACCGGGCAACCCACTCCCACCAAATTTTCAGTTGAAAAAGAAATCCTCAACCGAATGAATCAAAGTATTCCCGATATAAACCTGACTTCAGGTATTCGCAGCTTTGGTTTCGGCCCTTGTTTATCCTGGGGATTTACCCACTTGAATCAACCTGTTGAAACTTATTCAAAATCATCTTTTGGACAAGGTATCGATTCTTTAACCTGCTCCGGCGGCGGTTCATTGATGTCTAACGCAATTACTGCGGCCAGCACCGATTTGTCACCGGCAACCGGTAATATCGCCCTCATTATCCTCAGCGATGGCAATATCGACGATGGTTCACAGCCTTTGATCGCAACGCAATCGTTGAAAGAGCAGTTCGGCGACAAATTATGTGTGTATACCGTTTGGGTCGGCAATGAAGACGACAGCCAGGGTCAGATTTTATTGCGCAAACTGTCCGACATTTCGGGTTGCGGCTTTAGCACTACGGCTGAAAATGTAGCCAGCAATAATGACATGACCAGCTTTGTTCAGCATGTATTCCTGCAACCCGGCGCACCACGCGTAGTGGACGGTGACGACGATCAGGACGGCGTGCTTAACAGCAAAGATCGCTGCCCGCGCACACCCAGAACGGCGACCGTTGACATTCATGGTTGCTGGGCCGTTAAAGGCATCCGCTTTGATATTGATAAAGCCACCATCAAACCTCAATATCTGCCGCTTCTGGATAATGCCATTTCGGTATTGAAAAACAATCCGAGCTTGCAGGTTGAAGTACAAGGGCACACCGACAATACAGGTTCGGCGGCTTACAACCAAAAACTGTCAGAGCGTCGCGCCAAGGCTGTCCGCGATTATCTGGTCAGCAAAACCGGAAAAGCCGAGGCGTTGACTTCGCGTGGTTATGGCCTGACCCGGCCCATTGACACTAACAGCACATCAGAAGGCCGCTACAATAACCGTCGAGTGCAATTGAAAATTCTGAACGGACGTTACAACTAAACGTCCCCGGAAATTTCAGGACAAAAAAAGGGAGAGCCCCCGGGCCCTCCCTTTTTTATTGGTTAATTTTATTGGATATTATCGTTTGCTTGATGTTCAGCCTTGGGTTGGGGAGATACTTTCAAGACTCTACTTTCAACCAATGGCTCAAATCCCGATCCAGCAGACGGCTCAAGAGGGCCACATCGTCTTTCAGTAAATCGTGTATTTCGCGGCGAATCAGGGGCTCCAGAGGTTTGGTCTCCATAGGAAAGTTATTGAGTTTTTGCAGTTTTCGTCGAGCTTTAAATACCGCTTGACGAAGTTTCTCCTGCCATAATGGAGTTTCTTTTAGTTGTTTGACGCGCCAACTGAATTTTTCACCTGCCAGCAGTGAACGTAATTTTTGTGGCGGGCGTTTTAGCCAGCGTTGCAAGGTGCCTGAGCGGTAGCCCTGACTTTTGCGAACCCGAGCAAAATGTTGTCGGCCGTCATCGCTCAGATTTAAAAATGCCAGCAGTTGCCGGTAGACACCGGCGGTGTCGGTTGCCAGATCGTCAAAGACCACGACATGACAACGCTCGCGTCCGATACTGTCGAAAAAACCTTGAAGATAATGGCCGAGCCGGCCTATGTCTGCGTAATAAAGCAGGCGTGGGTCGATACAGGTTTTAGGGATGGCTTCCCCGCGTTTGCGTTTTTCCTGTAGTTGCCAAGCTCGGGTGAAGCTTTCCTCGACTTCATCGCCGGTATAAAGTGAGCGCTGGTGCAAGGATGGCAGCATTTGCATCGGGTCGCGCACGGCGATAATAAAACGCGCGGTGGGCCAGGTACGAAGCAGTTGTAGCGCGGCTTCCGGATGATAAAAATGGGAAACCGATCCTTCGCCCCAAATCCTGACGGAGGCGGGCGGGGACGGTTCGAAAAAGCGCGGGATAAAATCCCGTGCCAGCACTTCCCGGAGCTGGCTATCATTCAGATCGGAAAAATCGTTAAGTGTGAAATAGTGGGGCTCTTTGACTCGGGAAAAACAAACTTCCGGGTGCTCTGAAAGATAACTGGAAATGGCGGAAGTGCCGCAGCGCGGAGCGCCCACAACGGAAAAAAAATTTTGGGGCCAGTTTGTCGAAGTCATTACCTTATTTTATTGGGGTTGATTTTATAAAGCTTTTTATGTGGGCCGGAAGTTAAGGCAATGCGGAAGTTAGTTCCTCTGTTTTGTCAGTGCCTGTCGCTTTTGTCAGTCGGGGTCTGGTATAGATTGCAACAGGCAGGCCGTTGAGTTGTTTGAGCGCACGTTTTAAGACCGCGCCATCGAGGATGGGCAGCTCGTTATTGTTGGCCTGAATGATCAGGTCCAAGGTCTGCTCCAGGCGCTGTTCATAGTTCATGGCCTCGTTTTCCAGGTTGGGATGGGCTTCGAGGTATAATGTGCCGTCAAGCCAGCCAACTTTGATCGGTTGGTTGACGATATAGACATCGGTGCCTACCGGTATGCGTGGAAACAGTTTTTCGATATCTTCAGGGTACATGCGGATGCAGCCGTGGGTAACGCTCATGCCCACGCCATAAGGCTTGTTGGTGCTGTGTATCAGATAACCCGGAACACCCAGGCGCATGGCAAAAAGCCCCAAAGGGTTGTCAGGGCCTGCCGCCACGACATCGGGCAGAATATCGCCTTTTTCAGCGTGCTCTTTTTTGATCGACGCAGGGGGCGTCCAGGTCGGGTTGGTGGTTTTGGCGATGATTCTGGTTTTTCCCAGCGGTGTCTTCCAGTCTATTCTGCCGATACTGATAGGATTCGTGGTCACGGTTTTCTGATAGCCGGATTCACTTTTTGCCGGATAGTAATACAGACGGTATTCCGGCAGGTTGATCACGATGCCGCGTCTTGGAGCTTGAGGCAACAGGCGATGGTTGGGTATTCTGACTTCGGTTCCCTGTTTGGGCAGCCAGCGGTCGACCTTAGGGTTGGCCAGTAATATTTCGGTTTGGCCGACGTTAAAACGCCGGGCAATATCCAGCAGCGTATCTTCTTCGACAGCGAGTGTGTAAAAAGGCTGCCCGGAGGGTGTCGGGCTGTCTTGTAGGCTGTCGCTGATCAGGCTGTCGCCGGGATTTTTCGGAAGCTGATATTCAGTGGCTTGCACTGCTTGGGCTGTCAGCAGACAGGCCAGTGTGGCCGCAATGATAGTGTTGTTAGGCAACATGGCTTTTTTCTCCGCCGAATAATGCCATTAGACGAGGCAGGAAGTTGGCAAGTTCCAGTGACATGATTGAAAATTCGGCATCAAACTGTTCGGTGTCGTCAAAATCGGTCGTATCGGCGACTTGCTCCTGAATCAAATCCAGAAAACGCAAGCGTTTGATAGATAGGTTCTCATCGACGACAAAGGCAAGGCGGTCATCCCAACTCAGGGCTAATTTAATGACTTGTTTGCCGGTATCCAGATGATTTTTGATTTCAGGCAAGGCCAGATCGTGGCGCTTGCAGCGGACAATGCCGCCTTCCTGCTCGGGAGCGCGCAATTCACATTCGTCTTCAATTTTGATGTCGGCGGGCGCTTCCTCGCCGCTAAGCCATTGCGTCATCACCACAACCGGTTTGTTGGCGGTGACCGGGGGTACGACCGGCAGGGAGCCTAAGCATTTGCGTAAATGACTGAGCAAGTCTTCGGCTTTTTTAGCGGACGCTGAATCCACGATCAACCAGCCGTTTTTGGAGTCTATATAGGCATAAGTTTTACGCGAAAAAGTAAACGCCTTGGGCAGCAATTCGAAGCAAACTTCTTCTTTTATCGCGGTGCGTTCTTTTTTGGATAATTTGCGCCCTTGCAGGTCTTCAGCATCCAGAATTTTTTCCTGAACCATTTCGTTGATGACGGCGGCAGGGAGGACTTTTTCTTCGGTTTTTGCACAGAACAGGATAAAGCCGTTGGCGATATGCAGCAGTTGATCGGAGTTTCTGCCCAGCGGCGCAGTCCAGCCGAAACTGGATTCTTCTTGTTGCCCGCAAGGCCGAAACGGCATTTGCTGAAGCTTTTGCGAAAAAGCGTCAGGCGTTAGAATAAAGTTTTCGGTGAACCGGTAAAGCGTAAGATTTTTAAACCACATGGGGGTATCGATGCTCGTAGAAAAATGTTGCATTATTGCAAATTTGCCGGAATATAAAAAGAATCATTGCTCACAAAATCTATTTCAATGACTGTTATCGATGCCTTTGCGCCCATTGTCTCCGATTCGGCGCGCGTTTTAATCCTGGGGTCGATGCCGAGTTCGGCCTCGTTGGCCAGGCAGCAATATTACGGCCATCCCCGTAACGCTTTCTGGCCGGTGCTGGGTGTGCTGGTCGGTGCCGCGCCCGAGCTCGATTATCGGCAGCGGCAACAAATTTTAATCGATCACGGCATCGCCGTGTGGGACGTGCTGCAAAGTTGTATTCGGCCCGGTAGCCTGGATGCGAATATCGCCATGGATTCTGTCAAAATAAATGACTTCAGGTCATTTTTTAAAAAATACCGTGCTATCGAGCGCGTTTTTTTTAACGGCGCCATGGCTGAAAAGCTGTTTAGGCAACAGGTATTGCCGGGTTTAAGCGACTGTTTCAACACATTTCAGTATCAGCGTTTGCCATCGACCAGCCCGGCCCATGCCAGCCTGAGTCTGGAGCAAAAAATAAATGCCTGGAAAGTGATTGTGCAGCCTGTGCTAAAGTAGCCAATATTTGATTATAGGTGAGGCTGTTATGGGTACTTTTTCGGGTTGGGAAAGTCTGCTGCTGGGTGCGCTGTTGATTTTGCTCATTTTCTGGATGCGCCCGGGTATCAAGGCGTCTCTGGAACAAAGTAAAAACGCCACGGCGGATTGGCCGGGTGTGCTTGTGCCGCTTGTTTTTGTGGTGATGTTTGTGATTTTTTTGGTGGCTATGGTTTGATATGGCGGAAGAATACGAAGATTTCGATGAAGAAGGTATCGACTATGCGGTGCGCCCGAATAAAACGCAAATCAAGCGTGATATTGCCGAACTTTCTGTTTTGGCCGAAGATATGGCCCGTTTGTCGTCGGCGCAATTAGGTGAGTTGGCATTACCCGAAGAGCTAGCGCGCGCAATTGGCAGTGCGGCAATTATGCCGCAAAAAGGCGCCCGTAAAAGACAAATGAAATTTATTACCGGCTTGCTCAGAAAACTCGATGCGGAACCCATTAAGGAAAAACTGGCCGGGATGAAAAGTCAAAGCGCCCTGGCAGTCCGGGAACATCATAACATCGAACGCTGGCGCGATCGTTTGCTTGCCGAAGGCGATACGGCCTTGACCGAGCTTTTTGCCGACTATCCGAGGGCGGATCGGCAGTTGTTACGGCAAATAGTCCGTAGCGGGCAAAAAGAAATGGCGACAGGCAAGCCCCCTAAGTCGGCGCGGGAACTCTATCAATCTCTTAAAACCTTGTTTGAAAAGGAATAGGCTTGGAGAAACTGTATATTCCGCGTGGCCACATTTGCTGGCAAGCTAAATAGGAAGCCCGCCGTAGGCTGAATAAGCAACAAGCGCATCCGGCAGATAATGAGATAGGCATGAACACTTTGCATAACGATTTTTGTATCGAAATATCCCTGTCCGCGCAACAATTGAGGCTGATTCAAAAAGGTCGTTGCGTAACGACATATCCCGTCGCCACGGCTAAAAACGGTGCGGGCGAAATGCGCGGCAGCGAATGCACGCCACGCGGACGCCATAAAATACGCGCCAAAATTGGCGACGGGCAGCCGTTGAATGCGGTCTTTAAAGCCCGGCGTCCGACCGGTGAGATTTATACGCCCGACTTGGGCCGGCAATATCCCGGGCGAGATTGGATCTTGACCCGGATTTTGTGGCTGGGCGGTCTGGAGCCGGGTAAAAACCGTTATGGTGCGTGTGATACTGCCTGGCGCTATATTTACATTCACGGCTGTCCTGATGAATTGATGTGTGACAGACCCGGGTCGCATGGTTGCATCCGCATGTATAACGCCGATGTGCTGGCGCTTTTCAACAGCATCGGCAGCCATACCGAGGTGTTTATTTATGAGTGAAAATTTCACTGACTGATGGCCAGAATCGTTTTAGGCATAGAATACGACGGCAGTGCTTTTTGCGGCTGGCAATGGCAGCCGCAGCGGCGTTCGGTGCAGGCCGAGCTGGAACAAGCCTTGTCCAAAGTCGCCGACGCACCGGTAACTGTTATTTGCGCGGGACGCACCGATGCCGGTGTGCACGCTTTCGAGCAAGTCGTCCATTTTGATACCAACGCCGAACGGACGCCGCACGCCTGGCTGATGGGCGGTAATACGCATTTGTCCGATGATGTACGAATTATCTGGGTAAAACCCGCCGTTGCCGATTTTCATGCGCGCTACAGCGCCATTGCAAGATTTTATCGCTATATCATTTTAAATCGGCCGATGAAATCGGCTCTGCGGCGCCAACAAGTCACCTGGTGCTATAATCCGCTGGATGCTGAAAAAATGCATCAGGCCGCACAATATCTGATCGGCGATCATGATTTTACGTCTTTCCGCGCACAAGGCTGTCAATCGAAAAGTCCATGCCGCATCATGCATTTTATCGATGTTTACCGGCAGCGGGATCAGGTCATCATCGATATTTCGGCCAACGCATTTTTACATCACATGGTCAGGAATATTGCCGGTGTGTTGATGGCCATCGGTATGGGCAGGCAATCTGTGGAGTGGCCCCGGCAATTGCTGGACATCAGGGCGCGGGAGCAGGGCGGGGTAACCGCGCCGCCTTTTGGTTTGTATCTGGGCGGCGTTTGTTACCCTGAGCGTTACGGCATCGTCCGGCATCCGGTATTTGACAAATTGCCTGCCGATGCGCGGCGTTTTGATTGAACGAAGCCACCCGACAAGACTTGCGCCGATTTGCAATTGCACCAAAATCGAGTAAATTGTCGTTAACTTAACCAACCTTTGTAATCAATGTGAATACTCTACTGTCTTTTCAGGTCCATGGCGGCGGTGATCATGGCGAGGGCGCCGCCCATTATGTGACGGAACTGCTGACATTTATCGATGGGCTTTTGACCCGGGAACCGGGCGATATATTCGCGGCGTTCATGCCGGGAGTGTCGGCGATGGAAAATATCCATCCTTTGCTGGTGCATTTCCCCATCGCTTTTTTGCTGGGATTTTTTCTGCTGGATGTGCTGGGTACTTTGACCGGAAAACTGAATTGGCGCGCCGCTGCCGGGGTCATGCTTTATCTGGGCACGCTGGCTGCGGGATTGACGGTCTGGGCCGGTTTGGCGGCGGCCGACAAGGTCGCTCACGACGATATCGTGCACGCCATCATGGAGCGGCACGAGCATTTTGGCATCGCGGTGCTGTCGTTGTCGGTGGTTTTGTCGATATGGCGCTTGCTGGTGGGGACGGCGATGAAAGGCGCGATCAATGGTTTTTATTTACTGCTCTCTTTTACGCTGTGCATATTGGTGTCCAAAGGCGCCGATCTGGGCGGCTTGATGGTTTATAATTATGGCGTGGCTGTTACCCGGCCAAGCGCTACTGTCAATACCAACCCCGATATGCCGCACAATCACGATACTTTGCCGCATAGCCACGGCCAGCCTCAGCCCGGCCACGACCACTCCCAACATAGCCACTGAAGTGAACTCCCGGTTTGAACGTGTAGCCAGCAATTCCCAATTTGAGGGTAAAAAAGGGTGTGGAGTATGCCTGCGAGGAACACCGTAGACCCATCCGTGGGGGCTTGGTGGCGGCTCCCTGCCGCCGACATCCTCGCCAAGCATGCTCCACACCCTAAACTCCGAGAACATGTCCAAACTGAGAATTGCCGATGTGTAGTTTCATCTTCGCGTAAATGAATTTTTTTATGCTATGCTAACGGGCTGAATTTTTTTAGCCATAACCGTATCAATTTATGCGAACGCGCGTTAAAATTTGTGGGTTTACCCGTGTGGAAGATGCTGTGTGCGCCGCGCAAGAAGGCGTTGACGCCATCGGTCTGGTCTTTTATCCGCCCAGTCCCCGGCATGTGACCATTGCCCAAGCGCGTAAAATTGTCGCGGCGCTTCCGGCTTTTACCTCGGTAGTGGCCTTGTTCGTCGATGAGCTGGACACTAACATACGGGACGTGCTGAACCAGGTTTCGGTAGATTGTATTCAATTTCATGGCGATGAACCGCCGGAAGTCTGCCGCCACTACGGTAAACCTTACATCAAAGCGCTCAGAATGCAGGCCAATGTCGATGTGAGCGAGGTCGCGGCGCGTTATGTCGATGCCGCAGGGTTATTGCTGGATGCTTATCACCCGGGCGCCCAAGGCGGCACCGGCAGTTGTTTTGATTGGGAGATGATTCCACGGCCCTGTCCGTTACCGATTATATTGGCCGGGGGACTTGAACCTGCCAATGCAAGCGCTGCGGTAAAAGCTGTGCGCCCCTACGCAGTGGATGTGAGCAGCGGTGTGGAAGCGGACAAAGGTGTTAAGGATGCGGCTAAAATAGCGGCGTTTATACAAAAAGTTAACGAAGGTGATAGAAGTTATTACTATGACGCAACATTATAATTTGCCGGATGAACGCGGCCATTTCGGGCCTTATGGCGGAAAGTTCGTGGCCGAAACATTGATGCAGCCGATTCAGGAGCTTGAGGAGGCGTATCATCGTTATTTGCAGGATGCAGAGTTTATCGCCGAACTGGATGCCGACTTGCAGCATTATGTCGGCCGACCGTCTCCCCTTTATCATGCAGAGCGATGGAGCGAAGCTTTGGGCGGCGCGCAGATTTACCTAAAACGCGAAGATTTAAACCATACCGGCGCACATAAAATCAACAATACCATCGGCCAGGCTTTGTTGGCCAAGCGCATGGGCAAAACCCGTATTATCGCCGAAACCGGAGCCGGTCAGCACGGTGTCGCCACGGCGACGGTGGCGGCTCGCTTGGGGCTTGAATGCGTCGTTTATATGGGCGCGGTTGATGTGCAGCGGCAATCCTTGAATGTGTACCGGATGAAGTTGCTCGGCGCCAAAGTGGTCGCGGTCGAGTCCGGTTCCAAAACGCTCAAGGACGCCTTGAATGAAGCACTCAGGGACTGGGTGACCAATGTCGATAATACTTTTTATATTATCGGCACGGTCGCAGGTCCTCATCCTTATCCCGCTATGGTGCGCGATTTTCAGACCATTATCGGGCGCGAAGCCAAACAGCAATGTCTGGCGCAAACCGGGCGTTTGCCGGATGCGCTGGTCGCCTGTGTCGGCGGTGGTTCCAATGCGATCGGCTTGTTTCATCCTTTTATCGATGACGCTTCGGTCAAACTGTACGGCGTTGAAGCGGCCGGCGACGGCATTGCCACGGGCCGTCATTCGGCTCCTTTGTGCGCGGGTCGTCCGGGCGTGCTGCACGGCAACCGAACCTATCTGCTCGAAGATGAAGACGGCGAAATCATTGAAACGCATTCCATCTCGGCCGGTTTGGATTATCCCGGTGTCGGCCCCGAACATGCCTGGCTGAAAGACAGCGGCCGCGCTGAATATGTCAATATTACCGATGCCGAAGCTTTGGCGGGTTTTCATGATCTGACCCGAATGGAGGGCATCATCCCGGCGCTGGAGTCCAGCCATGCACTGGCCTATGTCACCCAACTCGCGCCGTCAATGGCTAAAGACAGTATTATCATTGTCAACCTTTCCGGTCGTGGCGATAAAGACATCATGACCCTGGCGCAACATGAGGGAATAGAACTGTGAGCCGTTTAACCGCAAAATTTTCAGCGCTGGCGCAATCAGGCCGTAAAGCCTTGATTCCTTTTATTACCGCAGGTGACCCCAACCCCGGCTTTACCGTGCCGATGATGCATGCCATGGTGGCGGCAGGCGCCGATATTATTGAATTGGGCGTCCCTTTTTCCGATCCCATGGCGGACGGCCCGGTGATTCAAAAAGCCAGCGAACGCGCCTTGGCGCATAAAATGAGTTTGCGCCGGGTTTTGCAATTGGTTGTTGACTTCCGGCGAGATGATTTACAAACGCCGGTGGTTTTAATGGGCTATTTAAACCCCATCGAAGCGATGGGCTATGAAGACTTTGCCAATGCTGCCCTGCGCGCCGATGTCGATGGTGTATTGACTGTGGATTTGCCGCCGGAAGAGGCTGTGGACTGTGTGTCATTATTGAAGGCTCGCGGCATCGATCCCATTTTTCTGTTGGCGCCAAACAGCAGCGAACAACGTATTCAAAAAATGGCACAGGTCGGCAGCGGTTATATTTATTATGTCTCGTTAAAAGGCGTGACCGGCGCGGGGCATCTGGATACCGCCGATGTTCAGGAAAAACTGAAACTGATTCGCGCCAACACCCGCTTGCCTGTCGGCATCGGCTTTGGCGTAAAAGACGCCGATACCGCTAAAACCATTGCCGCTTTAGGTGATGGCGTAGTGGTTGGCAGCGCTCTAATCAGCAAAATTGCAGCGTATCCCGATGATCCCGAACGCGCCCGTCTGGAAATCATTGAATTACTCGAATCCATGCGTCATGCCATGGATAATTAAGGCATCAAGCCTTCAGGAATTCGGAGCACACAACCATGAGCTGGTATGAAAAATTAGTCCCATCGACCATCAGGACCGATGGCGCCAACAAAAAGAAAGGCGCCGTGCCCGAGGGTCTGTGGACAAAATGCCCCAATTGCAGCGCCATTTTGTATAATACGGAACTGGAAAGAAACTTCAGCGTGTGTCCGAAATGCGAACATCACATGCGCATTTCGGCCAGAATGCGCCTGGAATTGTTCCTGGATGCGCACGATCAGGAGGAAATAGGTCAGAGCATAAAGCCGACCGATCCTTTAAAATTCAAAGACAGTAAGCGCTATAAAGACCGTATCGGCCTGGCGCAAAAACAAACCAAAGAAACCGATGCGCTGGTTGTGATCAAAGGCAAGCTGAACAACAAAGACATCGTGGCGGCCGCTTTCGAATTTGGATTTATGGGCGGCTCGATGGGTTCGGTCGTTGGTGAGCGTTTTGTGCGCGGCATCAATAAAAGCATCGAAATAGGCGCGCCTTTTATCGTTTTTACCGCCAGTGGCGGCGCGCGGATGCAGGAGTCCCTGTTTTCGCTGTTTCAGATGACTAAAACCAGCGCTGCCTTGACCCGGTTATCGGAAGCCGGATTGCCGTTCATATCGTTCATGACCGATCCGACCATGGGCGGAGTTTCGGCAAGTCTGGCCATGCTCGGGGACATTAACATGGCCGAACCAAATGCCTTGATCGGTTTTGCAGGACCTCGGGTCATCGAACAAACAGTTCGGGAAAAACTGCCGGAAGGTTTCCAGCGCAGCGAATTTTTGCAGGAACATGGTGCGATTGACATGATTGTCGATCGACGGGATATACGCGCCAAAATTTCCGGTATTCTGGCCATGTTGATGGCGGGTGGGTTTAAGGCCGAAGCCGGAACAGTCACTGAAACGGTTCTTGAAGAGCAGGATGAAGTGCCCGCGAATCTGACTTGAACGATTCGGATTTTAATCGGCTGATGCCGTGTTTTAATTCGTTACAGGAATGGCTGAATTGGCAAGAGAGCCTACACCCGAAAACAATCGATTTGGGTTTGGAGCGGGTCAGGCAGGTTTTCAGGGCGCTGTATCCCGACTATCAAAAACCGCCGACCATCACCGTAGCCGGCACCAATGGCAAAGGCTCTTGTGTCGCTTTTTTGGAATCGGTTTATCGGGCCCAGGGTTATCGGGTCGGCACATACACTTCGCCGCATATCCTGAATTATAACGAACGCATTAAAATTGACGGTGAAGCGGTAGCGGACGATCTGATTTGTTCGGCTTTTGCACGAATCGAATCGGTGCGTAATGCTGTTTCGCTCAGTTATTTTGAATTTGGTACATTGGCGGCGCTGGACATTTTTTCGCGCTCGGAAGTCGCGGTGCAATTACTCGAAGTCGGGCTTGGCGGCCGCCTCGATGCGGTCAATATCATCGATCCGGATGCGGCCATCATTACCAGTATCGGTATCGATCATGCCGATTGGCTGGGTCACAGCCGCGAACTTATCGGGCGCGAGAAAGCCGGTATTTTTCGGGCCGGTGTGCCTGCCATCATCGGCGATACCCAGCCGCCCGATACGCTGGCCGACTGCGCCAAAGCTTCCGGCGCCTTGATTTTTTACATAGGCCGGGATTTTGGTTATCAAAAGCAGGTCGAGGGCTGGGATTGGTTCGGCGCAGACTTGCAAATCAAAGGCTTGCCCGAACCGAACCTGAAAGGCGAACATCAATACCGCAATGCCGCTTCAGCGCTGTTTGCCGTAACGGCTCTGCAAGAGCGCTTGCCGGTGAGCGTCCCGGCAATAAGGCAGGGGCTCGAAAAGGTCGAATTAACCGGTCGATTTCAATTGATCGACAGTGCCCCACCAGTGCTGCTCGATGTGGGACATAATCCGCAGGCGGTTGGTACGCTGGTTGAACATTTACGCGCCTATTATGCTGGACACGCGGTTCACGCCGTATTTTCCATGATGAAAGATAAAGACATCCGGGGCGTTATCGAGATTATGAAACCTGTCGTCGAAGTCTGGTATTTTGCGCCTTTGCCGAATAATCAGCGTTGCGCTTCCGAAACACAGATGCGGGAGGCGTTTGCAGAGACTGGAATCGCTGCCATTAACTTCGGTTTTGCCGATTTTAATGAGGCTTTAAACGCCGCCCGGAACAAGGCTGGCCAGGGCGATTTATTATTGGTGTTCGGTTCTTTTTTTCTGGTGTCTGAATATCTGGCCGGTCTACAGTAGAGGTTGAATATGGATCAGGAGTTAAAACAACGATTGATTGGCGCTGCGGTGATTACCGCGTTGGCGGTTATTTTTGTGCCCATGCTATTTGATGATCCGGTCGATGAAAGCGGTCAGCGAGTCAACGAGTTGATATTACCGAACGCGTCTGTCCAATCTTTTGAGGCGACAGCCGGTCGTTTGCCCCCGGATGAAACCGGTTTACCTGGGCCTTCGGGCGAAAAGGTTACAGCGGATACGACTGCTTCGGTGGAGAATTCTGACATCAACCAACAAGAATTGATTGAAGACCCAGGGTTCCAGCCTGAACCTTTCGTAGAAGAGCCGATTTTTGAAGTGGATATCCCGGAGCCTGAAGCCGCAAAGCCATCGCCCAAACCAGAGTTTAAAGCCGCCCCTAAACCCGCTCTAAAATCCTCCTCACCCCAGGCTGTGACAAAAGGCTCGGTGCCATCAGTCAGCCGCTCCGGCTGGTTGATTCAATTGGCGAGTTTCAGTCAACGGGATAATGCCCTCTCTTTGCGAGACAAATTACGTTCTCAGGGATTTCCTGCAACTATCGATGAAGTCGATACCGGCAGCGGCAAGTCATACCGGCTCGTAATTGGCCCATTAACCGATAAAAACAAAGCCGAGGCCATGCAGGCCAAATTGAACAAGCAAAACCAGAGTCAAAGTCTTTTGCTGGAAGTAGGTCCAAAACAAACCGACGCGGGCAAAGCGCCATCTGCGGCAAAAACAGCACCTGCTTTAAGCAATTCGACTTTGCAGCGTTGGTATATTCAAGTGGGAAGCTTCAGTCAGCCGGAAAATGCCACGGACTTGCGTGATAAATTGCGGGCGCAAGGCTTTCCTGTAATGATCGATAGCGTCTCGATTGCCAATGGTAAATCTTACCGGCTTCGGGTGGGTCCCGAGCTCGACAAAAAAAGAGCGCAAGCGATGCAGGAGAAGCTGAATCAGCAAAATCATTTGAATAGTTTGCTGGTTTCGGAGTAGCTTTGATTATTTTATTTTTAAATTGGCAGTCGTATGATCTGGATTGATTTCGCTATTATCGGCTTGATCGCCATATCGATGGTAATCGGCCTGCTGCGCGGCTTTGTCAAAGAAGCTTTTTCCCTGGCGGTTTGGATTGTGGCCATTTGGGTGGGTTTGAATTTCAGCCGTGAATTTTCAGGGCTCCTGACTTCTGTGGTCAGCCTGCCTTCGGCCAGAATTGCGGCCGCTTTCGCGCTGTTGTTTTTTATTACCCTTATCTTCGGTTCCATGATCGGTTTTCTTTTGGGTGAACTGGTCAAAAAAACCGGACTCACAGGATCCGATCGTTTTGCCGGCATGTTATTCGGTATCGCCAGAGGCATGATTGTGGTTGCGGTAGGTGTCATGCTGGCCGGTTTGACGCCTTTGCCTGAAGACGCCTGGTGGCAGGAATCGCTGCTGATTCCACCGTTTCAGGCGTTCGCGATGTGGTTGCGTGACCTCATTCCGTCCGGTGTGGCGGGTTATATCAATTATCGTTAAAGTTTGAAGCAGGTTTAAAAATGTGTGGTATTGCCGGTATCGTCGCTCATCAGCACGTCAATCAGGAGTTGTACGATGCTTTGACCGTATTGCAGCACAGAGGTCAGGATGCCGCCGGAATTGTGACCTGCGAGCATGACCGTTTGCATTTGCGTAAGGATAACGGGCTGGTCCGGGATGTATTCAATACCCGTCAAATGATGAATTTACGCGGCAATATGGGTATTGGCCATGTCCGTTATCCGACCGCCGGTTGCACCAGTTCCGCCGAAGCACAACCGTTTTATGTCAATTCGCCTTTTGGCCTCACGCTGGCGCATAACGGTAATCTGACCAATACCGAAGAACTGAAAAAAGCCTTGTTTGTCGAAGATCAGCGGCATATCAACACCGATTCCGATTCCGAAGTCCTGCTCAATGTTTTTGCCCATGAATTACAGGAATTGCGTAAGCTCAAATTGAGCGCCGACGATGTTTTTACTGCGGTATCCAGAGTCCACAAGCGCTGCCGGGGCGCTTATGCGGTAGTGGTGATGATCGCAGGTTTCGGTATTTTAGCTTTCAGGGATCCGCACGGAATTCGTCCCATTGTTTTTGGCGAGCGCAAAACCCCGCAAGGCCCGGAATTCATGATTGCCTCGGAAAGCGTCGCGCTCGATGTGCTGGGCTTCAATATGATCCGGGATATCGAACCGGGCGAGGCGGTGTTTATCGAAAAATCCGGTGCCTTGCACACAAAACAGTGCTCGGACATTGTCGATCATTGCCCGTGTATTTTCGAGTATGTTTATTTTGCCCGTCCCGATTCGATTATCGACGATGTTTCGGTCTATAAGGCCCGCTTGCGAATGGGTGTAAAACTGGCTGAAAAGATTCAGCGGGAATGGCCCGATCATGATATCGACGTGGTGATTCCGATTCCCGATACCAGCAGGACGGCGGCTTTGCAATTGGCCAATAAGCTGGGCGTTAAATTTCGGGAAGGATTTATAAAAAACCGCTATATCGGCCGCACTTTCATTATGCCCGGTCAGCAAATGCGCAAAAAATCGGTGCGGCAGAAATTGAACGCTATCGACCTGGAATTTGACGGTAAAAATGTCTTGCTGGTTGATGATTCAGTGGTCAGGGGTACGACTTCGGAGCAGATTATCCAGATGGCGCGGGATGCCGGGGCGAAAAAAGTGTATTTTGCGTCGGCTGCGCCCCCGGTACGGTATCCCAATGTTTACGGGATTGACATGCCGGCCGCGAACGAATTGATCGCCCATGGCCGTAGCGAAGAGGAAGTCTGTCGGGCTATTGGCGCGGATCGCCTGATTTATCAGGGGCTGGATGATTTAATCGAGGCGGTCAAAAAAGGGAACAGGGAAATAGAGCATTTCGATACCTCGTGTTTCAGCCGCGAATATATCACCGGCGATATCGATGACGCTTATCTGGAACGTATTCAGTTATTGCGTAACGATGGCGCCCAAAAGCAAAGAAATTCGGAAAATTTCAACATCGAACTACATAATTCGGATTAGATTATTTAACCTGTAAATTAAATCACCTATTGGCTTACACCGCGAAAAACTCATGAAAGATACAGATTGGCAGGACTATTCATTGGCAACCCAGGCTATCAGGGCAGGGCACAGACGTACCCATGAAGACGAGCATAGTATGCCTATTTTTGCGACCTCCAGTTATGTTTTCGGTAGTGCGGAAGAGGCGGCATTGAAATTCACCGGAAAAGTTCCGGGTAATATTTATTCCCGCTTCACTAACCCCACCGTCAACGCTTTTCAGGAAAGGTTGGCCTTGCTGGAACAAGGCGAGCGCTGCCTGGCCTTTGCTTCCGGCATGGCGGCCATTATGGCGGTCGGCATGGGCCTGCTGAAAGCGGGCGACCATGTCGTGGTGTCACGTAGTGTATTTGGCAATACCGTACTGCTGTTCGAGAATTATTTCGGCAAATTCGGTGTCGAATACGATTTTGTCAGCCTGACCGAGCCTGTCGAATGGGAACAAGCGATTAAAGCCAATACCCGCTTTTTGTTTCTGGAGACGCCTTCCAACCCTTTGATTGAAATTGCCGATATCGAAGCGCTTGCCGCTATTGCGCACCGGCACGGTTGCTTGCTGGTAGTCGATAACGTTTTTTGCACCCCCGCTTTGCAAAAACCCCTGGCATTGGGCGCCGATATTGTCGTGCACTCGGCAACCAAGTATATAGACGGGCAGGGGCGCTGCGTCGGCGGCGCCGTGGTGGCCAGTGAGGAAGTGATCGAAAAAAGCATTTATCCATACCTCCGTACCGGCGGCGCGACCATGAGTCCGTTTAATGCCTGGGTTTTTCTTGCGGGACTGGAAACCTTGGCGCTGCGTATGCAGGCGCATTGCGACAATGCTTTTGCCCTGGCTCAATGGCTGGAGCAGCAACCCGGCGTCGAAAAAGTACATTATCCGGGATTGAAATCACATCCCCAGCATGAATTGGCCAAGCATCAGCAAAGTCACTTTGGCGGCGTGGTCAGCTTTGAACTCAAAGGCGGCAAGGACAAGGCCTGGAAATTGATCGATTCGACGCGGATGTTATCAATCACGGCCAATCTGGGCGATGTCAAAACCACCATTACCCATCCGGCAACCACGACCCATGGCCGTTTGACGCCGGAAGTCCGTGCGGCTGTCGGCATCAAGGACGGTTTGGTCCGGGTGTCGGTCGGTCTGGAAAATATCGACGATATCAAGTTGGATTTAGCACGCGGATTGTAACAGTGTGTAGCAGGATGCGACACCTACAAACATAAACGTATAGCGGCATCAGGGTTAAACACTGAATAATTACAAATTACCTTACATTTCCCGAGAACTTTTATGTCCCTGAAATTCGGCATGGTCATGGATCCTATTGACCGGATCAATATCAAAAAAGATACCAGCTTCGCCATGTTGCTGGAAGCGCAAAGCCGGCATTGGCAAATACACTACATGGAGCTGGGTGACCTGTATTTGCGCAACGGTCGGGCCTATGCCCGCACCCGTTTGCTAAGGGTGGAAAAAAACGCGGCGCAATGGCACCATTTTACCGGGGAACAGGATATCGCTCTGGATGAGCTCGATGTCATCATCATGCGCAAAGACCCGCCTTTCGACCAGGAATACATTTACGCGACCTATCTGCTTGAGCGCGCCGAAAGTTTAGGTACCTATGTCGTTAATAAACCTCAATCTCTGCGCGATGCCAATGAAAAACTGTTCACGGCCTGGTTTCCGCAGTGTTGTGCGCAAACTCTGGTGGCCCGGGATGGAAAAAGATTGCGCGCGTTTTTGCAGGAACAGGGTGAAATCATTTTAAAACCGCTCGACGGCATGGGCGGTACGTCCATTTTTCATGTACGTCAGGATGACCCCAATCTAAGCGTCATTCTGGAAACCATGACGCACTATGGTAGTCGATATATCATGGCGCAAAAATATCTTCCTGAAATCAAACAGGGCGACAAGCGCATATTGATCGTCAATGGCGAAGTAGTGCCTTACGCGCTGGCCCGTATTCCGGCGCAAGGTGAAACCCGGGGTAACCTCGCGGCCGGGGGCAGCGCCTCCGGCCGTAAACTGACCGAGCGGGACTCTTGGATTGCTGAGCAAATAGCGCCGACGCTTCGGGAAAAAGGTCTTATTTTTGTCGGTATTGACGTGATTGGCGATTATCTGACCGAAATCAACGTCACCAGTCCAACCTGCGTGCAGGAACTGGACAGTCAATTCGGTTTGAATATTGCAGGTCTACTGATGAACCATATTGAACAAAAACTGCAATAATGGCCAATAAAACGAGCTTCGGTGAGGTGCAGGGCATTTCAGTCGGCGATAAATTGCTGATAGCACTTTTTATTGCGGTGATCGTTCACGCGGCTATTATTCTCGGCGTCAATTTCACCGACAACAAGCTCGATGAAGTCAGTCGCGCCATTGAAATAACCCTTGCCAATACGCCGGCCAAAAAAGCGCCCAAACAAGCCAGTTTTCTGGCGCAGGAAAACCAGATTGGAGCAGGCGCCAAAAAATCAAAACCTGAGCCGCCTCGGCAAAAATTGCCCAGTGATGGGCAAAATCAAAAAAAACTTCCGCAAAAAAAACCGGCTGCCGAAGCCAAAGCAGCGCCTAAAAAAATCATTAGCGGCATCCAGCCTGACGAGACCAAAACAGCGCAGGCGGAAACCGCCCGCCAGATGAAACCGACTAAAGCGGTTGCGTTCACAGCCGAAGCCCTGCAACGGCAGATAAGCCAATTAGGTGAGCAAATCAGGGAGCAGCACCAAAGCGCCGACCTGAGTAAAATAAAACATGTCAGTGCGGTCAGTACGCATAAATACATGGCGTCGCAATATATGCGGGACTGGGAAAAAAAGGTGGAAGAAGTGGGCAACCTCAACTATCCTGAAGTGGCGCGCAAAAAAAATTTTTATGGTACTTTAATATTGGAAGTAGGTATCAATGCCGATGGCGGTATCTATAGCATCCGGGTCAAGCAATCTTCGGGTAATGCTTCGCTGGATGAAGCCGCTAAAAGAATTGTGCAGATAAGCGCGCCGTTTGCGCCTTTGCCGACAGAATTGCTCAAGGAACTTGAAGTATTGGTGATAACCCGAGTTTGGAAATTCTCAGATGAATCAGGTATGACAACCCGTTAAAAATTAGAGCGATCGATTTTCTTAAATTTTCATGAGAAGTCCGTAAAGTCATGACATTAAATCCCGCGCACGGCGCCACTTATTTAAACAATCAGTTTCTGATTGCCATGCCCACGCTGACCGATCCCGGGTTTTTTCATACCGTGACCTATTTATGTCAGCACAATCACGAAGGCGCGTTGGGCATCGTCATCAATCGCCAGATCGACATGAAGCTGGGCGAGATCCTCAAGCAAATGAACATCAGGATTTTGTCGGTTGATGCCGCCGAAGCCACGGTTTTTTCCGGCGGGCCGGTGCAGCAAGAGCGCGGCTTTGTCATTCACAGCCCGTGCGGACACTGGGATTCATCAATGATGGTGTCGGACAAAATCGCCCTGACCACGTCCCGCGACATTCTGGAAGCAGTCGCTGTCGGCGAAGGACCTGAGCAATATCTGGTCGCTTTGGGCTATGCAGGCTGGGGCGAGGGGCAACTGGAGCGGGAAATCATCGACAATGCCTGGCTCAATACGCCGTGCGGCAATGACATTCTGTTCAATACCCCGGTCAGTCAGCGCTGGTCTGCCGCTGCCAGTCAGATAGGCATCAACATCAATCAACTGACGACACCGGCGGGTCATGGCTGAAGCGCGGATTTTGGCGCCTGCCGGGGCGGATACTTTTCTGTGTTTTGATTTCGGCAATAAAAAAATAGGGGTTGCCGTCGGCCAAACCATAACCGGCACCGCCAGTGCCCTGCAAACCCTGCGCTCGATCAAACAGACGCCGGACTGGATTGGCATCAGCCGCCTGTTGCAGGAATGGCAACCCACAGGCTTGGTGGTGGGCATTTCCAGACAACAGGACGGCGCCGATAATACCATTACCCCGCGTATGCTCAAATTCTGCCGGCAACTGCAAGGCCGTTACAGCTTGCCGGTTTTTCAAATGGATGAGACGTTATCAACTTTCGAAGCCAAGCAATTGCTGTATGACGAACTCGGCGTCAGTGCCGACAAGTTATGGGCGGTACAGGATCAACTCGCGGCACAACTCATTTTACAAAGCTGGCTTAACAAGCACTTATCTTGAAACATGACCCACGCTAATTTAGAAATACCCAAGCTGTTCGATCATCTGGAAGCGGCTCTGCGCACCCTTATCAGCACCAGAAAACTGCACCGGCCTTTACTTCTGGGCATCCGTACCGGCGGCGTCTGGGTGGCCGAGCGCTTGCATGAGCGCCTGGGTCTGGATGAGCCTCTGGGTTTGCTGGATATTTCATTTTATCGGGATGATTTTTCGCAAATCGGCGTCCATCCCAATGTTAAACCCAGCCAGTTGCCCGTGACCATTGAAGGCCGCGACATTATTCTGGTTGACGATGTTTTTTATACCGGTCGCACCATCCGCGCCGCGCTCAATGAAATTTTCGACTACGGACGCCCGAACCAGGTGGTGCTGGCTGTGCTGCTCCAGCGCGACGGCCAGCAGATTCCGCTCAAACCGGATTGTGTCGGTGCCTCTATTCAGCTTCAGACCAATCAACGGATCAAACTGATCGGGCCTGAACCTTTGGCCATACAGCTTCAAACTTTCGAAGCGGCGGCATAATTTTTATGGTCGACAACGTCCAGTTAAACGCCGAAGGCAAATTGAAGCATTTTTTAAGCATCGATGGCCTGAGTAAGACGCTGTTGATCGAAATACTCGATACCGCCGAATCTTTTGCCGGTATGTCGGAACACGCTGTCAAAAAAGTCCCGTTGTTGCGCGGCAAAACCATCGTCAATCTGTTTTTCGAAAACAGCACCCGCACCCGCACCACGTTTGAATTGGCCGCCAAACGTTTGTCTGCCGATGTCATCAGTATGAATATCGCCACATCGGCGACATCCAAAGGGGAAAGTCTGCTCGACACTATCCGCAATCTGGAAGCGATGTTTGTCGATATGTTCGTGGTCCGGCACGCTACCAGCGGCGCCGCACATTTTATCGCCCGGCACAGCGCGCCTCATATCAGCGTCATCAACGCAGGTGATGGCCAGCACAGCCATCCGACCCAAGCCATGCTGGATATGTTTACGATTCGGCAAATCAAGCCTGATTTTGCAGCGCTGAAAATAGCCATTATCGGCGATATTTTGCATTCCAGGGTCGCCCGTTCGCAGATTCTGGCGCTCAATACTTTAGGGGCGGCGGAAGTCCGCGTCATTGCACCGAAAACTTTACTGCCCGCCCATGTCGAAACGCTGGGTGTCACGGTTTCACACAATCTGACCGAAGGTCTTGAAGATGTCGATGTCATCATCATGCTGCGGCTGCAAAAAGAGCGCATGACTTCGGCGCTGTTGCCCAGCGAAAGCGAATATTTCAAATGTTTCGGTTTGACTCCGGAAAAACTGAAAATAGCCAAACCCGACGCCATTGTGATGCACCCGGGCCCCATTAATCGCGGCGTGGAAATCGATACCCGGGTCGCCGACGGGCCGCAATCGGTCATTCTGCGGCAGGTCGGTAACGGCATCGCGGTGCGCATGGCGGTCATGTCCATGGCCATGCAAGTCAAAGGGGGGAGTTGATGTCCCGTATTCAAATCAGGCAGGGGCGCCTCATCGATCCGGCCCATCAAATCGACCGGATTGGCGACCTTTATATCGCCAATGGCAAGATCGTCGCGCTCTTTGACGCGCCGGACGGTTTTACGCCCGATACCATCATCGAGGCTGAAAACCTGATTGTCTGTCCGGGCTTTATCGATATCAGCACCCGTTTGCGCGAACCCGGCCAGAGCCACAAAGCTACTTTTAAAACCGAAACCGTCGCCGCCGCCAGTGCCGGCATCACCACTTTGGTACTGCAACCCGACACCCAACCCGCGATCGATACTCCGGCCATTACCGAATTGGTTAAAGAATTGGCCAAAAAAACCGGTTACCGGCAAATTCATCCGATAGGCGCCCTGACACAAAACCTTGCCGGCCAGGAACTCAGTTCGATGTTGGCGTTGAAGCAGGCAGGCTGCATCGCCGTCGGCAATGCAGGCAAGCCGGTCGCTAATTTGTTGGTACTGCGGCGCGCCATGGAATACGCCGCCAGCCACGATTTATTGTTGATTTACCGGCCCAATGAATACAGCCTGAGTAATCAGGGCTGTGCACATGAAGGCGCCATTGCGACCCGCTATGGTTTGCCCGGCATTCCTGAAACAGCCGAGACTATTGCTTTGTCCCAATGCCTGGAATTGGCGGAATTGACCGCTTGCCGCGTGCATTTCGGACAAATCAGTTGCAGGCGGTCGGTGATAAAAATACAGCAGGCACAAAAATACGGCCTGAATGTCAGTGCCGATCTGGCCATGCATCAATTGCATTTAACTGAAAACGACATGAAGCCTTTCGACAGCGCCTATCATGTTTTGCCGCCGCTGCGCAGCGAACAGGATAAATACTCTCTCAGAAATGCGCTGGCCCAGGGCATCATCAACTGCCTTTGTTCCGATCATCAGCCGCATGATCTTGACGCCAAGCTGGGCGCTTTTCCCGAAACCGAACCCGGCATCTCGGCGTTGGAAACATTGTTGCCGCTGCTGCTTGAACTGGTCAGGGAAAATCTTGTCACTCTGTCCCAAGGCATCGCCGCATTGACTCAAAATCCTGCCCGGATACTGGGTTTGAACCGAGGCCACCTGAGCCTTGGCGCGGCCGCCGACATTTGCCTGTTCGACCCGGATCTCAAATGGCGAGTTGATCATCAAAACTGGCGCAGCAAAGGCGTCAATACGCCTTTCTGGGGACGGACATTGACAGGTCGGGCGCTGTATACCTTACAATCAGGAAAAATCATTTACCGTTTGCATACAGGAGAGCGGTATGAATAAAAAAACCGGATGGGTGGCTTCATACTTCGCGCGGCCGCATTTGCGTTTTTCTAACGTGCTATTTTGTCCGATAGCGGCGTTGCGAAAACAGTTACATAGTTCACTAGTGCTAAGTTTTCGCGCCTTGCTCTCGAACAAACTGGCTTATGTTATAAAAGCCGCAAACATGACCGCGCGAAGTATAGGCCTTATATTTTTAGTGAGCGGCTGTTCCAGAGATTACACACCCGAAGCGTCGGCAACAGGGGAGGCCATATTTCAGGCGGCTTGCATTGAATGCCATCAGGCTGAAGATAAAAACGCACCGGATTTTTTTTTCACGATAAACGCCGCCAACGCCAACGCGACCTATGTTGCCCATAAAGTTCACAGCGGCTCCCTGATGATGCCGATGTTTCCTAACATAAAAGGCAAACACATGCGTGCGTTGAGCGCCTATGTGTTGGCCCACAGTTTCAGGAAATAAGCGCTACGGCGAAATCGGGCCTTGTTTGGGGCCGCGCCTGTCCGCTTTTTTCAAAAACCGGACAAGCATCAACCCCGCGATCAAAAAGGTCATGAAGTCGAATATAAACGGGGCGGCAAGCCAAAACATTTCGCGGGGGTAAAAGAGATAATGCTCGATCAGCTCGATCAGGCTTATCGCCGTGAAGGTATTGAAAATAGTCATGACATCTTTAAAAATGGCCTGCCGGAACGAATATTCCATGGTTGCCGTGGCCTCCCGATAGCGGGAAAAGTCAGGCATCCAGCGCGGCACATGCGCACAATAATCGGCATATTCCTGGCCGAAATGGGCATGTAAATAAAACTCTTCGGCCGCGATGATGGAAGAATATAAAAAAAAGAAAAAAGCCGTGCCGAACACGATGACGACGGGATGGCCATGCACCAGAAAAATACCGCTGTAGATGAGCATGTTGCCGACATAAAGCGGATTACGGCAGAGTCCGAAAAAACCTGTCGTCACCAATCGGTCGGCATAGACTTTTTTGTCCATGCCGCCTCTTTTAATATAGACCCAGCCTATCGTCGCCAAGCGAAAAGCCAGACCGCTCACCACGATAAACAAGGCCAGCAAATCCTTGGTCTCTTCCAGCCATGCCATTCCCCAATAACGGGTGGGGGTCGGAAAGCTCAAGAATAATAAAACCAGTAATGACGGCACGATATAATTGCGCCATTTGAAAAAGAAATCACCGATTCTGATGAAACTGCTTTTTGGGTTCATGGTTCAACTCTCTGTGTTATTTGACGGCGATCAATGCCGAGAAATTATACCAGCGAAAATAATCCTCAACATGCCGAAATCCCGCCTCTTTTAACAACTGGACGTTTTCTTCCATGCGATAAGGAATCATGATATTTTCCAGCGCTTCGCGCTTACGGTCGATTTCAACTTCGGAATAACCCTGTTTGCGTTTATAGTCGTAATAATGTTCGATAAACAAGCGGTTAAGTAAGGTATGTGAAGATGTCAGTTTCTCTACGATCAACAAGGCCGCATTTTTGTTCATGCCTTCATGGATTTTTTTAATCAGGCGCTCCCGGTATAAAGGCCTTACGAATTGCAAAGTCAGAATCAGCAGTACCACCGAAGCGTTTTCAATGATCACGCCTTGCTGAATATCGGCCTCCAGCAATTGCAGAGAGCGCTCGGTTTCAATGAGTTTAAGTTTTCCCCGGGCTTTTTCCAGCATATCGGCTGAATTGTCATAACCGATAAAACTGACATCGTGGCTGATCAGGGGATGAAGCTGTTCGAATGTGGTGCCGGTCGAGCAGCCTAAGTCGTAAATATGTGTACTTTTTTGCGCGAAGTCTGCCGCCAGCTCACAGGTCATGCGCTGAATTTCGCTGTAATAGGGTACGGAACGCCCGACCATGTCGTCAAAAACGAGGGCGACTTTTTCATCGAAACAAAAATCAAGCAGCCGCTCATCGGTTTTCGCAAAAACGCTGTCGCTGGTTTGAACCCGATGGTCTTTTTTGGCCGTGCTTTCTTTCATGAAGTTGTTCTCCGGCAAGGGTTGGGCCTTACGTTGTTTACGGCCAATTTACGGCATTATACTCCGCCCCGCCACTTTTTCCGGTAGGCTAAAGGCTATCAAGGCAAAACGCTGAATAGCCTGGGAGAAACAAAGGGAATAGCGACTTTGTTTTAGGGGCTGTTGCCGTTTCACATAGGTAACCATAAAAAAGCGCAAGCCAAGGCTACAGCGCCTTCAAAATTTCGTTTGAGCTTGTCATATCGTGTAGCAATCGCTCTGAAATATTTCAGTCTTGCAAACACATTTTCAACGAGGTGACGATATTTGTAGAGATACACCACTTCTGGCGTTTCGTAACCCAACGATTGATGCTGCCGCTCCTGGTTGTAAAACATGAAGTAGCGAGTCAAGCCCATCAACAATTCCTGCAGGCTACCGTGCTGTTTCAAATACACCTCTTCGTATTTCACCGTTCGCCATAGCCGTTCGACAAAAATATTGTCCAGGGCCCGGCCTCGTCCGTCCATGCTGATCGTGACGCCGTGCTCGATCAGTACGCCGGTGAAAGCGTCACTGGTGAATTGCGATCCCTGATCACTATTGAATATCTCTGGCGTTCCGTAGGCCTTGATGGCTTCTTCCAAACAGTCCACGCAAAACCCGGCATCCATGGTATTCGACAATCGCCATGCCAGCACCTTGCGGCTGTACCAGTCCGATGATCGCCACCCGATAGACAAAGCCATGCGGCAGCCGAATATAGGTGATGTCGGTGCTCCACACCTGATGGGGGCGGATGATGTCGACGCCCCTCAACAGATACGGGTAAATCTTGTGCTGCGGATGCGGCTTGCTGGTATTGGGGCCGGGCGCCATGCCCGCCAAACCGAGGGTTTGCACTTGTGCCCTGTGGGTATCAAGCGCTGAACCCGCTTGCGATTAACCGCATATCCACAGCCACGCAGATACTTCGTCATCCACCGAGAGCCATAAAAAGGGTGCCGCGTATATTCCTCATCAAGCAAGCGCAGCAACAGACATTCATCCTCGTCAACGGGCTTCAGCAGGCGCTTTTTCTGCTCGTACACCACAGAACGCGTGACCTTGAGCAAGGCGCATTGCCTGGATAACGGCAGCTCATCATCGGGCGTTATCCAGGTTTGACGCGTCTCTACAGGTTGATCCCAGACTTTTTTTTAAGCCAGTCCAGTTCCATATTCAGTTGCCCGATCTTCGCATACAATCGGTCTGGATCATTCTGTGCATTGACCGGTTTCGGCCCGCGCTTACCTTCAAACAGGCTGCCCGCATGATCCAGCAATTCTTTTTTCCATTGACTGACCTGGGTGGGATGCACGCCGTGCTCTTGGGTAATTTCATTGATCGTCTTCGTGCCCCTCACTGCTTCCAAAGCAACCTTGGCTTTTTGGGCCCCTGTAAATATCTTTCGTTTGCGTTCGCTCATTTCCTGCCTATTATTTTCCCGTCAGGGCATAGCTTAAACTACTGTCCGGATTTCGGGGTCCACTTTACTTTGTAGGCAAGGCCGCTATCGGACAAAATAGCACGTTAACTTAACAGCAAATGTGGCTGCGTGAAGTATATCAGTCCTCTTTCGGGAAAGTCAGCAGGTGCCGCATTTTTTCCGCTTTGGTTTTCAGGTAGCCGCGATTTTCATTATGAGAAATTGACTCGATCGGAATACGGTCTACGACTTTGATGCCGAGTTTGGTCAATTCATCGATTTTGGCCGGATTATTGGTGATCAGTCTGATGGAGCTGACTTTCAGGTCTTCCAGCATCAAGGCGGCAATCGTGTATTCCCGCTCATCGGCCAAATGCCCGAGGTGAATATTGGCATCGACGGTATCCATGCCCTGGTCCTGCAAATTATAGGCCTGCAATTTTTTTAACAAACCTATGCCCCGGCCTTCCTGGCGCAGATAAATCAAAATGCCGCGTCCTTCGGTAGCGATAATCTGCAAGGCCATATCAAGCTGTTCGCCGCAATCGCAGCGGCGTGAACCGAGCACGTCGCCGGTAAAACATTCGGAATGAATGCGCACGGGAATCTGCTCCTGCCCTGTCACATCGCCTTTGACAAAAGCGATATGCTCCTTGCTGTCGATGGTATTACTGTAATAATGCAGGATAAACTCACCATGGCGAGTCGGAATAGGTGTTTGAACTAAATTGCTTAACTGTGGCTTCACGTCATTTAACGGGTTATTTAAAACAGGGCTATTTTACTCAATTCACAGGCTTTATAGCAGCAAATTGCGCATTTATCGCGTTAATGCCAGCCACGGTTAGAGAAAGCTCAATAAAAAACCGGTAGCACCGCAGACAACGATTACCGGAATTACGCCGATTTTGTAACGTAACAATGCCAGTAGGGCGGACAAGGCGATCAAGGCGGCAACGGCATCAAAACCACCGTGGAAACCTTGCGGCCACAAAACGTGATGAGCAAAAAACACCGCCAGGTTCAGGATTACCCCGACCACTGCGGCGGTAATACCGGTCAACGGCGCGGTGAATTTCAAATTGCCGTGTGTCGATTCCACCAAAGGGCCGCCCGCCAGGATAAACAAAAAGCTGGGCAAAAAAGTGAAGTAAGTCACTACACAGGCAGCCGAGGCTCCGGCAAGAAAAAGCTGGTCGGGGCCAAGAAATCCTTTGGCCCAACCGGCTACGAAGCCGACATAGGTAACAATCATGATTAAAGGCCCGGGCGTAGTTTCGCCCAAGGCCAGACCATCGATCATCTGATGAGCGGTGAGCCAATGGTAATGCTCGACCGCACCCTGATAAACATAGGGCAAAACCGCGTAAGCGCCTCCGAAAGTCAATAAAGCCGCCTTGGTAAAAAACCAGCCCATCTGTGTCAGCGCCCCGTCCCAACCATAACGGGTATACAAAATCCCCATTGCGCCGCCCCACAAAATCAAGCCGACGCAGATAAGTTTGCTTAGGGCGAACCTGCTAAATCGGGCGTGTTGGGGTATCGGCGTGTCGTCGTCGATAATTGCCGAACCGTAATCGTGTTTTCCGGTGCCGTGTCCGCCACCGGCGGCAAATTGTCGGGGCGCAAATTTACCACCGATAGAGCCTAACAAAGCTGCCGCCGACACAATCAACGGAAATGGTGTGTCGAAAGCAAAAAGAGCCAGAAACGCCAGCGCGGCGATTGTCCACAGCAGCCTGTTTTTCAATGCCCGCGAGCCGATGCGGTAAGCGGCGAACACTACAATGGCAGTCACTGCCGGTTTGATGCCATAAAGCACCCCGGCAATGCTTGGTAAATGCCCGAAGGCCAGATAAAGCCAACTCAGAGCAATCAAAACAAGCAGCGAAGGCAAAACGAAAAGTCCGCCCGCAATTACTCCGCCCCAGGAGCGGTGCATCAACCAGCCGATATAGGTCGCCAACTGCTGCGCTTCCGGCCCCGGCAATAACATGCAGTAATTCAGCGCATGTAAAAAACGTTTTTCTGAAATCCAGCGTTTTTTCTCGACTAAATCCTGATGCATGATGGCGATTTGTCCGGCAGGCCCGCCGAAACTGATGCAGCCGAGTTTCAGCCAATACCAGAAGGCTTGTCCCAAAGTAACCGGTTGCGGGGGCTTTTGTGATGAAGGCGTTTTATTCATGCGTCGTTTCCTGAGAAGGCCTGATGAAAGGCGTCAAAAATCTTTTCCGGTTCAGCGAACAGGTCGTCGCCAACATTTAGCGTGGACGTGTCTCCCGTTAATTAGCGTTTTCAGACTCAATACTTCAAAGATGTGAATTTCCTTCGCATTTTGCTGTAGGCGCGTGGATTGGGCGACATGTTTTTGCAACGCGACATAGGTTATGACGCCGAAAACGAGAGTATTAAGCATCATTATGGTGCGTTACTGCGGCTTTCGGCACAATCATTGTGCATTAATGGCGCGCCGGGTGCCGTAGCGCAAGAGGCCAGGGAAGGCTTGCTACAGCATGAAAGTTATTGGCATAAAATGTGCTTAATTGAATATAACAAAAAACAGCCCAGTACTGTATGGGAACGTTATTCTTAACCAACCACCTATTCGAAGGTATATTTATGAATTTAAAACTCAAAAAAAACACGCAGCGACAACTCGCGTTGTGTAGTGCCGTGCTTTTCTCATCACTGGTTTCGGCCGATGATAGAGGCGTGGTGGAAAGCCTGACCGATTTTAATGTTAATGAAACATCCCTGCTTAAAAATCTAGGGTTTACTGTCGGCGGTTGGGTTGAAGGCGGTATCGCCGGTAATCCGGATGATCCTGACGATGGTTTTAACGGTCCGGTGACTTTTAATGACCGCGCCAATGAATTCAATATGCACCAATTGTACGGTTTTATCGAACGTGCCGTCGATAGCGAAGCAGGTCAATGGGATTTAGGTTTTCGCGCCGATGTCTTGTACGGCACCGATGCCCGTTTTACGACGCAAGCCAATTTTGATGACAAGTTGATTGTGGATAGTGAATCCCGTCTTTATAAACTGGCGTTCCCGCAAGTTTATGCCGAGCTTTTTGCGCCTATCGGCAATGGCATCACCACCAAAATAGGGCATTTTTATACGATTATCGGCAATGAGGTCGTCACCGCGCCCGATAATTTCTTTTTCTCGCATGCCTATACCATGCAATACGGCGAGCCGTTCACGCACACCGGTATTCTGGCGTCGTACCCCGTCAACAATAATATTTCGGTGACCGGCGGCGTCGTTACCGGTTGGGATTCGTTTTTTCAACAGCCCGCCAACTTTTTAGGTGGTGCCAGCTATACCACCGACGATGAAAAAACGTCGATAGCTTTTTCCATGATTACCGGCGATGTGGGCGACAATCCTATACCCGATCATAACAGAACCATGTATTCAATCGTCATTAACCATGATTTTACCGATAAATTGCATTACACCCTGCAACATGACATGGGTATCGAAGAAAGTTACGCAGGCAATTCTTCGGCAAAATGGTATGGCGTCAATCAATATGTCACGTTTGATGTCAACAACGAAGTGTCCACCGGTGTGCGTTTTGAATGGTTTCGCGATGAAGACGGCGTGAGAGTGGCGCCCATCGGTACCGGCAATACTTTTCCGGGCGGCGTGCCGAACCATTATTTTGCTGTGACCGCAGGCTTGAATTATGCGCCGGTCTCGTGGTTGAAACTGCGTCCTGAAGTCAGATACGACTGGGCGACCGAAGGCAAGCCTTTTGACGATTTATCCGAAGACAATCAGTTTTTGATTTCGGCGGACGCCATCATTACTTTCTAAGCCATTCCAACACGGCGCAAGGATGCGCCGTTTAACCTTCAGGTCATCACCCGTCCGGCCTGGCCTCTGGATTGCAGCAAGGAAAGGGTCACGGCAATCACCAGCACGGCCAGGCACAGTTCCAACGTTAAAAATGCGGCGATTTTAAAATAAGCGAAAGTGGGATGGACAAAGCGTACCAGCCAACCGCCGGCCTCATCGGCAATGGCTGAAAGATAGGTCAGCCCACTCAGCCAGATTTTCAGGGTCACCGGAAGTTGGGTCATCAGCATCAGGTGGGTCAGCGTCAATACCAGCATACCCATCGAAAACAAATGGAAATGCGAGACTTCCAGCAGGCTCTGGTAGCTTCTGGGTTGGGTGAAATCGGCTTCCGAACCCAAATAGTAGGCGACTACGGAGTCTGCGGACAAGTCCATTTTATGAAAATACATCAACCCATTGCTCAGCCACAACAGCGCGATGTAAGCCAGAAACATCAGAATAAGCGTATTGAGCAACGGTTTGCTGCGTTGTTCCCCGGTCACAAAAAAACGCATCAATCAGCTCCTTTTTTTAACATGATTTGATAAATCGCCAGGACTTTGCGCGTGCTGTTGAGCGCCGAGCGGGTGCTCAAAGTCGCGCCACTGATGCCTTGAATATCGGCCTTGAAATCGATTTGTTCAAGGGGGCGTCCGAACATTTGTTGATACCAGCGCGGTGGCGGCTGGTATTCCGGCGGCTCATGAAAGGCGAGCGTGACAATCTCCCGTAAAGTGCCGCCAGGCGTCAATATTATCAATAAAGTTTCGGGTTTGGTTCTGACGGTGCGGGTTTCTATGGCTGCGTAACCCAGAATCTTATCTGCTTTTTTACCGACATAAAAAGTGAACAGTGCCGAATCCATTTTGACGCGAGCCAGCTTTTCGATGGCTTCAATTTGTTCCGGCGTCGGAAACAAGGACAGCATTTCGACGCGGGCATCCTGACCAAAAGCCAGTTCCATGGCTTCGTTTTTACTGTAATAGATTTTGGCATGGCCGGTGCCGGCAGTTATTAGCAGGGTTAAAGTGAAAAGCCAGTAGGCTCCTTTGTGAAAGAATGTCATGGCATTAATCTGGGTGAAAGACGGTAACAGGCTCTATTCTAACAGTTTGCGGGGTTTTTGCAGGCTAAACATAAATACCCCGGCGCTTGTTCAAACTGCCGAGGTATTTACGCGCGAAATCAGAAAATAAAGCCAAAACCTAAATTGAAGTCATCCGGCAAGTCGCCGCCTTTCGAATCCCTGTTGCGGTAATCGGCCTTGATGACGACATTGGGAATCGGTTTGTAATTCAGGCCCACCTGAAAGACGCGCTGATTTTTACTGGCATCATCGGAAAAACCACTGGGGGCGTTGGCGATGGTGTCGAGTTTTTCATAACGAAAAAACGGCGCCAGATACTGGCTGGAATCGGACAGGATGAAAGGCATGATGTCATAGCCCAGTTCGCTGTACCAGCCAAAGTTATCTTCACCAATGGTTTCGCCTTTGGCCGCGCTCAAAATACCGGCATCGTCGATATGACCGTAGGAACCCAGGGTGCGAAACTCCAGGCCGCGATATTTCCATTGCACATGCGCTTCATAAAGTTGAGTCAGGACATCGGCTTTTCGGCCGGCAAAAGTTTGGTTCTGACCAGCATTGCCCGCATAAGCCGAGCCGCCGACCATCAGACCGGGTACGCTACTGGGCGTGTAATCCATACGTCCGACAAAGGCGAAACTTTCGGCCTTGGCCTGGCTGGCGCCACCCCGGCCTGCTCTGATGCCATCCGAGCTAAACTCTTCAGCGTCCAGGCCGCTGACGACATACGCGGTATAAGTCAAATCCGGTGTTATTTGGCCGAACAAACCCACGCCCGCTTCACGCCAGGTGGCAGGAATGATAACCCGCTCGACCAAGGGGCGCTGATTGCCGAAGAAAAAGGGCGGTTCGTGTATTGGGTTGATAAAACCCATCGGCATCAACACCAGACCGGCGCGAATATTGGCCAACGGATCGATAAAAAAATCCAGCGCGGCGAACTCGACACTCACTTCGCCTTCTTCTTCATTACCTTCGCCGGTAGTCGCATGTTCGAATTCAATTTCGCTGTTGAATAAAATATTGTCGGTAAATTTATAGCCGGCATACAGAACTATACGTTCCAGGTCGGTGTTGTCGGTATTTTTTCGTTGGCCGTCGTCATTCCTGCCGCCGTTGTTGCCAACGACATTCTGATAATTGCCTTCACCGTAGCCGCCGATAGACAGACCTTTGCCGACCTGATAAACCTTCGAGGCGGCAGGCCCCAGGCCGTACTGGCTTTTATATTCAATGGTCTCGGGAATCACCAGTTCAGTACGAAGTTTTTCAACTTCTTCAGTCAATACACTGGTTTTACGTTCCAGTGTTTGTACTTGATCGGTAGGCGGCGGCGCGCTGGCCTGTTCCAGTTTTTGCTTCATCGCGTTGATTTGTTGTTGCTGCGCCTGAATGATTTGCCACATATCTTCCATGGTTTGCGGTTTCTTCAATTCGTTTTCGACCGCTTCCGCCAGAGGACTCAATGCGAAAAATGTGGAGAACAGTGTGGAACCAAGTAGTTTGTGCGTATTCATTTTGTAAGTTTCCGGGGATGTTAAAAGGTAAGCTCATTTTAATACGACAACTATTAGTAATGCAAACGATTCGTATTCATAAGTGATGCGAAAGTACAATTAGTCTCTTTGACGGGAACAAGAAAGCTTTTGTCTAAAAGCTACAAACTTCGGCAGAGCGGTCTATATTAAGTAATGCTGATGGGTATAAATAATTGCAGGTAGTCAATGGCACTGCTTATAATTGCAAGATTAATTTTTTTGCTTCACTGTCGTCTTTATAAAGATGATGTTATTTTTTGTTCTCTTTCCTTAATTCTCTAATGAAAAAACTTTATTCAGCGCATCCTTGGCATGGCATCGATGTGGGCGAGAATGCGCCTGACATTGTGACGGCATTTATTGAAATAGTTCCGTCCGATACCGTCAAGTATGAAATAGACAAGTCTTCGGGTTATCTAAAAATTGACCGGCCACAAAAATTTTCCAATACCGTACCGACGCTTTATGGTTTTATTCCACAAACTTACTGTGCGGAACGAGTCGCCGAGTATGCTCAGGAAAAATCCGGGCAGATTGTTGCCAAAGGTGACGGCGACCCGCTTGATATTTGTGTTTTGAGTGAGCGCATGGTGACGCACGGTAATATTATCGTTCCGGCTATTCCTGTCGGCGGCTTTCGTTTGCTCGATAAAGGCGAGGCCGATGATAAGATTATCGCGGTGATGAAAGGCGATGAATTTTATCGGCAATGGAGTGATATTTCAGACTGTCCGGCATCGTACATCAATCGTCTGCGGCATTATTTTCTGACTTACAAAGCTTTGCCGGGAGAGAAAAACTCCTGTGAAATAACCAATGTTTATGGACGCGAGGAAGCGCACGAGGTCATTCGGCGCTCCATGCAGGATTACCATCAGCACTATAATTGTTGAATGTTTTGCCGCGAGATTGCGTCAAGTCCGGAAGCTAAAGAGAGGAGTGAAACAGACATGCGTTTTTTACATACGATGGTGCGGGTGCATAATCTGGATGATGCGCTTGATTTTTACTGCAACAAGCTGGGTTTGCGCGAATTGCGGCGAGTGGAGAGCGAATCGGGGCGTTTTACCCTGGTTTATCTGTACGCGTCGGCAGATGAAGCGCAGGCCATGAGTGTTGATGCGCCCTTGGTGGAGCTGACATATAACTGGGATTCGGAAACTTATTCCGGCGGGCGTAATTTTGGCCATTTGGCTTTTGAAGTCGATAACATTTATGCTGTTTGCGAAAAGTTGATGGCAAAAGGCGTGACCATTAACCGTCCGCCTCGCGACGGCCATATGGCGTTTATCCGGTCGCCGGACAATATCTCGATTGAATTGTTGCAAAAAAGTGAGGCGCTGACGCTTGCCGAGCCTTGGCTTTCAATGGAAAACAGCGGCACCTGGTGATAAGGTTTTTCAATCAAAAAGGTATCAAAATGCACGATTTTCCGGAAAAAACCTGTTCAATCGAGCGTCTGATCCGTCATCCAAAGCTTATCGCAGCAGCCAAATCGGGCGTAAAAACCCAGCAGCGACGCGATGGCGTTTATGCCTGGCCGGGCGAGGAATTTGAGCTGGATGGGGTGACTTTCACCGTGACCGATTTAAGGCGTGAACGTTTAGGCGATATGAGCGATGAACAAGCCAGAGCCGAAGGGTACCCCGATTTAGCAAGCTATCAGGCGCTTATTTTACAAATGCATCCGGGTATGATGTGGGAGACCGAAAGTCTGGCTTGGGTGCATTGTTTTGCTATTAAAACCGGCTAGATACTCAGCATGAGCTGGTTTGTCTATATGATACTCTGCTCTGATGAATCGCTTTATACCGGGATCAGTAATGACGTACAAAAACGCTACCGACAGCATTTTGCAAGACAAGGCGCTAAATATTTTCGTGGCCGCTCTCCGCAACGTTTAATTTATGTAGAAAGTGGTCATGACCATAGTTCCGCCGCCAGACGCGAAGCCGTCATAAAAAAACTGAGTCGTCAAAATAAATTACAGTTGATTGAATCGAGGCTTAACGAGGCGCTGCGGTTTTCGTGTTGAGTGGAAGACAGAGCCTGTCGTTGGCGGCGGGAAGTTATTTTTTTATACGGATGAAAGGTTTAAAATGAAGCAGTTTTTGCCATTACTACTGATGTTGAGTTTTTCTTTACCCGGTTTCGCCGCCTCTTCTGCAAAACTGTGGACACAGGTGACAGAGCCAGCCGATTCTGGCGGCATGGCGCAAAGTATCGGTGGTTATAGCGCCGGCTGTCTGAGCGGTGCGGTCAAGTTGCCTGTCGATGGCGAAGGTTATCAAGCCATGCGATTATCACGGCAACGTTTGTACGGCCATCCCGATTTGATTCGGTTTATTGAAAAAATGGGAGCCGAGGCTGCGGCAAGAGGATGGGGCGAGTTGCTCATCGGCGATTTGGGGCAACCGCGCGGCGGCCCTACTTTATCCGGCCATCGCAGTCATCAAACCGGTCTGGATGTCGATATCTGGTATTTATTATCGCCACAAGCCGCCCAACGGACATTGACCTTTGAAGAGCGCGAACAGTGGGGCGCGCCTTCGGTGCTGGCCGCTAAATCCGATAACATTAATTTTTCCCAATGGCTGCCTGCGCATGAGCAATTACTGGAAATAGCCGCGCGGAGCCCTGAAGTCGAACGCATCTTTGTTAACCCCGGTATCAAGCGCCAACTGTGCAGGCGCGAAACCGGGCGTGATTGGTTGAATAAAATTCGCCCCTGGTGGCAGCATGACGATCATTTTCATGTGCGCTTGAAATGCCCCGAAAATAGCCCTTATTGCGAGAACCAGGAAGCGATTCCGCCGGGTGATGGCTGCGATGCCAGTCTTGCCTGGTGGTTTTCGTCCGAAGCGCGCACGCCCGCGCCGCGAAAAACACCCGCCCTTGAACCCAAACTGCCAATTCAATGTGAGCGCGTTTTAAACCAATAGACAGGCAGCGCGCTGCCCGGCGTTAAATTCAACCTACGGTTAGTAAGCCCAAACAGCAAAATCGCCCTGTTTTCCGGTAGCGTATCTTAATGCTTACGGCCCAATCTTAAAAGGCAAGATAATGAACAAACTTATTTTTTGGGTGCTTCTTGCTGTTGCCGGATACGCCGGATTTAATCACTACAGGGCATCGCCTTATTTTGCAAGCACTGCGATTTTATCGACACCAGCCGAGGCCAGCGATGCCCTATTCGCCAAGGCTTATCAAAATCATGCCGGCGCTCTTCAGATTAAAGGCCGGGGCACAGTGATCAAACTTTTAGCGGATGATAATCAGGGCGACAGGCATCAACGTTTTCTGGTGCGGTTAAACAACGGACAAACACTTTTGTTTGCGCATAATATAAATTTGGCGCCCAGGATCGACGCACTGGATGAAGGGGATGTCGTCAAATTTTACGGTCAATATGAATGGAATGAAAAAGGTGGCGTTATCCATTGGACTCACCATGACCCCCAAGGCTCGCATGTGGCGGGCTGGATAGAACACAACGGGCAAACATACCAGTAAAGCTTTAAGCGACGCTTTAAACCCATTGCCCATAAGCTTATAAAAAACATCACGGAAACCTTATGACAGCAAGCTCCGAATCTCTTACCTCAAAATTGGAATGGCAGGCCCTTCAAGCGCATTACCCTAAAATTAAAGGCGTGCATCTGCGCGATTTGTTTCAGCAAGATCCACTGCGCGGCGAGCAACTGACGGCCAGTGCCTGCGGGGTGTATCTGGATTATTCCAAGAACCGCATGACTCACGAAACACTCGGATTACTGCTGAAATTGGCAAAAAGCTGTAGTTTGGACGCGCGCATCGAAGCGATGTTTCGCGGCGAAAAAATCAATGTAACGGAAAACAGGGCGGCTTTGCATGTGGCTTTGCGTGCGCCCAAAGGCACGGCGTTGTGGGTTGATGGGCAAAACGTGGTGCCCCAAGTCCATGCCGTACTGGATAAAATGACCGAATTTTGTCGGCGCGTACAGAGCGGCGCCTGGTTGGGTTACAGTGGCAAACCGATACGCAACATCGTTAACATAGGTATCGGCGGTTCCGATTTAGGGCCGGTGATGGCCTATCAGGCGCTCAAGTTTTACAGCGACCGCAACCTGACTTTTCGTTTTGTATCCAACATCGACGCCACCGATTTTGTGGAAGCGGTGTATGATCTCGATCCGACCGAAACTTTGTTCGTGGTGTCATCAAAAACCTTCACCACGCTGGAAACCATGACCAATGCGCACTCTGCCCGCGCTTGGCTGATCGCCGCTTTCGACGATGATGCCAGAGCGGTGGCCAGGCATTTTGTCGCTGTTTCCACGAATACCGAGGCGGTCTGTGCGTTCGGCATCGATAGGGCGCATATGTTCGGCTTTTGGGACTGGGTGGGTGGACGTTATTCCATGAGTTCAGCCATTGGCCTGTCAACCATGCTGGCTATCGGGCCGGAAAACTTTCAAGCTTTGCTACATGGTTTTCGGCAAATGGATGAGCATTTCCGCACGGCTCCCTTCGGGCATAATCTGCCGGTGTTGATGGGGCTTCTGACGGTTTGGTACAACAATTTTTTCGGCGCGCAAACCTTGGCAGTGTTGCCTTATGAGCAATATCTAAAACGCTTTCCTGCTTACTTGCAGCAATTGACCATGGAAAGTAACGGCAAAGCGGTCACGCTGGACGGCACCCCGGTCGGTTACGATACCGGGCCTATCTACTGGGGTGAACCGGGCAGCAACGGCCAGCATTCCTTTTTTCAATTACTGCATCAGGGAACCCGGCTCATTCCTTGCGATTTTATCGCTTTCGATCAGGCGCTCAACCCGCTCGGACGCCACCATGACTTGCTGTTGGCCAACGTTTTCGCCCAGACTGAAGCCTTGGCGTTCGGTAAAACAGCGCAACAAGTCAAAGACGAAGGTGTGCCGGACGCGTTAGTCCGGCATCGGGTGTTTGCCGGTAATCATCCCTCGAACACGATCCTGGCGGAACGTTTGACGCCGGAAATGCTCGGCAAGCTCGTTGCCCTTTACGAACACAGCGTGTTCACCCAGAGTGTTATCTGGCATATCAACGCGTTCGACCAGTGGGGTGTCGAATTGGGCAAGGCCTTGGCGCAGCGCATCATTCCCGAGCTTGAAAGCCTTGAAGAACCGGTGCTCAAGCATGACGATTCAACCAATACCCTGATCCACAATTACCGGCGGCACCGGTTAAAATAAAACTCAAGGAATTTAAAGACGTCCGAATTCAGAACAAACCTAATTGCACCTGGGCGACTTCCGACATCATTTCCCGCGACCAAGGCGGATCGAGCACGACTTCGACATTGACGCTGTCAACCCCGGGCAGGGCGCGGATCGATTTTTCTATGTCACCTTGAAGCACGGGACCCATGCCGCAACCGGGAGCGGTGAGCGTCATTTCGATGTAAACCCGGTTTTTACCCTCACTGATTGGCGTGACGATACAATTATAAACCAGGCCAAGATCGACGATGTTGACCGGTATTTCAGGATCGTAAACGGTTTTCAGCACTTCCCAGCAATTTTTTTCAACTGCTTGCGCCGAAGTTTCGGTTACCAGGGTATGCAGTTCGTGCGGTTCTTTACCCAAAGCGTCGGCATCGACGCTGGCAATGCGCACCATGACTCCGCGCCCGGTCACTACGGTATAATTACTGCCGAGGGCTTGATGAATGGTAACGCTTGTCCCTTTGCTCAAGGTATCGGCAGTGCCGTCGGGTATCATCACGACATTCACATCGCGGGTTAAAACCAGATTTTCTCTCTCTGTCATGTCAATTCAATGGTTGCTTGAAATTTTGCGCGTCGAAACATTGACCGGTCAAGCCAATGCTTTGGGCGCCGAACAAAAAAGTGTAAAGCGCGTCGAGCGATTGCATCGCGGGCAATCGGCTTTTGTCTTCGGCCGGATACGTTTTTTTTCGCAAAGGCGAATCAATCGGGCCGGGAATAAGGGTATTGACTCGTATTTTTTGTGATGATTCCAGTTCTTCAGCCAGGATTCCGGCAAAACCTTCCAATGCGATTTTTGATACACCATAGGCGCCGGAATAGGCCGCGCCTTGCCGCGCCCTGGAATCGGAAGTAAACACAATCGAGGCATGTGGGCTTTTTTGCAGCACCGGCAGCAAAACCCGGCACAGCAAAAATGCGGCATTCAGATTGACATTTAAAGTATGTCCCCAGTTTTGGGTGCTTTGCAGGGCGATCGGTTCAAACGCGCTGAATTCGACGGCCGAATGCAACAGACCTTGCAATGAGCCGTATTTTTCGGCCAGCGTGTCCGCTAATGTTTGATAGTCGTTTTCGCTGGCGCCCGCCAGATCGAAAGGATACATCGCAGGTTCCGGCAGAGCCGCATCGACTATGCGATCGTAAACCGCTTCGAGTTTGGCGATATTTTTATCCAGCAAAACAATATGCGCACCTTGCCGGGCCAGTGCCAAAGCGGCGGTGCCGCCAAGGCCGCCGCCGGCGCCGGTGATTAAAATGACGTGACCGGTTAAAGGCATAGTGAGGTTTTTATCCATGAATTGATTTGCCCAGGATGATCGATATAGCCGTCAGCCCCCCAGGATTGAGGCCTGTCGTCAGGTTTCAGGTAACCGTACAGGGCGGCCAGCGTTTTCATGCCGACACTTTTACCGGCGGTGATGTCGTGACCGGCATCACCGATATAAACGCAGTCTTGCGGCTTGACTCCGGCCTGCCGACAACCCTCCAGCATCGGTTCCGGATGTGGTTTGCTGTTGGCGGTGGTATCGCCACTGATGATACAGGCAGCCCGGTGGTTGAGCTTGAGCGCCGTCATCAAAGGCTGAGTAAAACGTTTCTGTTTGTTGGTTACAACGCCCCATTTAAGACCTAGTGCCTCAATGGTACTCAGGGTTTCGGGCATGCCGGGAAAAAATACTGAATGCTGGGCGATATTGCACTGATAATGATTGAGCATGGTGGCCAGAATATTCTGTTTCAAGGCAGTGCTTGCCGGTTGTTTGAGGCTGGCTTCAATCATCGCGGCGGCGCCAAAGGAAATAAGCGGTCTGACTGCATCGTAGGCAGTCGTCGGCAAGTCGTGCCGGGTCAGGGCATGATTCAAACAGACGATTAAATCGGGCGCGGTATCGACCAAAGTGCCGTCAAGGTCGAACAATACGCAAGTCAACGTAAAACCGTTCATGGGCCGTTTACTCAGGCCGTTTAAAGGCGGCGATATAGTTGACATCGAGGTCTTTGCCGAGATGAAAACGTCTGCTGAAAGGATTGTATTCGATGCCGATTATATCCTGTAGCTCAAGACCCGCTGCCCGCGCCCATTGGCAAAGTTCTGACGGCTTGATAAAAGTCTGGTAATCATGCGTGTCTTTGGGCAGCATTTTTAACAGGTGTTCGGCGGCGACGATGGCTAACAGGTAAGCTTTGGGTTTACGGTTGAGCGTCGAGAAAAACACATAACCCCCCGGTTTGACCAATTGCGCGCAGGCCTGGACAATCGCCGCCGGGTCAGGGACATGTTCGAGCATTTCCATGCAGGTTACCTGATCGAAATGGGCCGCTTGTTCCTCAGCCAGCGCTTCGGCGCTGATTTTCCGGTAGTGGGCTTGAATGCCGGACTCCAGCCCATGGAGCTCTGCGATATCGATCAGTTCCTCGCTTAAATCGATACCGGTCGCGTCGGCGCCGTTTTTGGCCAGTGCTTCGGTCAGAATGCCGCCGCCGCAACCGACATCGACGATGCGCTGATTCGCTATCGATACATGGTCGCGGATAAATTGCAGGCGCAGTGGATTGATTTCATGCAGGGTTTTGAATTCACCCTGATGATCCCACCAGCGTTCGGCCATCGAGCCGAATTTATTGATTTCGTGGGGATGTACGTTGTCTGTAGCTGTCATGATGCTGAACCGTGGTTGTTGGGTAATTGTATACTATATTACTAGGTTATTGCCAATGCGGAGCTTGAAGTCGGCCTAAAATAGCCAACCAGAGCCTTTATTGCGTTAACCGGCGTTGCCAGTCTTTGATTTTGTCGATTAATTCGGCGCTATCGAGCGTCGTCAGGCGGCGTTGATTCAGCAGCCGTTTGCCCGCCACCCAGACATCGGTGACTTGCTGGCGGCTTGCCGCGTAAACAATTTGTGACACGGGGCAGTATAAAGGCTGGGTTTCCAAGGGGCTTAAGTCGATAGCGATGACATCGGCCGCTTTGCCGAGGCTGAGCGAGCCGGTTTCATGACTGATGCCTAAAGCCTTGGCGCCATTGATGGTGGCCATTTGCAAAGCTTTCATAGCCGGAATGGCGCTGGCATTGTCAGCCACGGCCTTGCCCAGCAAAGCTGCGGTGCGCATTTCGCCCAGCATGTCCAGATCGTTATTGCTGGCCGCGCCATCGGTACCCAGCGCCACATTGATACCGGCATCGAGACAGCGGGCGACCGGGCAAAAGCCGCTGGCCAGTTTTAAATTGGACTCGGGGCAATGGATGATATGGGCGCCGGTTTCAGCAAGCAGGCTGATTTCGGCGCCGGTCAACTGGGTCATATGCACGGCCATGAAAGAGGGGTCGAGCAGAGCCAATTCATGCAGTCTTTGCAGCGGCCGTTTGCCGGATTGCGTCACAGCTTGTTCAACTTCGTGCCGGGTTTCGTGCACATGCATATGAATGGGGAGTTCGAGTTTATCGGCAAAGGTGCGAATTTTTTTTAACGGTGCGTCTCCCACCGTGTACGGCGCATGAGGCGCGAAAACCGTCGAGATCAAGGCTTCATGCCGGAGCTGATCGTGCAGGCTCAGGCCTTTTTCGAGGTAGTGGTCGCTGTTGTCCGCCCAAGCCGAAGGAAAATCGATCAGAATCAGGCCGATACCGGCGCGGATACCGTGATGTATGGCCTGCTGCGCAGCAATCTCGGGAAAAAAATACATATCGTTGAAGCAGGTGGTGCCGCCTCGAATCATTTCGGCAATGGCCAGATCGACACCGTCCCGGACAAAAGCTTCACCGACCCATTTCTGCTCCAGCGGCCAGATATGATGGGTAAGCCAGTCCATCAAATGCAAATCGTCGGCGATACCGCGCAGCAAGGTCATGGCCGCATGGCTGTGGCTGTTGATCAGCCCCGGCAACAGGGTATGATGTTCCAGATTTTCTATGGATTCAACCTGATATTTTTGCAGTGCCTCAACGGTCGGCAGTAAATCGATGATCCTGCCGTTATCGATGGCCAGCGAATGATGCTCGTAGGTTACGGATTCGGGTTCAACAGGTATAATCCAGCGGGCGTTAAGAAGAGTATCGATGTGCATAATCAATTCCGGGAAAAGTGCCGGGATTATAACTTTTTTGAGAGTTTTTTGATAAACAATGAATGAATCGAAACATTTGCCGGTACAAGCCTTGCAGTGGACCGGCACCAGTCTGAAAGTTCTGGATCAGCGGCAATTGCCGCAAGCTGTCATTTATGATGAATATCATGACACCGCCGGTGTCGTCGAAGCCATTAAAACCATGCGTGTGCGCGGCGCGCCCGCTATCGGTATTGCCGCCGCTTTCGGCGTAGTGCTGTCGGTGCGACGGCATAGTGTCAAGGATCCGCAGCAATGGCGGCAAAGTGTGGCCGCCGATATTGAAGTGCTTTCGCAATCTCGACCGACTGCGGTTAACCTGTTTTGGGCCCTGGAGCAGATGAAGCATTTACTGGCAAAGGCGTCGGATCAGCCGGTGCCCGAGTTTCTGGCCCTGGCGCAAAAAATTCACCAAGATGACCTGGCCGCCAATCATACCATGGGCGAGATGGGCGCTGATGTACTGGGCGACGCCCAAGGCTTGTTGACGCATTGCAACACCGGCGCGCTGGCGACCGGAGGCTACGGCACGGCTTTGGGAGTGATTCGCAGCGCCTGTCAAAGAGCGCCCCGGACAATCTATGCCGGTGAAACCCGTCCGTGGCTGCAAGGCGCCCGGTTGACGGTGTGGGAATTGACGCAAGACGGTATTCCCGTGACGTTAATCGCCGATTCCGCCGCCGCCTGGTTGATGCAATCGGGCGCCATAGACTGGGTTGTGGTCGGTGCCGACCGGATTGCGGCCAATGGCGATTGCGCCAATAAAATAGGTACTTATGCGTTGGCCGTACTGGCCAGGCAGCACGGCGTCAAGTTCATGGTTGTAGCGCCGACCTCGACTATCGACTGGACACTGCCCAATGGTAACGGCATTGCGATAGAGCAGCGTAATTCTGCGGAATTATTGCCCGCCAGCTATGTCTATCCCGATTCATTGGTGACGGCCTGGAATCCGGTTTTCGATGTGACGCCAGCGGCATTGATCTCGGCTATCGTCACCGAACGGGGTGTCGTCATCGATCCATCCGAACAAGGGTTGGAGGGCTTGCAACAATGAGATTTGCAAAAAAAGGCAATAATCCGGCTTTGACGATGCGCTATTTTTTTCAGGGTTTAAAGATGTTAGGGCGCCGGGACTTGCGTAAATTTATCCTGATACCCGTATTGATCAATATCGTGTTGTACAGCAGCGTGCTGGTGCTGGCTTATTACACGGTTACCGACCTGATCGAACGCTTTATTCCGGATGGGTTGTCCTGGCTCAGTTGGCTGTTATGGCCGCTGTTTTTCATCAGCTTTTTTATCGCCGGTTTTTTTACTTTCACGCTATTGGCGAATCTGATCGCGGCGCCTTTTTACGGCAAATTGTCGGCCAAAACCTTGGCCATAATCACCGGGCAACCGCTTGCGGTGGCTGAGCAGCCGTTAGTTAAAGTGCTGTGGGCGGAGCTGCGACGGGGCGGGTATTTTCTGATCCGAGTGCTGGCGTTGCTGGTACTGTCCTTCATTCCCGGGCTGAACATCATCGCGCCTTTTTTATGGGCATTGTTCGGCGCCTGGGGCTGCGCTTTGGAATATCTGGCCTATCCTCTGGAAAATGAAGGCCTGCTGTTCGCCGAACAAAAACAACAAATTGGAAGTATGCGCTGGGGAGCGCTCGGTTTCGGCGGTGTTGTCATGTTGGGACTGACTTTGCCGGTATTCAATATCCTGGTAGCGCCGACCGCCGTGATAGGCGCAACCCTTTATTTCAATAAAATCCGGGAAACATAGCCGGTTTCTCCACTGCTTAGCTGTAGTTTCTTGATTTCATAATCGGCATTTCTTGACCTTATCCGCTAATTTTTTCTCGAATTAATTGACTGTATAAAATCACTTTTTCTCACATTAACTGTACCTGAGCTTTTTAGCTTCCCACATTAAGGGCACCTCTGAAAATAGCCTCACAGCTCCGCGAAGATTCTCGACGTGATTTTTTTAAAAATTTTAACGATTTTTAGCACTAAAACTCCTCGGTTATTATCAATTGTTGGACGAAGCTGCTAACGCGGAGAAAGCGGCTTCGTCGAAGCCAAAAAAGGATAGCCATAATAATGGCTGTAACAGCATAAACAATTGACTCGATTCAAACATTAATTTGCATCTTGTTTAAACCAAGGCTTCGATGTACACTTCATTACATGGAAATCACACACAAATGCCAAATATACAACAGGTTGATTTTCTTACAAACTCATCTCAAAAAAGATATTTTCTGAATATCTCAAATATCATAGGCTGTCAAGCTTTACTTTTAGTCTATACATTCCAGTTTTTTGCCACCGCTCAGCAGGATCGGGCTTGTCCAACAAACGGTTCAGATTGTGGTTCGCTTCCGACTCGCGAACGCGAGAAGCGCACCATGCTGGAACCACTGCACAGAATTGCAAAAGCCTTGCCGCTCAAGCTGGGCGTTTCACAGCAGAACTTGCTCTACTATGCGAGTTTGGCCAATTTTTATACCGTCCACGACTTGCGAAACCTCAAGCCGGAGCAGACCTATCTCTACTTGTTGTGTTATGCTTGGCAACGCTACCGGCAATTTACCGATAATCTGGTCGATGCGATGGCTTTCTCTAAATGCCGCGTGCGCGGGTCTTGTAAATTGCTAAAGTGTTCTAAGATCGATAGGTTTTCGGCTTCCATGTTTCTGTGGGCTTGCCCAAAATTCCTCTTCTGAACATATTTCAGATCGCTATGTCAAGATAAACTTGATGCGATTGCCCTGGGAATGGTTCTGGCACAACGTAAAATTGCATTTGAATTGGGGCACAATCGAACGAAAAACCGAGTTAGCGCCTAAAATAAGGCGCTAATAATTTTATATGACTCGTCTGGCCGGTAACACCCGACCCTAAACATTCACCTTGCCGTTATAGTAGTGTGAGTCTGTTGTATTTTACAAAGCGGACATTTAAATACCCAGTCGTTTCAGACTGGCGCCCCTCCAAAAAGCCTAGAAAGTATGGCAACCTCGCTACAGTTAACGCTGGTCTGTGATCATCGCTGGAGTCGAGTGAGGTTAAGTCATTCCCGAACGCAAAAATAGTGATAATAATTACATTAGTTGGATGGTCAAATTGGTGACCACACATGGTGTTTGAGTTGGCAGTTGATTCGGCGACGTTACGGGAAATACAAGTTCTGAACTATTACAAAACCACTAAAATAGCACCGTTTGTTGTGCATCAAATGCCTGATTGACCATGCTGATTTTTACCACACCATTAAGAGTCTCTAATTCAACCCGGTCTTTATCCCGGACGACGGCGACGTCTAACGGCAAACTGGTGCGATGCTCGTTGAGCCACACATCCAGCTCGTGGCCGATATGAGTCAAAATCGTCTGTTTAGGCATAATATCGGCATGAATGCCAAGGGCTAATTTGAGATCGTTGTGGTTTTTCGGCTGTGTATCCAGCGGTGGAAACGAGCAGTCGAGCACCATTAAATCGGGCCGCCAAGACTGCAAAAACGTCTGCGTCTTTCTGGGCAAACCCACGGTGTCGGTCAAATAAGCCAACTTGATACCCTCTTGCTCAAAGCAGTAGCCCAGGGTTTTCCTGGAATGCACCAGGGGCACGGGCGTCACGTTGATTCCGGCCAACTCGAACCCTTGAAAAGGCTGAAGACTCCTGAAATCCAATATGCCATGATTTTTGAATAAATCGCCGCAACCTTCTCGATCTTCGGGTCCGTAAACCGGAAGGGTTTGGCCTACGCCCCAACGCAATGGAAACAAACCCTGGACATGATCGGGATGGTAATGCGTCAACAGAATGCTATGTAAGCTGCCATCGGGAAAGCGCTGCTTCAAATCAGGCAAGCCGGCATCCAGCAAAATCTGCTGTCCGTCCACTGTCAGTAAAGCCGAACAGGGCTCACGCCGCAATTCGCTGTTGAAGGTCGCCAGGCGGCAAATTTCGCAAGCACAGCCATGCACCGGTACTCCAGGTGCATTACCCGTGCCCAAAAAGCGTAAAGTCCATTTCGAAGGCATGTCAATTCTTCTGATGGGTTCGCTCACGTCCGGTCAGTAAGGCGCAGAAGGCTTCACCTGCCTCTTCCAATGCACCGTCATTACTCAATATCGTTACATTGGGGTGCACAATCCCATTAAACAAGGTCGCTCTTTCCAGGCGACGCTCGATTTCAGCTGCGGATTCGCGCTGGCGCTTTTTTAAGCGTTCGCGTAAAACCGGTGTTGCGGTTTTAATTAGTGCAACTCTGATGCCCGGCTCTTTGGCCAGCGCAGTATCCAAGTATTCGCGCGAGCCGTTAATCACCACATCAAAGCCCTGCGCCAGCCAAAGGTTGATTTCTTTACCAATGCCGTAATGCCAGCCATGGCTGTCCCACTGCATGGCAAAAAAACCTTGTGCTACCTTGGCACTGAATTCTGCCTCAGACAAATAAATATGATTTTCACCTACTAATTCCGGCGGTCGGGTGATATAGCGGTGAGCGAAAACAATGCGTGTATTAGCCACCAGTTTTTCGCGGGCATAGTTCATCAAACTATCCTTGCCCGAACCGGAAGGGCCAATCACATAAAATAATTGCCCCTGCATCAGCTGTTACCTGCATACGATACGGTATAAACCAGTCGGCCATTGACCCAGGCTTGACCGACTTGCGGGTAATCACCCACAAAATCGACACAGACCAGATCCGCGCGTTTACCCACGGCGATTTCACCGCGATCGGCCAGACTCAATGCCTTGGCGGGATTGAGACTAACCAATTTAACGGCTTCCGGTAAATTCAACACGCCGCGTTGCACCAGCACGAATAAGGCAGTCAACAGGCTGGCCGGGGCATAATCCGAACACAAACAACTGGCTACACCGTGCTCAATGGCATCCTGCGCCTTCATGGAACCGCTTTGGCTTTTGCCTCGCAAAATATTCGGCGCGCCCATAATCGTGCGCATACCCTGATCGATGGCATGGCGGGCCGTTTCCAGATTGATCGGAAATTCGCTGATATGCACGCCCAGCGCCTTGATTTCCGCCACCTTATCCGGGCAGTCGTCGTCGTGGCTGGCGACATGGACGTTTTTGGCGTGTGCGTGGGCTATCAATTGTTTGACGCGGATTTGCGCGGCTTCGGCCTGGGCCAGTTTGTCGTCAATGATGGCTTGTGTTTCAGCGGCGGTTTTTTGATAACTTTTTTGTAAGTAATCTTGATAAGCGCGCATGTCCTTGAACTGGCCCTGTCCGGGGGTGTGATCCATGATTGACAGTAAATGCACACTGTCTTCATCCAACAATTCCAGCAACACCGGTAAGGCGGTGGGGTCGGTGATTTCGTAACGGGTGTGTACGCGGTTATCGACCAGACCTTTGCCGTTAAAGGCATGAATAGCGCGGACGATGTCGGCCGCCATGGCATTGTTGCGCAGCCCCAATTCGGCGTTGGCGAACGACAGAGAATGAAATACCGTGGTAATGCCCGCAGCGGCGTTGCGCTTGTCGGCCTGAGCGATGGCATAGTCCAGCGGAAAATGTACATTAGGGCGAGGTTCGATGTCCTTTTCCAAGGCATCGGCATGCAGATCGATCAGGCCGGGGAGCAAGTAACGATTGCCCAGATCGATGGTTTGCGCGGCTGACACATCGCTTGGGTTGATGGCGGCGATGCGGCCGTCTTCGATGAGCAGGCTCGCCTGTTCCAGTACCTGGTCGGCTAAAACCAGGCGCGCGTTGGTAATGTGATAATGCATGATGACTCCAAAGATTCATGATTCCATGAGGAATTGAGTAGGGTACGCATCGCGTACCTTTTCAAGGCTTTCGGGTACTCGATTCCTCGGTACTTTCATAAAGGTACGCGATGCGTACCCTACGAAGACTCCAAATTTATAAAATAGGTAGGAGCGACGACCTCGTCGCGAAGTGAATTGTTAATCGCGACGTAGGCGTCGCTCCCACTAAGCACTAGTCGGTACGCTTAATTCCACCACTTCATCCGCCATGCGCTTGACCAAATCGGCATGGTGAAAAATCGCCAGCATGCCAACGCCTTGGGCTTTTTTGCGCTGAATCAAGTCCACCACGCGGTCAGTGGTTTTGGCATCCAGACTGGCGGTGGGTTCGTCCAGTAGCAACAAACGCGGCGAGGCAATCAGCCCACGCGCCAGATTGACCCGTTGTTTCTCGCCGCCGGAAAAGGTGGCGGGCGGCACTTCCCATAAACGTTCCGGGATATTCAGTTCCGCCAATAATTCCGCCGCGCGGGCTCGGCCTTCCTGTTTATTCACGCCTTGTCGATATAACGGCATCGCCACCACATCCAGGGTTTTTTGCCGAGGCAAGGTATGTAAAAACTGGGTGACGAAGCCGATTTCTTCACGTCGCAGTTCCAGAATGCGATGCTCCAGCGCCAGCGCCAAATCCAGGGTGCCGCCCGCTGCCGTTTCGTACAACAACCGTCCGCTACTCGGTAAATACGTGCGGTAAATACTTTTGAGTACGGATGATTTACCGGCGCCGGTCGGGCCTATTAAGGCGGTCAATTTGCCCGAATACACCGTGAGATTGACCTGCGATGATGACGGAATGACTTTATTTTGCTCATGCAAATAAAAGGTTTTGGACAGATTTTCGACGCTCAATAAGGGTTTTCTAGTCATCGTTTTGTTCCTTATAACGCCGAAGCGACCAATTGTTGGGTGTAGGCGTGTTGCGGGTCTTCCAGAATCTGGTCGGTCAGCCCGCTTTCAATCACCCGTCCGTATTTCATCACCAGGGTGCGCCCGGCCAATAGGCGGATCACGCCCAAATCATGCGTGACCACAATCATCGCGGTGTTGAGTTCGGATTGAATTTCCAGAATCAAATCCAGAATTTTCGCCTGTACCGATAAATCCAGTCCGGTCGTCACCTCATCCAGAAACAACAAAGGTGGCCGGGTCGCCAAGGCCTTGGCAATTTGCACCCGCTGCTGCATGCCGCCGGAAAAGTTTTTAGGCAGTTCGTCCATGCGTTCGGTCAACACTTCGGTACGCGCCAGCAATTCACGGGCCCGTTCGCGAATCTCGCTGTAGTTCATCACCTGGCTCATCAATAAGCGCTCGGCGATATTGCCACCGGCGGAAATATCGAAATTCAGCCCCAGATTGGGGTTTTGATACACCATGCCAAAACGATGATTGCGCAGACTGCGGCGTTGGGCCGGATTCAGCTTAAATAATGGCATTTGCCCACTATCGTCGAAAAAGATGGCGTTGCCGCTGTAAGGCATTTGATCGAAATACAGGCACTTGACCGCCGTCGACTTACCGCTGCCCGATTCGCCCATGATTCCGAGAATTTCGCCTTTATAAAGATCAAAACTCAAGTCATGCAAGGCGACGATGCTGCCGCAATGCGGGCAGATATTGGTTTCCAGATCAGGACCGGTGCTGGCAAAACATAAATCGCAGCCTGGCCCGTACACTTGCGACAGGCCTTTGACTTCCAGAATCTTATCCATGCGCACACTCCTGCTGTTGTTCGCAATAATCGCTGTCGGAACATTGGTAAACCCGCACGCCTTGTTCATCGATAAACTCATCTAAAAAGCTTGTCTTAGAACCGCATAGCTTGCAGGCGCGGCGCTCACCGTGGCTATCGCTAAAATCCTCGATGCGAAACGGTACATCATCGAACGCCAAAGGCTCGGCCAAACAATGCGGCGGTACCGCGTAGATTTTTTTCTCCCGTCCGGCACCGAACAGAATCAACGCCTTGGAGTTGTGCAACTTGGGGACGTCGTAACGCGGTATTGGCGACGGGTCGATGATGTAATGGCCGTTGATGCGGGTCGGGTAGCGGTGGGAAATGGTGATTTCATCGAATTTGACGATGTCTTCGTACAACTTCACTAACAACCGCGAATAATCCGCCTCGCCGTGCATGATCTTGCGTTTGTCCTCACTGGGCTCGACGATCACCAGCGCATCCGGATACGGTACCTGTAACACCAGAATCTGGTCGGCGCGTAGCGCTTGCTCGGGAATCCGGTGACGGGATTGGATCAGCGTCGCTTCCTGCAAGCGGGTGGTGGTCGCTATGCCGGGGCAGGTCATTTCGATGAATTTGCGCAAATTGACGGCATTTACCGAATCATCCGAGCCTTGGTCGATGACTTTTAAGGTGTCATCGGCGCCGATCAAAGCCAGCGTCAATTGCAGGCCACCGGTGCCGAAGCCGCGTCCCATCGGCATTTCCCGCGAAGAATACGGTACCTGGTAGCCAGGAATGCAGATGGCTTTGATGAGGCTACGCCGTATCTCACGCTTGGCGTATTCGTCCAGAAAGGCGAAATTGATGCCGTTACTCATGACCGGCCTCCTGTTTTTGTTGGGTGGTTCGCAGGCGGTCCATGTCCGACTGGAAGGTGACGTAATGCGGCATTTTGTAGTGCGAGGCAAAGCCCATAGAATCGATGCCGTCGACATGCAGCAACACAAACTCCGGGTCTTCCGATGGGTTTTCCGGGCCGTCCTGCATGCCTTTTTGCAAGGCTCTGTCCAGAATCGCCATAGAAATCGCTTTGACCTCGTTATGGCCGAAGCAAGCGCCGTAACCCAAAGTAAAGGTTGGTACGGATTGAGTGTCGTCGCCCTGATACATGGCGACCACTTCGCATTCGGTCATCAATACTTCGCCCACTTCGGTTAATTCACCGGTAATTGGATGCGGCAGCATGACCGGCAAATAACCCACCCGCAGCTCCGCCACGGTCGGATGCACATCGCCGTAACCGCGCATGTTGGAATAAGCAATGGCCAATAACGAACCGGTTTCGCCACGCGCCATGGTCGCTAGCGCCGCCGAACGCGGCACCGGGAAAATCAGCGGTTCGCGGGTAATGTCGAACGGCTGTTCGCGCGCGGCTTGATTGACCTGGGGCAGCAAACCTTCGGCGCGCAGACTGTCCAGCACTTTCGGAAATGAATCAGGTACCACACGTTCCGGCAACCCGGCAAATAACCTTTTGGCGATGGCTTGAAACTGCTCTGGGCTTTCGTTCAGCAATTCCATGCGCAGTAGGCGTAGCGCGTAATCGGTGGTCGGCCCCAACATTTGCCCGCCGGGAATATCCTTGAACGAGGCGGATATACGCCGAATCAGCCTCATGTTGCGGGTGTCATGCACCGGCGTTTCCAGCAAGCGCGGTTTGGTGGAACGATAGGCGCGCAAGGCAAAACTGGCTTCCAGGGTATCACCCAAACTTTGCTTGATCGCCAGTGAGGCGAGTTGCGGATGGTACAAACCGCCTTCCGACAAAATACGGCTGTGCAAAAAATACAGCTGTTTTTCGATGGTGTCGGTATCTAACGGACTCGCGGATTCAGCTTGGCGAGTGCGCAATAATTCCAGCGCATCGGCCGCGCCTTCGATGGCGCGGCCACCGCCTTTAATGGCAACGTAACCCATTAGTCGATCTCCTTGATAAGTGTGGTCCTGGGCAAAGCTAAAATGCCTGCCTCGCTGGTCAACAGCATATCCACCCCTAACGGGAAGGCGCAGTTCCAGTTTGCACGTTGCTTAAACCAGGATTTATCCAGGCCTTGCGGCGCTATCTGTACAGTGGTTTCAATGCCGGGGCCGGTCAGTTGATAGCTGCGGTCGCCGCCGTTCAGTGCATCCAGCACCAACACCAGCGTCGCGCCCTGTTCAGGGCTGGCCAGTGTGCCTAAGAGAGGTTCAAAATCCACCATCCGCGTACCTTGGCAGAGGATGAATGCCGCCCGTTCCGGTGCAACGGGCTTGATTTGCAAACGCAGGCAATCGCCGTTATCGAGCAGTTGATGCGGATCGGCCAGACTGCTTTCGCCATCGATCAAGGTCGCCAGCACGCCGATGGCGCTGTGGCTGTCAGATGCAGGCAAGACATTGATTTGTCCCGGCCGGGAATAAGCTTCTACCAAACAACGGAAAGCGGCTTGTTGAAATTCAGGTTGCCAAATCACATCAATCATCGTCATTCTCCGCCGCGTTGAGTAAGGCAAAATCCACCCGGGTTTTTTCCAGCATGGCACTACGCAGGTTTTGTTCTGTTGTCAGTTTGGTCATACCGATTTCCACTAGTTGATACAGTGCCAACCACCCTGGTAATTGATGCGCCAATATCGCGTCAGCCACGGCCAAGGCCTCAATCTTGTCTTGATCGTCGTCCATCAGTTGCGCGGCGCCTTGGTATTCCTGCTGGTCTTCGGTACGGATGCTGACCCAGGCACTCGCCAGCGGAATTTCACCCAAAAAGTACGGATCGTTAAAGGCACTGTCACGCAATTGCAGCATCCCTAAGCCGGTTTGTGGCAATTGCACCGGGGTAATGGTCCAGTGGGCAGTCATCTCATCGAGTACTGCCGTGAGCTGTTTTGTCGACTGGGTAGCCAGCGCTCTGGGCCAGTCGCTTCGTTTAATAGTCATTAGTTCAAGACCTTTCTTAGCCAGGAAGACAAGTTATCGATCACGATAATCGTGAGCAAAATGATGATGATCAGAGCGGAAGCTTGGTTATATTTGAATAGGCGCAGGGCATCGTGCAGTTCCAAACCGATACCGCCCGCACCGACCAGTCCCAACACCGCCGCCATGCGCACGTTGCGATCGAAAATATACAACACGTTGCCCACCGATTCTCTGAGCATGGAAGGCCAAGCGGCGAAGACGATTTTTTGGGTGAAACCGGCGCCGACTGCCGACAGGGCTTCGTATTTTCCCGCCGGCACCCGCTCCATGTTTTCAGCAAAAAATTTGCCGAGAAAACCAGCCGTATGTATGGACAGCGCCAGCACACCCGGCAAGGGTCCCAAGCCCAGCGAACTGACGAATATCAACGCCAGCAGCAAATCGGGCATGGCGCGCATGAAATTGAGCAATTCTCTGGCAAATCGATAGGCAAAGGCGTTGGGCGCCAGCGGACGCGCAGCATAGGGCGACACAACGGCTGCAATAATGAATGCGAACGTCGTCCCCCAAAACGCGGTCACCAAGGTTTGTGCCATTAAGTAGAGATAACTAGATATGTTGGAGAAATTAGGCGTGCCATAACGGCTAAAATACTCCGCCATGTCTTCGATACCGTACAGCAGATCCTTAAAGTCAACACCCAAATCCCAGATGATTAACCACAGCAGAGCCAGCGCCACAGATAGCCAAACTGGAAATAAATTAAGCGGCTTGGGCGGCAAGATATTAGTGGACATTGAGGTTGCCTCCGATGGCTTTCTGCCGAAACACGTCGGACAGCCTGTCCAGTAGCGTCACCAGCGCATAAATGGATAAAGCGATCATGCCGATACGCTCGTAATTGAACAAACGCATGGACATCACCATGTCGTAGCCGATACCGCCAGCGCCGACTAGACCCAGGATGGACGCAGCGCGCAGATTGTGATCGAGAATGTACAACAAAGAGCCGATAAAGTCCGGTACCGCTTGCGGCAGCATCGCATACAAAATACTTTGGAATTTAGTGCAGCCGGTCGAATCCAGCCCTTCAATCGCTTTGAAATCGACCACTTCTATGCTTTCAGCGATAAATTTGCCCATAAAGCCGACCGTGACCAGCGCCAACGCCATAATGCCCGGCAACGGCCCCAGTCCCAATGCCGAGACAAAGACCAGCGCCCACACCAGTTCCGGCAGTGAGCGGATAAGACTTAGCAGATCGCGGGTCATGCGAAAAATCCAGGGATGGGGGCTGGCGTTTTTCGCCGCCAGAATGCCCAACGGCATGGATAACACCACCGCAAGCGCGGTCGCCAATAAGGTCATTTCCACGGTTTCCAGCATTTTTTCGCCCAATTGCGGTAAATACGCCCAATCGGGCATGACCCATAAATTCCGGGTAAAATCCAGCATACGCGGTAAGGCAGAAAATATTTTGTTAGTCGATATATCCACAGTCGACGCGGTCAACGCCAGCACCGCAATCGGCAGTACAACACTCAATACCGCCGTAAGCGGCGGTTTGCCATTAGGCGTGGGCCAATACCAGCTCGGGTTCATGGTAGATCTCCTCGGCGACGGTGCCGTAAATTTCAGCCTGCCTGGCTTGGGTTAATTGTTCAGGACTGCCGTCAAATACCAGTGTGCCTGCATTCAAGGCAATGATGCGGTCAGCGTATTGTTTGGCATATTCAACCTGATGCAGATTGATAATGACGGTAATGCCTTTTTCGCTGCAAATTTTCCGCAGCAGCTTCAGAACTTCTTCGCTGGCTTTGGGATCAAGACTGGCAATCGGCTCATCGGCCAGAATCAGTTTGGGTTGTTGCGCCAAGGCACGGGCAATGCCTACCCGTTGCTGCTGTCCGCCGGACAGCTTGTCGGCACGGCTCCAGGCCTTGTCCAGCAAATCGACTTCGCGTAACGCCGCTTCGGCGATTTGGTAATCCGTTTTGGGGAACAGGTAAAATAAACTGCTCAGCCAGCTGTGTTCAGCCAGACGCCCGACCAGCACATTGGTCATCACGTTCAAGCGATTCACCAGATTAAACTGTTGAAATACCATGCCGACATGGGCGCGTATTTTGCGGTAGTTTTTTTTGTTCAGGGCAACGCCATCAATGCTAATCTCGCCTTGCGTGGCTGGATCAAGGGCATTCATTGCTCGGAGTAAGGTCGATTTGCCGGCACCACTAGGCCCCAGCACGGCAATGAATTGCCCGGCTTCGATGTCCAGATTGAAGTTTTTCAGTGCACAATAACCATTGGGGTAGGTTTTATGCACTGCTCTTAGAGAAATGTAAGCCATAACGGGTTTCCTTGGAGTGGTAGGGTCACTGCCATTAAGTTGGATTGTGGGAGCGACTGAAGTCGCCCCCACATCAGCAGTTATTTTGTCTAAATCCGCTTAACTTAATAGCAGTGGGGTAGGGTGGGCAGTTTTTTTGCCCACCGCGCATAAATTTCTTGACATCCTTCATAATCGTAGAAGCATCTTTACTTCAGCATCTCTTCGCGGAGTAATCCCAATTCGCTGACCAAGTCGCGAATTTTTTGGTAATCGGCTGGCGTAACGGGATCGTATTTGGCTAAATCACCGTAACCGGTCACCTTGATGTCGTTATGCGCATGCAAAATGGCCTCGCGAATCTGGGCTTTGGTCGCTTCCGGTAAGTCTTTGCGATAAACCATCGGCGAGCCTGACAACGGATCGGAATACAGCAAGACTCGGTTGGATTGTTTCGTAATCAGGCCTTTTGCCAGCATTTTTTCGTAGGTAATGTCATTGTCGGCAGCGGCATCGACGGATTTGTTTTTAACCGCCATTTCCGCTGCATCATGCGAGCCGGCATAGGTAAACTGGCCGAAAAATTGTTTAGGCATCTGCCCTGTGGCCTGCTTGACCATATAAGTCGGAACCAGGCCGCCGGAGGCTGACGCAGGATCGACAAAGGCCACGCTCTTGCCTTTCAGGTCGGCGATGCTTTTAACCTCGGAACCTTCCGGCACCACGAATAGCGAGCGGTAGGTAGACAGGCCGGTGTCGGCGCGTACACCCACGGCAAAGGCTTCGGCGTTGGCTTCTTTCTCGGCCAGTACATAAGACAATGGACCAAACCAGGCAATGTCGACCCGGCCTTTTTTCATGCCCTCGATGATGCCGGAATAATCGGTCGCGGTAAAGACCTTGACCGGTGTTCCGGTTTTGGCTTCCAGATATTGGCGCATCGGCTCGAATTTCTGGATCATTTCTTCGTTGTTTTCAGCAGGTATCAAACCCATCACCAAACCTTTGGCTTCGGCTATTGTCTGTAGTCCCAGCATCACCAACGCGGTGAGCGTTAATTTCAAGCTGTTGAGTTTCATGAGTGTTTCCTGAAAATAAAAATTAAAAACGTTATTCGAGATTGATGGAAATTTGCGCCCGATCAGCCCGAAAGCGTGCCAATGAGTACTCGATCGGTAGTCGGCTTTTGGCATCGATGTTGACGGTTTTTATCCGCAGCACCGGCAGGTGTCGGGGCATGGACAACAGTAAACCGTCTTCATCCAGAGGCAGACTGGCGCTGACCGTACTACCCAGCCGAACCGGAGCAAGTCCCATTTGTTTAAAGAACGTGTGTAGTGAGCCGTCCAGATAATCCTTGATGCCATCACCTAATCGAGCCAGCGGCAGGTAATGTGAAATAAGACAAAACGGCTTGCCATCGACCTTGCGCAAGGTTTCCAGCCACAACACCGCATCGCCCTCGGCAATTTGCAACAGCTTGGCCACGTTGCCCTTGGCCTTGATTTCCAGCTTTCTCAGCAGACGCGAATCGCTGGTTTTACCCAGCGCTTCCAGGTTTTCGGTAAAGCGACTGTGTTTGCCGATGGCGTAATCCACCGGCGCATCCAGTACAAACACACCTTTTCCGTGTACCCGTTCCACCAAGCCCAACGTCACCAACTCATCGATGCCTCGCCGCAGGGTATGCCGATTGACCGAAAATCGGTCCGCCAGCTCCTGCTCCGAAGGCAGGCAATCGCCTGATTGGTAATGCTGCTGAATATCCTGTTGCAAGGTTTCAGCGATTTGCCGGAAGATAGGTTTTCCTTGTTTTCTGTCTAACATGCTCATCTACACATATCTATATAAGTTTGATGACAGCATCGTAACAGCTGAATGTTGCAATTGTGTGACAATTGTTGATCCTTCTAATAAGTGTAATGGTCAACAAAAACCGGACACCTGTTTAGGCAGCGTTTCTATGAAATTCCCGCTCGAATTCGAGCGGGGACAAATAGCCCAATGTTGAGTGTG